>JBDTRY010000250.1:0-5552 GCA_039931435.1 Acidobacteriota bacterium | reverse complement strand
TCTACCTTCCCGGTTGCAACGCGAGCAAGGGCACGATTCTCGTGGATGAGATCCTTCGGTCGCTTCGCTCCCTCAAGGATGACATGTTCTCCACGGTCCGTAAGGATTGCTCAAGAGACCGCCAGGCATCGGAATCGCGATGTCCGGCCACCTCAGCCGTACGAGTAGTGCTCGGAACGATCTATGCATCGCCAGTTCGCTGGTCCGATGAGCACCGCTGCCGAAGTCGTCACCCGCCGCAAGCGCATTTCGGTCAAAGGAATCGTCCAGGGAGTGGGCTTTCGTCCGTTCGTATTTCAGCTGGCCCACGAACTGAACCTCAGCGGCTTCGTTCTCAATTGCTCTTCTGGAGTGATCGTCGAAGCGGAGGGTCCGGACCAGACTCTGGAGATCCTCGTCAGGCGCCTGCGGCAGGACAAACCTCCGCTGGCCCGCATCGATTCGCTGGAGATCGACGATCTTCCTTTTCTTGGAGATGATCGTTTCTCGATCCTGGCCAGCCGGCCCGAAGAGGGCGCGTTTGCCCTCGTCCCCGCGGACGTCTCCACCTGCGCCGATTGCGCCGCCGAAGTAATCGACGCGGCCAACAGACGATTCGCGTACCCCTTCACGAACTGTACGAATTGTGGACCGCGCTACACCATCATTCGTGAGCTGCCCTACGACCGTCCGAAGACGACGATGGAACCGTTCGTAATGTGCGCGGCATGCCAGGCGGAATACGACGATCCACTGAACAGACGGTTCCACGCACAGCCCAATGCCTGCGCCGCGTGCGGCCCGTCATTGCGCACCATTCCTGAACGGCACGAACCAATGCACTTCGCACGGCAGTCGCTGGCGAACGGCAACGTTCTCGCCATCCGCGGCCTGGGAGGTTTTCAGCTGGCCTGCGACGCGCGAAACACCGCGGCCATCGCTGCACTGCGGGCGAGAAAGCGCCGCAGCGAGAAACCGTTCGCGCTCATGGCGCGGAACCTGGCCGTGGTCGCAGCGCAGTGTGTCGTCTCCCGGGAAGAGGCCGCAGCTCTCTCAGGGCCGGAGCATCCCATCGTCGTCCTCGCCCGCCGCGCTGACTGTGCACTTCCCGAGGAGCTCGCGCCCGGCAACGATACCCTCGGCGTCATGCTGCCTTACACCCCGCTGCACTCACTGCTCTTCCGTGATCTCGATCTGCTGGTCATGACCAGCGGCAACATCAGCGAGGAGCCGATCGTCATAGACAACGTCGAGGCCAGCGAGCGTCTCGGAGCGGTGGCCGACGTTTTCCTTCTGCACAACCGGGAGATTCACACGCGCGTCGATGATTCCATCGTGCGGATCTCCGATGGTGAGCCGCGGTTGATCCGCCGAGCCCGTTCGTTTGCTCCCCATCCCATCGACCTCGGCCGCACCGTTCCGGATCTTCTGGCCTGCGGGGCGGAGCTGAAGAACACCTTCTGCCTGACGAAGGATCGTTATGCTTTCGTCAGCCAGCACATCGGTGACCTGAAGAACTACGAAACCCTGACCTTTTTCGAGCAGACGCTGTCACGGATGAAATCTCTTTTTCACATCGATCCAATCGCGGTGGCCCACGACCTTCATCCGCATTATCTTTCCACGCGATTTGCGCAGTCTCTGGAAGGGATGCGCACGATCGGCGTTCAACATCATCACGCCCATATCGCCAGTTGCATGGCCGAGAACGGCCTCCGGGAACAGGTCATCGGCGTGGCCATGGACGGCACCGGGTACGGAACGGACGGCGCCATCTGGGGCGCGGAGTTCCTGACCGCGGATCTGGCTTCGTTCGAGCGGCGCGCTCATTTCCGGTACGTTCCTCTGGCCGGCGGCGACACGGCGATCCGCCAGCCGTGGCGCTCAGCACTGGCCTACCTTCGGGACACGTTCGGTGATGCAATTCCGAGCGGCCTCCTCAGTTCGGTTGCCAGCGGCGACCGCTCGCTGGTAGAACGGATGACGGCCCGGTCCATCAATACCGTGCCCACCTCCTCATGCGGGCGCCTCTTCGATGCGGTGGCTGCGGTGCTGGGCACCCGCACGGAAGTGACTTTTGAAGCACAGGCTGCCATCGAGCTGGAAACCCTGGCCCGGAAGGCTGGCAGTGCCAGACCATATCCTTTCGAAGTCCAGGGATCGGCGCCCATGCAGATCGACTTCCGGCCGATGTTCGACGCCATCGTGGCGCAGATGGCGCATGAATTCGATCGGAGTATGATCGCCGCGAGGTTCCACGAGACTCTCGCCGAGGTCATCGAGAGCATCTGCCTGCGCATTCGGGAGCAGGACGTGCTGAACAAGGTCTGTCTCAGCGGCGGGACGTTTCAAAACCTGTTGCTGCTCGAACGTACCTTGTTGCGACTGCGCGCCCGAGGGTTCGAAGTATTTCTGCACCGCCATGTTCCCTGCAACGACGGAGGTATCTCTCTCGGGCAGGCCGCCGTGGCTGGAGAACGCATCGAGAGGGGTGAATGAATGTGTCTGGCCATTCCAGGAAGAATCGTCGAGATCTTCGAGAGTGAAGGGCTGCGTATGGCTCGCGTGCAGTTCGGAGGCGTCATCCGCCAGGCCTGCCTGGAGTATGTGCCCGAGGCGGAGGTCGGTAACTACGCCCTGGTGCACGTAGGATTCGCCATCAGTCTGGTCGACGAAGAAGAAGCACACCGCACCTACCAGCTGCTCGAAGAGCTCGATCAATTGACCGAGCTGGACGCGCCGGGCGGGGAATGGGTCGGTGAGCCGGAGCCTGCTTCATGAAATATGTCGATGAGTACCGGAGCGGAAAAGTCGCCCAGAACGTCGTCCGCGAGATCGCCAGAATCCAGACGAAGCCATGGGTGATCATGGAGATGTGCGGCGGTCAGACGCACTCGATCGTCAAGCATGGAATCGACTACATCCTTCCGAAAGGCATCGAGCTGGTCCACGGTCCGGGCTGTCCCGTATGCGTGACCTCTCTGGAGTTGATCGATAAGGCCCACGCCATCGCCCGCCAGAAAGATGTCATCTTCTGCTCGTTCGGGGACATGCTGCGCGTGCCCGGATCCAATGGCGATCTGTTCGCGGTGAAATCCGAGGGGGCGGACGTGCGCGTGGTCTACTCCCCGCTGGACTGCCTGAAGATTGCCAGAGAGAATCCGGATAAGCAGGTGGTTTTCTTCGCCATCGGATTCGAGACGACGGCGCCGGCGAACGCCATGCTCGTCTGGCATGCCAGCCGGGAGAACGTGAAGAACGTCTCCATCCTCGTCTCGCACGTGATGGTTCCGCCAGCCATCGCCAACATTCTGCAATCGCCTCTCAACCGCGTTCAGGGCTTCCTGGGGCCGGGCCACGTCTGCGCCATCATGGGGTATCGCGAGTACGAGCCGATCGCCCAGCGCTATAAGGTTCCCATCGTTGTCACCGGCTTTGAGCCGCTGGATATTCTCGAAGGCGTACGCATGACCGTGCAGCAGCTCGAAGAGGGCCGGTATGAAGTAGAGAATCAATATGCACGGATCCTCGGTCGCGACGGGAACGTCCCGGCGCAGAAACTCGTGCGCAGCGTCTTCGAGATCTGCGATCGAAAGTGGCGCGGAGTGGGCGCAATCCCCAAGAGCGGTTACAAGCTGCGCTACGAGTACCGCGATCACGACGCCGAACGGATTTTTCACGTTCAGGAGATCGACACCCACGAGCCGGCCATCTGCATCAGCGGCCAGATTCTCAAGGGTATCAAGAAACCGCACGACTGTCCGGCCTTCGGGACCGAGTGCACGCCTCGAAATCCTCTCGGAGCCACGATGGTCTCAGCCGAGGGAGCCTGTGCTGCTTACTACGCGTATGGACGGCATCTGAAACGGGAAGAGGTCGCGGCCGGATGACCCTCACGGCAACGGACATGCGCCAGTCGGTCCTCCGCAAAGTAGCGGAGTCAGTGGAGGTCAAGCAGAAATTCTTCGACACCAATGCCGATCGCATCGCGGAGCTCTGCACGGAGATGGCCCGCCGCTTCGAGGCGGGGAGCCGGCTGCTGGTCATGGGAAACGGAGGGAGCGCGTGCGATGCGCAACATGTGGCCGTCGAGTTTCTCCATCCCATCATTGAAAAACGCCGGGCCCTCCCGGCCATCGACCTCGTCGCCGACGTCCCTCTGATCACTGCCATTTCCAACGACAAGGATTTCGCCAAGGTTTTCGTCGATCAGATCAAGCTCTGGGGCAAGCCCGGGGACATGGCTCTGGCCATCTCCACCAGTGGAAAATCGCCAAACCTGATTTATGCACTGGAAACTGCCCGGCAACTAGGACTTCTGTCGATCGCCTTCTCCGGCAAGGATGGCGGAGAACTTCAGGAAGTCGCCGACTACTGCTTCACCGTGCCGAGCTACAGCATTCATCGAATCCAGGAGTCGCACGTAGCGCTGCTGCACGTGATCTGGGACCTCGTGCACGTCGCTCTCGGCGAGGAGGATGTCATCTGATGAGCGGCGCCGAACGGGATTCGACCCCGGAGGTTCTGAGCGGCGATCTTCTGCTGGCCTCCTGCCCCACTCCCGTGCGCGGCCGCAATCAGATCGTGCTAGGCCATGGCAGCGGCGGGAAACTGAGCGCCGAGTTGATCGAGACGATGTTCCTCCCGGCCTTCAACAACGAAGTCCTGGCACGCATGGACGATCAGGCCGTGCTCGAGATCGGCGGAACCCGTCTGGCCTTCACCACCGACGCCTTCGTTGTCACGCCGATTTTCTTTCCGGGAGGCGACATCGGCAGGCTGGCCATCCATGGAACAGTCAATGATCTGGCCATGAGTGGCGCCCGTCCGCTCTATCTCTCGGCGACGTTCATTCTCGAAGAAGGGCTGCCCATGGACGATCTGGCCCGCGTTGTCGAATCGATGCGCGTGGCCTCGATCGAATCAGGAGTGATGCTCGTCACCGGGGACACGAAAGTCGTGGACCGGGGGAAGGCCGACAAACTCTTCATCACCACCACCGGGATCGGAATCATTGAGGACGATGTGCGGATTTCAGCGAGCGCGGCCTCGCCGGGCGACGTCATCATCCTCAGCGGTACGATCGGCGATCACGGCATGGCCGTTCTCTCCCAGCGCGAAAACCTCACCTTCGAGGGAGAGATCGCCAGCGACACCGCTCCCCTGCACGGACTGGTTGCGTCCATGATCGCCGCCAGCCACGACATTCACTGCCTGCGCGATCCGACGCGGGGCGGCGTGGCCACGACGCTGAACGAGCTCGCCGCGAAGTCGGGCGTGGGGATGTTGCTCGACGAAGAAACAATCCCGGTAAACGAGAACGTTCGCGGCGCCTGCGAGATCCTCGGGTTGGATCCACTCTACGTTGCCAACGAGGGAAAGCTGGTGGCCATTGTTGCCGCCGAGGCCAGCGATCGCATTCTTCTGGCAATGAAACAACACCCGTTGGGCCGCGAATCGAGAGTCATTGGCCGCGTCGTCTCAGCACACCCGGGCATGGTTCTGATGAATACGGGCATCGGAGGTACGCGGGTCGTGGATGTGATGTTCGGAGAGCAGCTTCCGCGAATCTG
>JBDTRY010000249.1:0-5588 GCA_039931435.1 Acidobacteriota bacterium | reverse complement strand
GAGCGAAGGATCTCTTCTACTTTCCCGGTTGCGACGCGAGTAAGGGCACGACTCTGGTTGACGAGATCCTTCGGTCGCTGCGCTCCCTCGAGGATGACAAGCTCACTACCCTCCGCAAGAACGGCGGACGTTTCATTAGAAGCGTCGAGCTAAGGATCTCTTCTACCTTCCCCGTTGCGACGCGAGTAAGGGCACGACTCTCGTTGACGAGATCCTTCGGTCGCTGCGCTCCCTCGAGGAAGACAACCTCTCTGCCCTGCAGCAGGCTCGAGTCATCCCGTGCGCGTTTCATCAGCGCCGCGATGTTTCGCTTCTGAAAACACCGGGAACGGTCCGGTTCGTTTTCTAATCGTCCTCCCGTCTAACTTCGAAAAGGGAGGTGCCGCATGTTCGAGAGCTCGGTTGTGGAATCGAAGGTCCAGACGCCGAATCGCAGGCGCTTCACTGTTCTGCCTCTGTCGATTGCCGCTCACGTAGCGGTGATCGGCGGAACAGTGTTCGCGTCGATCTGGCATGTGGAACTGCCCACACAGTCTCCATCGCAGATCACCTATCCGGTAATGAATCCACCAGCGCCGCAGCTGCCTCAGCCAACTCCTCCGCCGGCCGCTCCCCGCGCACCGGCGCAACCGGCGCCCGCGCATTCAACGCCGGCGACAGCTCCCGCGCTGGAGCCCGTTCCCACCACAGTTCCGGAATCGATTCCTGTCGTTGCGCCGGGCCCGGACAACCCGCCGGAAATCGGTGCGCCGGGAGAGGTAACCCCAGATACGCCTGGCGCGCTTCCGGGAAGCGGCCACGAAAACTCTCAGCCCGGCCCCGGGAACGAGATTTCCGGACCTCGGCACGTGGGAAACGGCGTGACGGCTCCTCGTGTCCTTCAGCGTGTCGATCCTCGTTATCCCAACATACTCCTGAAAACGGGCATGGCCGGAACGGTGGTTCTGCAATGTGTAGTCGACACCAGCGGCAGAATCGAATCGGTCAGCGTTCTCACATCACCGAACAAACTCTTCGAGCAGTCCGCAATCGAAGCGGTGCGCCAGTGGAGGTTCAAGCCGGGATCATTCGAGGGCCGGCCCGTGGCAACGATCTTCGAATTGACTGTGCACTTTCAATCAAAGAGGTAGCGGAGGATTCCCCTCGGCGACTGCTGTGCGGTGTCTGAAGACGGCCGTTGCCCCACTGATGGGCGACGGCCGAGGACACGCGGAAGGACTTCATATACGATACCCGGACAACGGGAGAACCTTCGATGACCAGAACCTGTCTTTCCGCGTTTGCCTGCCTCGTCTTCACCACAACGCTTCTCGCCCAGCGTCCCGATCCGGCAAAGCTCATCGCCGATCAGCGAGAGGCCATGAAGACCCTCTCCTGGATGAATGGTGAGTGGCGAGGGACTGCATGGACAATTCTTCCGTCCGGTGAGAAACACAACATCACCCAGACCGAACGCATCGGGCCATTCCTCGACGGATCGGTCACGGTCATCGAGGGACGGGGCTTTGATTCCGAGGGCAAGGTGTCATTCAACGCTCTGGCTGTGGTCTCGTACGATCCCGGCGCAAAAACGTACTCCCTGCGTTCGTACGCCATGGGGCAATCGGGCGACTTTCCGTTGAAGCCAACCGCAGATGGCTACGTCTGGGAGATCCCGGCCGGGCCGGCCACGATCCGCTATACCGCCGTGGTCAAGGACGGTGCATGGAAAGAGGTCGGTGATCGCCTCGTTCCGGAGAAGGAGCCTTTCAGATTTTTCGAGATGAATCTGCGCAGGCTCGGTGACTCCGCCTGGCCCGGGAAAGGGTCCCTCACGCCGAAGTAAGCCGCGGTCACGTCTCGTGGCGCGGCTGCTGGCTACCGCGACGCCGTGCGCTTCGACTTTCTTTGGCGTTTGCGCTTCCCCGATCCTCCGGCGCCAGCACTCGATTCCGGCGGGCGGAGCAGCCACCACAGACCGAAGGCGATGGCGTACAGCCCGATCAGCCGGTAAAAATGCGCAGCCCCTGACCAGAAGCTCCGGCTGTAATAGCCGTAGTGAGCGAGGCTCCAGTGGCCGAGTTGCAGCGCGTAGATCGATTTGATGGTCACGAAGAGCGCCAGAACGTGTGTCACGCAGAGGATCCCCGCGGCCGCGAGAAAGCCGCTGACATTGCGCGTCGACAACGGGCTCGAATTCATGGCGAAGAGCGTCATCAGGAGAATGATGTTGAACGTCAGATCCTCGGGCTGCAGTTCCGGCCTCGCCGAGCGTTTGGGGAAGTCCGTCCTTTCCACGACGATGTTCTTGCCATCCGGCACGAGCCGGGTCACGGCGGGGATCTCGCTCATGCGCAGCAAGGGCTCACTGAGAGTTGCCAGCAGACGCGCGTAGCTCGGACTGAGTGCCATCCAGCAGGCCAGACCGGCCAGAAAGCCGACGACGGTCCTAAGTGCTGCGGGCCAGACGTTTCGATCCAAATTTCCAGCTCCAGAGAAGAAAGATGGCCACGCTGACGACGATGATCACCGTCTGCCAGACGGCGACATGGAACATCTGAAAGACCTGTGGATGATGGGCACCGAGCCAGACCAGACTGACGATGCGAAGAATATTGATCGTTTCCAGAAGCAGAAACCCTCCCACGATCCCCAGAAGCTTCGGGCCCGGGGCGGAAGGAAAGGCAAGGATCGCGGAGACGAGCAGAATGGCAGCCTCCACACCATTGCAGCCGTTCCTGACGTCGACGGCGAATCCCGATGTGCGTATTACCGTTCCGTTCACCCTCGCCTCCTCGCCACCGATGCGCAGGACTGACGCGGAGATATCGGAGAGCCACGCCGTAAATGGAACGATAACGGCATCGTTGACGGGCTTGACGGCGATGAAAACGTACAGGAGCACGATGGCCACGAAGAACTTCAGAAGGAACCGGCTACGCTCATTTCCTGGAAAAGGTCTCATCGGGCTCCGGTCATTTCCACCGATAGGCCAGGGCCACCATGAGCAGGCAGCCGAGGGCCAGGACAACGACGAGGGCAGAGAGGCGGATCATCTGCGAGCGGTTTGCCCGGATGCGTTCCGCAGGCTCGTCTCCTCCTGGCTGAGAGCTTCGGCTGAATCCCTTCCACCAGATCAGAAGAAAGCCGGAGCATACGACGAAAAGAGCAGCGCCGACGCTGACCGTTGCCAGGATTGCCTTTTCGAATTCACCGCCGCCCGAAGACGTTCCATTGAGCACGCCACCGATTCTAATCGATCGGCTCGATACGGTGGGCACCGTAGCGGAGTGGCCCATGTTTCAAACCTGCCGGTGACTGACTGGATCCGGCAGTCTGGCTCGATCCCCTTCCGTGCGCCATTGGCAATCGCGGCATCAGCTCTGTGGAACGAAATCGGATTTGCGGTAGGGAACACCGGCGTAGCACACTGAATGCGCATGTCCAACGACCCGAACACGGCGATGCAGGAAGCGGCCCGTCAGCTGGACCGATTGACGGGGCCGGTTCAGAGCTGGAGGCGTTTACTGCCTCTGGCTTTCATCATTCTCTCCCTTTTCGCACTCGTCCTGCTTCCCCTGATCGTCCGCCAGAAAACACGACTGCTGCGCAGTGAAATGGAGACGTATGTCGGACCGGCCGAGCTTCTGGTGGACGATTTCCAGACCACCCTGTCCAGTGAGCTCTCCCTGATCATCGCCTTTCAGGCCACCGAGCAGCGGCAGTTCCAGACCTCGTATCAATCTGCCGTGGATGAGGAAGCGCGCACATACGCTCGCCTGAAGCCCATCGCCGGTCGAATCAGTCCGGAGTTTCAGGACCGGCTGGAAACACTGCAACTGGCGCAGAAGCGCTGGCACAGCAGCGTAACCACCTCCGAGTTCATCCGCCGTTCGCTGCCGTCACCGATCTTTCTCTACCAGCTCTTTCAGGTTCACCCACTGCTCAGCGAGACGTTGTCGGCAGCTGAAAATCTAAAGAAGGAAGCTCGGGCGGCGATGGCGGAGAGACAGGAGGCCATCGCTGCCACCGAGCAGCGAAACGTCCGTATTTCACTCACTCTTACCTTTCTGGCACTGATTTCCGCCCTGCTCGTTGCGTGGCTGGGAAGGCGTATGCGGTTACTGGCCGAAGAAGCGCAGAGACAGCGCGGGGAAGCAGTGCGTGAAACAGACCGAGCCAACGAGGCCAGAGCTGCTGCGGAGGCCGCTGAAAAACGAGCGGCCTTTCTTGCCGACGCCAGCCGGGAACTCACTTCTACGCTGGACCAGCAGGCAATTCTGGTTCGCCTCAGTCAACTGTGCGTGCCGCAGCTTGCGGATTTCTGCCTGATCGATGACGTCTCGGTCGAGGGAGACATTTCGCGCGTCGCTCTCGCTCACCGTAAGGAGGCGAAACAGGCCTGGCTCGATCAGCCTGGTGCCACGCCGTCCTACGGCGCGCTGCCGCTGATCCGCGATCTGATCGAGAACCCGCGAATGATCATGCTCGGCGAGGTGCCCGACGATCTGCGATCGTGTCTGGGCCGCGCTGACCGCGCCGACTCGAGCTCGATTCTGGAGCCTCGTTCGTTGATGATCGTGCCGCTCATCGCCCGCAATCAGATTACCGGTCTCGTGATCCTGGCCTCCGCGGAATCGAGACGTCCGTTCACCGACGTGGACCTCCAACTTGCGCAGGAGCTCGCTCTTCGTGCCGCGCTGGCCCGCGACAACGCCCGGCTTTATTCGGATTCACAGCAGGCGGTTCGTTCGCGAGAGGAAATTCTGGCCATCGTCTCGCACGATCTGCGTAGTCCGCTTACCACGATCAGCGTGACCACTTCCATGATGCTGGAGATGCCCCCGCCGCCGGAAGAAATTCCGGAAAATCTCCAGGTGATCCGCACATCCGCGAAACAGATGGCCAGGCTGATTACCGATCTGCTCGACGTGACGCGAATCGACAGTGGGCATCGTCTGCCCATCGACCCGCAACCGATCGAAGTGGACCGATTCATCAATGAGGTGACCGGCGTCTTCCGGCCGCAGGCTCAGGCACGGCGAATTACGCTGACATCGAGCGTGCCGGATCAGCCCGTGGTCATCGACGGCGACCACGATCGTCTCGTGCAGGCGCTCTCCAACCTCGTCGGCAACGCTCTGAAGTTCACTCCGGAAGGGGGAACGGTGTCCATCAAAGTAGAGTCGCAGGAATCACAGGCTGTGTTTTCCGTCTCGGACAACGGTCCGGGCATCGAAGCGGAAAACCTGAACAGCATTTTCGAGCCTTACTGGCAGATGAAACGCACGGCCCGCATGGGGGCTGGTCTCGGCCTGCCTATCGCCAGGGGAATCATCGAAGCACACGGCGGAAAGATCTGGGTGGAGAGCAGCCCGGAAAAAGGAACGACGTTTTTCTTCAGTGTTCCGCTGCAGACCATCGCTACGAGCGCGGCAAGCAGCATTTGAATTGGCGAGCCGGCATAAGCCCGGGCTCACGCCCGATACGATGTGTCTGTCGCCGGCTTACGCCGGCTCGGGTTCTGACAAAGGAGTTGTTTCACCGGGCTCACGCCCGGTGCTACGTCTCTGACGCCGGCTGATGCCGGCTCGCATCCCGAGTGGATG
>JBDTRY010000248.1:0-5597 GCA_039931435.1 Acidobacteriota bacterium | reverse complement strand
AAATGATCGCTTTCCGGTCCGCGGTAACCGGACGCAGAGAGGGACTTCAGAATCGATCGTCCAGCGGCTGCGCTGCCGATCGCTGCAGCCGAGCCTGCGGCGAATTTCAGAGCTCTTAATTTTCCTTTTCGAAATTTCATCATTGGCCGAGGTGCGGATCGCGTTCCATGAGAAACCACAGGATGCCCTGGCAGCCGGACCATCACCAGGACCGGAAGGCCTCATCCCGTTTACAATCTCCGGTCATGATCAACCGAAGAGAATTCGCCAGACTGGCCACCCTCGCCGCCGCGGTCGCCGGAACCACTTCCGTCACGGCGACGGCCCGCACGTCCCCCAGGCTGATCAAGCCCAGGCGGCTCTCGCCCGGCGATACCGTGGGCATGGTCCTCCCTGCATCGACCTCCTTCGACGCCAACATGATTCGCCTGGCCTCGTCGCAACTGGAGGCGATCGGATTCAAGGTTGTCGTCGGAAAGCACGCCTTCGACAAGGTCGGGTACTTCGCGGGAACGGACCGGGATCGCGCCTCCGACATCAACGCCATGTTCGGCGATGACAGGATCAACGGCATCTTCGCCTTCACCGGGGGCTGGGGCTCGCCGCGGGTGCTGCCCTATCTCGACTGGAGCCTCATCCAGCGCAATCCCAAGGTGTTCATCGGCTACAGCGACATCACCGGCCTTCTCAATCCCATCCATCAGAGGACCGGTCTGGTCACCTTCCATGGTCCGGTGGCTGCCTCGCGCATCGACCCTTACTCCCTGGAAAATCTGAAAAAAGTGATCATGACTGCCGAGCCGATCGGCGTTCTGGCAAACCCCGGCAAGAAGCCGGACGAGCTCATCAACCGGGACTGGTCCATGTACACCATCAACGGAGGGAAGGCCACAGGGCCCATCGTCGGAGGGAACCTCACCCTGGTATCGACGCTGATGGGAACGCCATACGAAGTGGACACGGAAGGGGCGCTTGTCTTCCTCGAAGACGTTCACGAGGAGCTCTACCGCATCGACCGCATGCTCACCCAAATGGCCCTCGGAGGAAAATTCGACAGGATTGCCGGCGTTGTCTTCGGCCGCTGTTCGGAATGCCCCGTGACCGGCCCCTCGTTCAGTCTGGAAGAGATCCTCAGGGACCGCTTCGAAAAACTGGGCGTACCGGTACTGGTCGGGCTGGCCTTCGGCCATATCGACAAGAAGCTCACTCTGCCGATTGGACTGCCGGCCAGCCTCGATGCCGACGCCATGACGGTCACGGTCAACGAAAGTGCGGTAGTCTGATCAGCCGGCACCGGCTCTTGCCAGGCCGGCAACCGTGAAGCCGCGATTCCCGGTTGTTTGACTCCGTCCGCCGGGGCCCTCCGCGTCGAACCGCGGGTTCCCACAGGTGAACGCTCGGAAAACCCTCACCCTCAGCGCTCGTATACTGGCTCGAGACTCGTTCAGGAGAAGCAGCGAAAAATGAAGAAAAGAATGTGGATCGGCATAGCGGTTCTCGTCGTCATCGCAGCCGTCGTGGTCACGATCGTCGTTCGAGGCAAAAACAGAAACGTCACTCAGGTGACGACAACGAAGGTTGTCCAGGCGGACCTGGTCAGCAAGGTCTCGGCAAACGGAGCCATCCAGGCACAGCGGAAGGTGGATCTGTCGGCGAACGTCATGGGCCAGATCGTCAACCTCGCGGTTCGCGAAGGGGACGAGGTCCGTAAGGGCGATTTCCTCATGCAGATCGACCGCGCGCAGCTGGCCGCTTCCGCCGCCGGTGCCCAGGCGTCGTTGAACGCGCTCTTCAGCGATCGCGAAGCGGCCCGGGCGAACCTCGATGAGTCGCGCCGGAATCTTCAGCGCGCCGAGAAGAACTACTCCGAGAAAATCATTCCCCTGGCTGAGGTGCAGCAGGCCCGGACAGCCGTCCAGGCTGCGGAGGCGAACATCGGCGCGATCAGTAATCGCATCGAACAGGCCCGGGCCGGACTGGCTGGCGCGCGGGACACTCTTTCCAAGACCACGATCCGCGCTCCCATGGATGGCCTGATCACACGCCTCCCGGTCGAAGCAGGCGAGGTTGCCGTGATCGGCACGATGAACAACGCCGGAACCGTGCTCCTGACGATCTCGGACATGAGTGTCGTCGAAGCAGTAATGCAGGTTGACGAAACAGATATCCCCAACGTGAAGGTCGGGCAGAAGGCGCACGTCACCATTGATGCCTATCCCGGTCAGACCTACGAAGGTCTCGTCACCGAGGTGGCCTCCAGTCCCAAGAACGCTGTAACGGCGGGAACTTCCACGGAGGCCATCAATTTCGAAGTGAAAGTTCAGTTGCTCCATCCTCCGGCGGGTGTCAGGCCCGGCTTCTCATCGTCGGCTGACATCGTCACCGGCCACGAGCCGTCGGCGGTGGCCGTGCCCATCCAGGCTCTGGTGGTGCGGGAGAAGCCCGTCAAGGGTCCGGCAGCACCGAACGCCAAAGCGGTGGACGAAGAGGGTGTCTATCTCTTCGACCCCGCCACGAAGAAGGTTTCGTTCCAGATCGTGAAGACCGGACTGACCGGGGACACGCTCGTGGGAGTGACCGAAGGGCTGAAGGTCGGTCAGGAAATCGTCACAGGTCCCTTCCGGGCACTCCGCGACATCAAAGATGGCGATACAGTAAAGATTGCGGTCGAAGGCAAAGGCGACAAGGGCGGCAAGGACAAGGACAGCAAGAGCTGACGGAAGACAGACGACGATGGTAGCCCCGGAAATGCTGCGCATTGCAGCGGACGCGCTCAGAACCAACAAGCTGCGGAGTTTTCTCACGCTCCTCGGTGTGATCATCGGCGTCATGACCGTTGTCGCTGTCGTCTCTGTAATCTCCGGCCTGAACCAGTACGTCTCCGAGCAGGTCTTCCAGCTCAACCCCGATGTGTTCATCGCTACCAAGTTCGGGATCATCACCAGCCGCGATGAATTTCTGAAAGCGATCCGGCGCAAGGACATCGACCTCCACGACGTTCACGCCATCGAGACGCAATGCCAGACGTGCGGGCAGATCGGTGCCGCCACGCAGACGCAGATGCCGGTGAAATACGGCAACAAACGGGCACCGAACGTCGTCAGTTATGGCAGCACAGCCAATCTCGCTGAGCTGAACAATCTCGACGTAGAGGAAGGACGATTCTTCACTGAAGTCGAGGAGTATCACTCGGCACACGTCGTGGTCATCGGCTCCGACGTGCGCGACACTCTGTTTCCGAACCTCGACCCGCTCGGTCGAACCGTCACCGTGCAGGGGCACCCGATGCGCATCATCGGCCTTCTGCGGAAGCAGGGATCCGTGCTCGGCCAGAGTCAGGACAATCAGCTCTACATGCCACTGTCGGCATTCCGCAAGGCATTCGGCACGCGCAGAGGGTTGAATATCTTCGTACGTCCCGCGGGAGGAATTGCCAAGCTGCAGCAGAGCGAGGATGAAGTGCGCGTCATTCTTCGCAGCCGGCGCCACACGCCATTCGCCGAAGACGATCCATTTTCATTTGTCACTGCCGAGGCCCTGCAGAAACTATGGAAGAACATCTCCCGATCGGCATTCACGCTCATGGTCTGTATCTCGGGAATCGCGCTGGTCGTGGGCGGAATCGTCATCATGAACATCATGCTCGTCTCCGTCATCGAAAGGACTCGGGAGATCGGCATCCGCCGCGCTCTGGGAGCGCGGCAACGTGACATTCAGTTGCAGTTCCTGCTGGAAGCGATCCTGCTGGCACTCATCGGTGGAATCATCGGCGTCATTCTCGGCGCCGCGATCAGCAAGGGACTGTCAATGGCCTTTCCTCTTCCCACCAGACTGACGCCGGCACTCATTGTCACAGGTCTGGCAGTTGCCGTAGTCACGGGAGTCGTGGCTGGATTCTTTCCGGCGCGAAAGGCCTCCCGCCTGGCGCCGGTGGAAGCGCTGCGATTCGAATGATGGAGAACGTTCATGGCTGATCGTGGCAACCGCATCATCCGTTCCCTCATCGCCTTCCGCGAAAATGTGCGATTCGCCGGGACGGCTCTCATCGGTCACAAGCTCCGCTCGGCTCTGACCATCCTGGGCATCGTCATCGGAGTGACCACAGTCATCGCCATGGTTTCGGTCATCGAGGGATTCAACAATAACGTCATCGCCAGCTTCGAGTCGTTCGGCGCCACGCTCGTGCAGTTTCAGAAGTTCGACGCCAACTTCGGACCCGGCAATAACCGGGACGAGGAGCAGCGCCAGCGGAAGAATCTCACCTACGAAGACGCCATGGCCCTGAAGGCACTCGTGCCGGACATGCTGGCCGTTTCGCCGGAACGTTACTGGTTCGCCGGACGTCCCGGTCAGGGCACGCCCACCGTCAAGTACAACGGCAAGGAAGGAACTCCCGATACTGTGGGCGGAGTGACCGGGGACTATCCCACAGCGAACAATCATTACGTCACTGAAGGTCGTTTCATAAACGACAACGACGTCCGCCACTCCTCACCGGTCATCGTCCTCGGGTCGAATCTCGTGGACTCGCTTTTCCCTCACACTGACCCCATCGGAAAACGGGTCACGCTGGCCGGCCGCCGCTACACGGTCATCGGCGTCATGGAGGCCGCAGGTTCGACCTTTTTCGAATCCACCGATGCCCATGCCTACCTGCCGCTGACCACCTTCGACTCACACTTCCCGTGGATCAAGAAGGATACGGGAGTGAACATCGCCACGGTTCCCCGGCGTCCCGAACTGGTGAGCAAGATCACCGATGAGGGGACGGCGGTACTGAGGGCGCGAAGACGGGTGCCGTTCAACAAGCCGAACGATTTCGGCCTGCTCACACCCGACAAACTGATCGGGAACTTTAAAAAGATCACCGGAGGGGTAACCCTGGCCATGATCTTCGTCTCCTCGATTGCGCTGCTCATCGGCGGCGTCGGTGTGATGAACATCATGCTTGTTTCAGTCACTGAGCGCACGCGCGAGATCGGAATCCGGAAGGCCATAGGCGCTGTGCGACGCGACATCGTCGTGCAGTTTCTTACCGAAGCCATGACGCTTTCCGCATTGGGCGGAGTGGTCGGTGTGCTCCTCGGCCTTGCCGTGGCCGCCCTGGTCAAGAAACTGAGCCCGCTGGCGACAAGTACGCCGATGTGGTCGATCCTCGTCGGTCTGGCAGTCTCCGTCTCCATCGGTCTGATATTCGGAACCTATCCGGCGTACAAGGCGGCGAAGCTGGATCCGATCGAATCGCTGCGATACGAGTAGAAGGTCTTTTCCACCACGGGAGAGGGCCGGAGACATCCCGAAGGGGCGCAGCAGGAAGGCATCTTAGGCGGGTTCAAGACGTCGCGAGTTTCACGCGGCTGTCATCCTGAGCGTCGAGCGAAGGATCTCTTCCACCTTCCCGGTTGCCAACCCATTCCTCGTTGAAGAGATCCTTCGGTCGCTGCGCTCCCTCAGGATGACAAGCGCCCGGTGTGAGCTTCTTACAAACGAGGTAACAGCGCTGGTGCTGAACCAGAGCGAAGAAACACGAATTGCTATGACGCTTAAGGCTCGGAAGACCGATTCAGGAGCGACCGCTGCGAACCTGTCATCCTGAG
>JBDTRY010000247.1:0-5602 GCA_039931435.1 Acidobacteriota bacterium | reverse complement strand
CGGGCAGACGCAGAGGCCGCGGCTGGTGGCTCTGGATACGATGAATTACTGGATCAGTTCAAAGCTCGAATCATTGAAGAGAATCGTCGCAGCCGCGGATCTGCTGGTGATCAACGAGGCTGAAGTGCGGGCCATGACCGGCGAGGTGAATCTCATCAAAGCGGCCGCAGAAATTCACGCCATGGGTCCGAAGACCGTAGTCTTGAAGCGGGGAGAGTACGGGGTGCTGATGATCACTCCGGACGCGGTATTCGCCGCTCCGGCCTACCCGCTGGAGTCGGTCTTCGACCCCACCGGTGCAGGCGACACATTCGCCGGCGGATTTCTCGGGTACCTGGCCAGTTGTGAGGAGTTCGACGATCGAGCCGTGCGCCGGGCCATCATCCACGGAAGTGTGCTGGCCTCCTTCAACGTGGAATCGTTTTCTCTCGACCGTCTGCGAAGCCTGACTCGTCCGGAGATCGACCAGCGGTACCGCAGCTTCTCGGAGCTGACCCGCTTCGAGGAGCTGGCAGCGGAGTGAGCGGAGAGACGAGAGACGGGAGACGAGAAATATCCACAGCACCGGTAGGGCCGCATGGTATGCGGCCGGTAACAGGGTCGAAACGGGCCGGGCGGAAATCGCGAAGAGTGCCGGACGCACGCCGTGCGGCCCTACGAGGGGTGGCGGGTTGTCGAAGCTGTTATCGCGTTGGCTCAGCGTTGTAGACGATTCGTCCTCCGACGATCGTATAGCGAACGGTCGTTTTGAAAAGAGTCGAAGGATCGACGGAAAACGGATCCTGGTCCACTACGGTAAAGTCCGCCAGTTTCCCATGCTCGATCGAGCCACGACTGCTCTCCTGAAAGGCCGCATACGCAGCATCGATTGTGAACCCCCGCAACGCTTCTGTCAGTGTCAGCTTTTCTGCAGGGTACCAACCACCGGCGGGTGATCCCCGCTGGTCCTGACGAGTTACGGCCGCGTAGATTCCGAACCATGGATTGACGTCTTCCACCGGGAAATCCGAGCCGAGGGCCAGCCTCGATCCGGCGTTCAGCACTTTCCGCCAGGCGTAGGCCCCGAGGATGCGTTGTGGCCCGATACGGGCCTCCGCCCAGGGCATGTCCGAGGTGGCATGTGTGGGTTGCATGGAGCCGATGATGCCGGCGCGGCCAATCCGGGGCAGATCGTCCAGAGCGACGACCTGCAGATGCTCGATGCGGAATCGATTTTCCGGCGTCACGCCAGCCTTTTCGTAGGCGTCGATTACGTTGCGCACTCCGCGGTCACCGATGGCGTGCGTGGCCACCTGAAATCCCGCTGCCCGCGCGCGCGTGGCCACGTCTGCCAGATGCTCCGCTGTGGACACGAGCAGGCCCGTGTTGGTCGGATCATCGCTGTATGGGGCGAGCAGTGCCGCACCGCGGCTGCCCAGTGCACCATCCGCGTAGAGCTTCACGGTCCGGACGGTGAGTTGATCCTTGTACCCGAGCAGCGAACCCCGCGAGAACCATTCTTTGAGCAGGGCATCGTTGTCGCTGAGCATGGCGTATACGCGAATGGGAAATTCGCCTTCATCGATCAGTTCCTGGTAGATACGAATTGCTTCGCCGTCGATTCCGGCGTCGTGCACTCCGGTGAGACCGCTTGCGGCGATCTTCAGCGCGGCACGAAGAATGCGCTGCTTGCGGACCTCGTGCGATGGCGAAGGCACGACGCGATCGATGAGCTCCTGCGCCGCGTCGACGAACACTCCGGTCGGATTTCCCGAGCTGTCGCGGAGGATCCTTCCGCCCTCCGGATCTTTCGTGTCCCGGGTTACGCCCGCCAGACGCATGGCCATCGTATTGGCCAGACCGGCGTGTCCGTCCACCCGGCTCACCCAGACAGGATGGTCTGAGACGGCGTGGTCCAGCGGGCCGGCGGTTGGAAAACTGGCCACGGTCCAGTCGTTCTGATCCCAGCCCCAGCCGAGAACCCAGTCGTCTTTCGCTGTCGTGGCGGCGCGCGACGTGATTCGCTCGATCACTTCATCGTACGACTGCGTTCCATCGAGCGAGACTGTGTCCATGGCAGTCCCGAGCGACTCCACGTGGGCGTGCGCATCGATGAGGCCGGGCAGGATCGTGTACCGGGAGGCGTCGATTACCGGGAGTGTCGGATAGGTCCTGCGGGCTTCGTCGAACGGAAGTATTTCGTCGATCCGTCCGTGGGAGATGACGATGGCCATGTCGTGAAGCGTCCCTTCGGGACCCTCGGTGACGATCGTTCCGCCGAATAGAAGGAAGGTATTCGGGTTCTGCATCATGGTTGCGGCGGCATCGGTCGGCGAGGTGGTGGTCCGGCAGGCCCCGAGGGCAAGAATGAGCGAAACGGAGAGCAGCAGGTGGCTGAGCGTCTTCATTTGCGGATTCTAGCCCATGGCAAGGGTCGTGAGCGGCGCTCCCGGGGCCGGTCCCAGCGGCTTTTGCTGCCACTGGAATATCGCCTCGAGGCCGGCAGTTGCTCCAGGTCCAATGTCCAGGTTCGTGATTTTAGCGGTGGCGGCTATGGCCGCGCTCCCGGCAGGTGCCCAGACCCGTATCTCGGCGCGCGATCTGCGCGGGGTGAAAATGCCTGCCGGCAGGATCGTCATCCGCAACGACAACCGCTCCATTTCTGCCACCCAGTCGGTGGGCGAAATCAGCCGGGCTCTCTTCACGCTCCGCTCCACGAGTTCACTTTCGTATCATCCCTACGGAGATGTGGTCTATCAGTCCGGAGCCGACCTCACGGGCCCGATCGGCGAGCGTTACGGGCTTTTCATCCGCGAGGCGGCCACCAGACATGGCGTGGACCCGCGCCTGATCGCAGCCGTGGCAATGCGTGAGTCCGGCGGTGATCCGAATTCCGTTTCTCGCGTCGGCGCTCAGGGGCTGATGCAACTCATGCCCGCCACCGCCAGGTTTCTCGGCGTTACCGACGTCCTCGACATCCGGGAGAACATCCTCGCTGGGACGCACTACCTGAGAATGCTTCTGGACACCTTTCACGGTGATCTCGGCCTGACGCTCGCCGCCTACAACGCTGGTCCGGGAGCTGTGGAGCGGTATCGCGGTGTGCCGCCCTATCGCGAGACGATCAACTACGTCTCGGCGGTGCGCTCGACCTACGAACGCGCCATTCAGCGCTGACGCCGAACATCCTCTCCTCGTCCGTTTCCTGATCCTCTACGATCCACCTCCCCAATCCAGCTTGGTACGCAATACGTCGAAGTAGTTCTTCGTCGGTGACTGCACCAGCAGTACGGAGTGAGGAGACTTGCGCACAGTGATGGTGTCGTGCTCGGAGATCGGCGCACCTTCCTGGCCATCCAGGGTGAGAAATACTTCCTGATTCTCGGTGACGACGGAAATGGTCAGCTCGAATTCGTCCGGGATCACAATAGGACGGTTGCTGAGCATGTGCGGGCAGATGGGCGTGATGACGACGGCGCCCATGGTGGGATAGATGATCGGTCCACCGGCGGAGAGATTATAGGCGGTGGATCCCGTGGGGGTGGCGATGATCAACCCGTCCGCCCGGAAGCTGGATACGAACATGTCGCCGACCTTGACCCGCATTTCGACGATCCGTGCCAGAGCGCTCTTGTTGACCACGGCGTCGTTGAGCGCTCTGAAGTGACGAAGCGGACCGGGGCCGCTGACCTCCACATCGAGAGCCACACGTGGCTCGGCGCGATAGTTTCCCGCCAGCACGCGCTCCAGAACCTCCGGGAACTCCTCGACACGGATCTCCGTGAGAAATCCCAGCGTGCCCATATTCACGCCGATGATGGGCACAGTGTCGCCCACGTGACGGGCCACGGAAAGCAGAGTGCCGTCGCCTCCGAATGTGATGACGAGGTCCGAAAGCCGGGCCAGTTCGGACTTCGCCTTGCAGATGCTCACGCCGGGCAGCTTTACGGCCGGGCCCGTTTCGTCGTCGAAGAGCACGGTGTATCCGCGTTCCTGAAGATCGCTGGCTACCCGCCGCGCGAATTTCACGGCCTCCTCGGCCGTGGACTTGGCGGCGATGCCGACGGTCTTCATGGGCTTAAGACTACACCAGGAGCGCGCCGCGCTCATTGCCCCGCTCTCAGCCCAGCGCCTTCCACATCGCCAACCGGTTCTGCCCGTCTTCTTCGAACTCCTTTGCCAGAAGGTAATCGAGCTTCTCGTAAAGGGAGATCGCCGGAACGTTATCGGCGTCCACTTCCAGGAAGATTCGATCCGATACGTTTTGCGCCCAACTCTCCAGCGCCATCAGCAGGGTGGTGCCCACACCTTTCCGCCGCTCCGAGGGATCGACTTCGATCGTGACGATGTGCGCTCCCCGCGCGGAACGGATCACCGCGGCGGCGAAGCCGGCGATCCTCCCGTCGCGCATGGCAAGCAGCGTTCGGGATTTCTCGCCGCTGACAAAGAACGAGAGCACGTCCGGCGAGTAGCTCACACCCTCTGCGAAGCAGCGTGCGTCCAGCGCTGCCAGCTCCGTGAGATCGGCAGAGGTGGCCGTCCTCAGCGTGAGCCCGGCGTCAGCTTTCCCGGCGGGAGGCAAGCGCGGCTCGGACGTCAGCGGGTTCGATGGTGACGCGTTCCCCGGCTCGTTCCGGACCGGTGAAGAGAATGGGGTGGAGAACCTTTTCGAGGATCGCCCTCAGCGCGCGCGCTCCAAGCTTCTGTCTCATGGCCGCCTGGGCCACTTCGTAGAGGGCTGCCTCGGTGAATTCCAGCTGGATCTGATCGAGCGCACAGAGCCGCTGGTACTCGGGGATGAGCGCCTCCCGGGGATCGGTGAGGATGCTCACCAGATCGGTGGCTGACAGCTCGTGAAACTGCACGCGCACCGGGATGCGCCCAAGCAGCTCAGGCAGAAAACCGTACTTGACCAGGTCCTCGGTGGAGACGGTGTGCTCCTCGCCGTTCCGTCCACCGAAAAAGCCGATGGCCTTTCCGTCGCCTTCCTCCTCGAGGTCGGAGAAGGACCCGGCGCAGATGAAGAGGATGTTGGAGATGTCCAGCTCGACGTAGTCGTATTTGTTCCAGTGTGCGGTGACGTTCAGGGGCACGAAGATTTTTTCGCCTTCCAGGATTTTGAGAAGGGCCTGCTGCACCCCTTCGCCACCGATGTCCCGCGATCCGGCGCCGGTTCGCGCTCCCCCCGAACGGCGGGCGATCTTGTCCAGCTCATCGACAAAAACGATTCCGCTCTCCGCTTCGTTGACGTTCTGGTTCGTGGCGTATAGCAGGCGGCCGATGGCCACCTCCACATCTTCACCGTAATAGCCCGCTTCGGTGAAGGCCGTGGCGTCGTTGTAGGCGAACGGGAGATCGAGAACTCTGGCCAGGGTCCGGGCCAGGTAGGTCTTGCCCGAACCGGAGGGACCGATCATGAGGATGTTCGATTTGCGAATGGAGCTCTCACCGCCGAAACGGAGGTACTCGATGCGCTTGAGGTGGTTGTAGGCGGCGACAGCGAGGACTTCCTTGGCCTGTTTCTGCCCAACGACGTACTCGTCGAGCTGTTCGTAGATACGGCGGGGTGTGATGTGGAGAAAACGGTAGACGTCGCGTTTTTCCTTCATCGAAGGAGGCCCTC
>JBDTRY010000246.1:0-5639 GCA_039931435.1 Acidobacteriota bacterium | reverse complement strand
TCTTGTCCACCTCGTCCAGCATGAAGACCGGGTTTCCGGTCGCGCCCTGGTTCACACCCTGGACGATGCGGCCGGGAAGGGCGCCGACGTAGGTGCGGCGGTGTCCCCGGATTTCGGCCTCGTCGCGAACGCCGCCCAGAGAGATACGCACGAACTTGCGATCGAGGGCCCGGGCGATGGAACGTCCCAGCGAGGTCTTGCCCACCCCGGGTGGCCCGACGAAGCAGAGGATGGGACCCTTCATCTTGTCTCCGCGCAGTTTGCGCACGGCCAGGTATTCGAGAATGCGCTCTTTGATCTTCTCCAGATCGTAGTGGTCCTCGTCCAGAATCTCCCGGGCCCGGGCCAGATCGTGATTGTCCGCGGACATCACGCCCCAGGGCAGCCCCGTCATCCAATCGAGGTACGTGCGGATGATCGAGGTCTCGGCAGAATCGGGGTGCGATCGCTCCAACCGCTTGATCTGTTTCTCGACTTCTTCCCGAGCCTCCGTGGGCATGAGCTTCTCTTCTATTTTCTTGCGGTAATTCTCCACTTCCTCGGTGAGCTCTTCCCCTTCGCCAAGCTCGGACTGAATGGCCTTGAGCTGCTGGCGAAGAAAGTACTCGCGCTGGGTCTTGTTCATCTCGCCCTGCGCCGCCGTGGAGATTTCCTGCTGCATGGTGAGCAGGTTGATCTCGCGGATGAGCAGGTCGTTGACGCGCTTCAAACGCTCCACGGGATCGATCGTCTCCAGAATCTGCTGCGCTTCCTCGAGCTTGAGATCGAGGTTCGACGCGGAGAGGTCCGTCAGGCGAGCGGGATCGTCCAGGTTGGCAGCGATGACCATCACTTCCGGAGAAATGTTCTTTCCCAGGGCCACGGACCGGTCGAGGTTCTGCTTGACGGAACGGATCAGCGCCTCCACTTCCAGCGGGCGTTCCTTCGTGGCCGGTTCTTCGATGCGCGTGATCTTCGCCTTGAAGAACGGGGCGGTCTGGATGAAATAGTCGATGCGCGCTCGCGACAGTCCCTGCACCAGGATGCGGATGCGTCCATCGGGAAGCTTGAGCATGCGCATGATGATGGCCACCGTGCCCACGCGGTAGAGATCGTCCTCGCCCGGATCCTCGTTCTGGAAATCCTTCTGCGCGGTGAGCATGATGACGCGGTTTTCCGCCAGAGCCTGGTCGACGGCGTTGATCGATTTCTCCCGGGAGACAGAGAGCGGAACGATGATGAACGGAAAGATCACCAGGTCTTTCAGGGGAAGGACCGGAAGGACATCGGGGATCTTGATCGCTTCTTCTTTCGTGGCATCGGTCTGCTCTGCCATCGTTGCTTCCTTTTTCTTATCCATGTCGCGGACTCTCTCCCCAATCATGCCGGCGGCAATCCGGGCGCTGGCCGCCACCCGTTTTTGCACGGGACATCGTATCCACACCTGGCACAGCCCGGCATCGTGCAATGGCTGTTCCCGTCATCGCTCATCATCCTTGAGCTGATGAAGCTCACGCACGAATGCGTCCACATCCTCGAAGCGGCGGTACACGGATGCAAAACGCACGTAGGCTACTTCGTCAAGCTCACGCAACCGTTTCATGACTACGTTTCCCAGCTCCTGACTGGAGATCTCCCGTTCCCCCGACTCCTGCATGCGCTGTTCGATCTCGTCGGCAACTTCTTCCAGAGTCTGAGCCGGGACCGGCCGTTTCCGGCAGGCCACCTGCAGGCCGTGCATCAGCTTGCCCCGGTCGTAGAGCTCCCGCCGCTCGTCCCTCTTCACCACATAGAACGGCAGCGACTCGATCTTCTCGTAACTCGTAAACCGCTTCTCGCAGGCTACGCACTCCCGGCGCCGGCGGATGGCATCGCCTTCCCGGCTCTCTCGCGAGTCCACGACCCTGTCTTCGAGGTTTCCACAAAATGGACAGCGCATGACCGAACCCGGCGTCAGCAGCCTGACCGCAGACCGGCAAGCGGCCTCGGCAGAGTTCCATTCGCACGCAGCCCATCGTCAGAATCCATGAAATGCATCGCTTCGTTCCCCCGCCCCATAGCAGCCTCGAGGTCCCGGCTACATATCACTCTTCCGGCTTTTCGCCAATCGCGGCAACCTGGCGCCAGGGGATTCCGTCGCGGACGATCAGAGCCGCTCCGGTGAGCACAACCGGAAGAATGCCCACCGCGTGTACGAGCAATGCCGCCGCCACGGATGTATTCACGTCGTAGTGATAGAAGTTCGTCAGCGTGATCTGACAGGCCTTATGGAATCCGCCGATACCGCCGGGAGTGGGGATCATCAGGCCGATGATGGCCATACCGGTTATGAAGAAGCTGGCAGTAATGGGCAGCGGATGCCGAAGGGCGATGAAGACGAAGCCGAACTGGGCAGCGATGGAGAACCAGATTCCGGCCGTGAACAGGATCACCTTGGTCAGGGCCACACCGTCGCGCGCCAGAGCGAGGGAGTCCACGAAGGAATCGAAAAAGTGCATCCATCCGTCACGAAAACGCCGCGGCAGGATCCGGCCAACCTTTCGATGGGCGCCCCGGATGCCTTCGCGGAAGAAATGCAGGGCGAAGAGAAAGACGGCCAGACTGATCAGCAGAAGCGTGGCCAGAATGCCGGCCGTACGCACGATGGCGAACTTTCCGGAGGTGGAAGGGTCGGCCGAAAACTGCCGGTTGGTGCTCCAGACGAACGTCACGAAGAGCGTGAGAATGGCGAAGAGATCGAAAACGCGCTCGGTGAGGACGGTACCGAGAGCGGTGGTGAACTTGATGTCCGTCCGACGGGAGAGGATGGCCGGACGGGCGAAGTCTCCGGCACGAACCGGCAGCACGGTCGAGAGCGTGTACCCGACGGCGTTGGCGAAAAACGTGGCGTAGAACGGCGGAGGATTCCGTGGGTTGAGGATCGTGCGCCAGCGCAACGTCCGGAAGAGCAGCGCTGCCAGATTGGCTGCGAACCCGAGAGTCAGCCACCAGGCGTTGCTGGCCAGCATGAGATCCACAACCCTGCCCGGGTCGCTCTTCCAGAGAAAGAGACCCAGGAACAGAACCGTCAGCGCCGCGATCGCGCCGATCCGCAGAATTCGTTTCAAAGCCGTCGGGTTGTAACACACTTCTGCGGGGCCAGGGCTCGCTGACAGTTCACAGTGAATCATGGACCTGCAGACGCACCGATGCGCATCTACACGAACCCTGCCTTCCGCAGGCACCAGACGGGCCCCGGCCATCCCGAGTCAGTCGACCGCATTGACTCGGCGATCGCCGGAGTGATGCGCGCTGGAGCCGAACGGAATCTCATTTCCGAAGCGGCGCTTCATCCCGAGACGGGCAGACTCATCGCCAGAACACACTCTCCCCACTACGAGCGCGCCCTGGCCTCCGCCGTGGAGCGCGGGCTTCCACTCTTTCAGTCCCTGGACAATCCTCTCTCTCCGGGCACCTACGAGGCGGCGAAGACGGCGGTGGGAATCAGTTTGACCGCCGCCGAGGACGTCTTCGTGAACCGCACCGATCGCAGAGCCTTCGTCATCGCCCGTCCGCCAGGTCATCACGCCACTCGCGAGCAGGCCATGGGCTTCTGCTTTTTCAACACGATGGCCTGCGTCGCCGAGTATCTCCGTGAACAGCCGGGCCTGGAGCGGGTACTCATTTTTGACTGGGACGTTCACCATGGAAACGGAACCCAGGATCTCTTTGAGAATCGCAGCGATGTCTTCTACATCTCCACGCACCGATATCCTTTCTATCCGGGTACCGGCGCTCGAAACGAGATCGGGATCGGAGCGGGCCGGGGCTTCACGCGAAACTTTCCGTTCGCTCAGGGGTTCGGAGACGCTCAGTATCTTCGGACTGTCGAAGACGAAATCATTCCTCTCATCGACGACTACCGGCCCGATGCCATTCTCGTTTCCGCCGGGTTCGACGCACACCACCGCGACCCTCTCGGTGGCATGCGAGTAACGGAACAGGCCTTTGGCGTCATGACGCGCCGGATGGCGGAGGCGGCCGAGCGGCACTGCGACGGACGGATGCTGGCCCTTCTCGAAGGCGGCTACAGCCCCGAGGGACTGGCAGCAAGCGTCGCAGAGCACATCGAAGCCGCAAGCTCAATTTCCTGACGTCCGTCCGGACCAGGATGTCAGCGTTTCCCGGCGATCACTTCGCGGTAGAGGTGCTCCAGGGAGTCGAGACGATGCTCCTTTGAGAAGCCGTTCCTTACACGTTCCATGGCCTTCTCACCAACGCCCTTCGCCTGGACGGGGTCGTCGATTACAGCCCGCAGAGCATCGACGAGGGCCCGCTGATCCTTCGGCCGGATCAGCCAGCCTACTTCCGGCGACGACACCAGCTCAATGTTTCCGCCGCAGTCGGTGGAGACCGTCGGTTTTCCCATGGCCATGGCCTCGCGGATCGTTCCGGTGATCCCGGTCCCCGCCCAGGAGGCATCTGTGACGCAATCCGAGGAGGCAAAGACGCTCGGCATGTCATCGCGCACTTCCACCGGCGTTACTGCCTCGCCAATCCCTTTCCCCTCGGCATAGCGGCGGATCTCCGCTTTGTCCGATTCGTCTTTGCAGCCGATGAGCGCCACGTGAATTCGCGGGTGCATGTGACGAAGCTCTGCAGCGGCATCGACAAGTTCCCGCCATCCCTTCCAGTCGCGCACGCCCACCTGTGTGATGAGAAAACTTTCCTGGGGGATTCCCTTCTCGCGCCGGAATTCTCCCCCGTCCCATGAGCCGGGAGAGAAGAGGCCAGTGTCGGTCCCGGCGTAGACGACCACCACCTTGGCCGCCGGTAGTTTTCCGGTGCGGATAACGACCTGACGGATCTGTTCGCAGACACAGACGATGCGATCCACGCGAGCGGTGCGGTACTTGGGCCGGTTCCAGATCGTCAGCGGAAATGAGACGCCGCGATTGACGATGAACGCCGGAACAGGGTCGGTCCAGGTGCCCGCCAGCGCCAGGGTGTGGGGACGTCCCTTATGCACGTGAATGACATCGGGGCGCCGCGTCTTCACGAGATTGCGTACAATACGCACAGTCTCCAGATCGGCCTCACCGGAAAACGGCGCGGACACGAACTCGACACCGCTTTCGCCGGCGCGTGCGGCCAGAAGCGAATCTTCGCGACTGACGATCGTCACCATGTGACCGCGCTCGCGAAGCCCGGCGGCCGCCTGAAACATCTGGTGGACCGAGCCGGTATTGAACTCGTGTTTGTCGAGGATCTGGAAAATCTTCAGAGGATCAGGTTGAGTCACGTCAGACGATGATATCCAAAAGAAAGTCGCGGGCTATCAGTCTCTCGTCCCGCTCGTTCGTTCTCTTTTTCATTCTCGGTTCGGCGCTCTCCTGTTCGGCCAGTCACGCCAGACGGGAGTTTCTGGCCGAGTCGGCTGTTCTCGTCGCCCCGCCAGAGCGGCCGGTCATTCTCCTCAGCGGGTTCGCCCACGCCAAACTCTTTGATCCCACGACGCAGAGGTTCGTGTGGGGAACGGCTCACGCCACGATCCAGACGCGTTACGCGGACAACCTCGATCTTCCCGTCGATCCGGTCACCGAGGAAGTGACGCACGACAGGCTGGTTCCGCGCGGGTTCGCCGGCTATTTCACCTCGTGGAACTTCGTCTGGCATCTGGG
>JBDTRY010000245.1:0-5670 GCA_039931435.1 Acidobacteriota bacterium | reverse complement strand
AATCGTCAATTTACTGACGTTTCGCTGACGATTCCCTGACGAGGGCTGCGTAGTCTCCTCTCACGACGCGAGTCGTACAGAAGGGGAGGACGCCATGTTGAGAGAGAGAATCGCAGGTGTGGTCGTGGAGCTGCCGGTAGCACAACCGGGCAATAACGAGCTGGCGCTGATCTTCGACGACGACGCCTTCTACGACTTCTACTCCAGCCAGGAGATCAGCGACGGGATTTACATCCAGCTCTCCGGAGCGGACGCCTACTACCGTTACGTGCGCGACGTGGCAGTCACGTACAACGCCTGATCCCGGGTTTCTTTATCGCCTGCTCGGTGTGACCCGGAGGCACGCATTGCGCTACCGCCTTATCCTTGTGCCGATGACGATCGAGCTTACGTTCCAGCCTGGATTCCTGGACGAGTACCCTCCGTTCGAGAGATGGGAGAACCGGTACCCAACAATGATCGGGAGCCTGGCCCAGGGCCGCAGAGTGACCCCCGCCGTAACCTCCGAAATGAAATTGAAGAGCGATGTTGCCGCCGGCACTCGCCTCTCAGACCATATCGGGCCACTTCCCAGCTCGACGTGTGCGCGGATCACCCGCGACTGCAGACCGAAGTAACGACGGACGGTAATACCTGCCCCACCGGCACGCACGTTCTCGTTTCCATTCATGTAGCGGTCGCCGAACCAGCTCCTTGGCTGGTTGAACCGACTTGGCCCGGCGTTCAACGTGATCTCAGTCCGAGGCGACCAGGGAATGGACCACTCCAACCGCAAAGTCTCCATCTCGGCCTGGCCGTGACGTGTCGTGAAGCTCCTTCCGCCGGCGGCAACCGCCCCGGCGAATCTCATCGACTCCAGGCGCTTGCGAAGGGGTCTTGCCGCCAGGGGCTCGGACAGGCAAAGAATGACGATGGCCACCACCACAGAGCCGACCGGGCGTCGATTCCGAGCCTGCGTAGGATCGAACATAATTTGTCTTCCCAGAGATGGAGTCAGTGGTATGTGGCTTCCCTCCCCGACAGTCTAATAGGGGCACACCGAAATCCGGATTGCAGAATCGTCCGGAACGCTTTTCCGGCGTGAGCCCGAGGATCCGCCGCGGAGGATACTACCCGCAACGGGGAGTTGCGACGATCCTTTAGTCCGGGAGATCACCCGGCCATGGTCCTAACCGGGCTCGCGGATCAGCTCCACCCTCCGGTTCTGAGCTCTCCCGATCGAAGTGTCGTTCGTTGCCAGCGGCTTTTCTGCTCCATAGCCGATCGTGGACAGATGGTCGCCATCCACACCGGCATTCTGAAGGTAACTCTTTACCGCAATGGCACGCCGTTCTGAGAGGTCCTTGTTATGTTCCGGCGTTGATGTTGAATCCGTGTGCCCGGCGATGGTCATCTGCCACTCTGGATTTTCCTTCAACACGGCAACGATCTGGTCCAGGGTCGACTTCGATTCAGGACGGATCTGATCGGAGTCCGTATCGAAGTTGATACCGTAAATCGTAGCGTGTCCGGCTTGCTTCAGCTCCGAGGCCAGTTGCGTCTGTGCACTGCCGCTCCACTGCGGACAGCCCCCCACTTCGGTGCTCGTCTTTTTCCCGTTCCATGCGCCGGGGGTGACGTTCGTCTGGCCGGCGAACCACCATAGCCCGACCATCTGCTGGCCGTCGGACGTGAAGACCATGATCGCCGGGCCGCCTTTGTCTTTTCCCTCCGACCAGGTGAACTTCATGATTCGTCCGTCCACTCCGCCACTGAGTAGCCCCTGGGAGTATTCGTAGCATCCGCTAACTGAGTTTCCTTCCTGTCTCACGTGGAAATTTCCGTAGTCCGTGGCGTAGGTGCCGCTGACATTCTGAAAGGGAGTGTGCGTGAGTTGGCGTCCCGTAGCGCGAAAATCCATGAGCTCGGTGAACTGCGATGATCCGTAATTGTTTTTCAGAGTCAGCCGCACCCAGCGTCCCGGAACGCGGCTCGCCACGGGGAAAGCCTGATTGTCGGCAGCCTCGGCCAGAGTGACATCGGCAATTTTCTGGAAGCCAGAAAGCGGGCTGGTGTCGGATACTTCCACCGAAACCTCTCTGGCCGACCTACCTTCCTGCTCCGTGCCGGCGTTGTCGAAGATCACTTTCTCCAGAATGCTCCGTTCCGGCATCTCGACGACGAATGTCTGGGGTGTGACCGTATTTTCAGGAGTAGCGTAACCGGTGTCGGAACGCTCATCGAGGATCCACAGTGCCTGCCATGTCGAACCATACTCCGGCGGCTTCTGCACGAGAAGAGCTCCCGCTGAGTACGAGACGAGGCTCGGCTCGGACTCCGAGGCAGCGGCGGGAACCAATTCAGAGGTTGTTCCGCTGGTGGCCGTTGCAGGGGAAGCGGTGGCGGAAAGCGCCGTGGTATTGCTCACCGTTTCCTTTCGGCAGCCAGAAGCGAGAAGAACCATGGCCAGAGCGAACGCGGGATATCGACGCATCTCCATCCTCCTTGATCCGATGATACGACTGCTTTGGCGACGATTACTGCGGAAGACCAGGACCTTCATCGCACCGAGCCAATATACTGCGACCTTCTCATGTCTGCTCCATCGCCAGCGCTGGATTCTGCTTCCATGTCGTCTGAGATCGACAGGATTTTCTCGCTTCAGCAGGCCAATCGCTGGTCCGTGGCCACGACGTCCACCGACATACGGCACGAAAAATTGCGGCGGCTGCACGATGCCATCCTTTCCCGGAGATCCCGAATTCACGAGGCGCTCTATGAGGACATGCGCAAGCCTGCGCCCGAGGTCGATCTCACCGAGATTTTCGCCGTGGTGGGCGAGGCCCGTCATGCCATGCGACACCTGCGTCGCTGGATGCGGCCACGCCGTGTCTCTACGCCGCTGGCCTTTTTCGGATCCGCATCCGCCATTCACTACGAGCCCAAAGGGCTTGTCCTCATCATTTCACCCTGGAATTTCCCGATCAATCTCACCTTCGGACCGATGGTTTCGGCGATCGCCGCTGGAAACTGCGTCATCCTCAAGCCCTCGGAGGTCACACCGAACACGAGCCGATGCATCCGGGAGATCGTCACGGCACTCTTCGACGAGAACGAAGTTGCCGTGATCGAAGGCGATGCCTCGGTCTCCTCGGCGCTTCTCGAACGGCCGTTCGATCACATTTTCTTCACCGGCTGCCCTGCGGTCGGCCGGATCGTCATGAAAGCCGCTGCCGAACACCTGACCTCGGTCACACTGGAACTGGGAGGCAAGTCTCCGGTGATCGTGGATCGTTCGGCCAACCTCCGGGAGGCGGCCCGGAAAATCGCCTGGGGAAAATTTCTCAACAATGGTCAAACGTGCGTGGCGCCCGACTACGTCCTCGTTGACCAGACCATCGACGAGCAGTTCGGAGAGGATCTGCGTGAAGCAACCGACGCGCTTTTTGGAACGGAGCAGTTGGCAGGAGAGAGTGCAGCCTACGGGCGGATCGTCAACGATCGTCTTTTTGAGCGCCTCAGCGCTCTCCTCGACGGAGCGGTGGCGGAGGGCGCCTCGGTCACCAGCGGTGGGGATCAGAGACCCGGTGACCGGTTTCTTTCGCCCACGATTCTGCGGAACGTCAGTCCGCAGTCGTCGTTGATGAGGGAGGAAATCTTCGGCCCGATACTTCCCCTGATTCCCTACGACGACATTGATGAGGCTCTTCGGGTCATCGATGCCGGAGACCGTCCGTTGGCGCTATACGTTTTCAGCCGTGACCAGACTCTCATTGACAGAGTGATGGCGCAGACTTCGGCGGGCGGGACAATGATCAACGACGTCGGTCTGCACTTCTTTCAGCGCAACCTTCCTTTCGGGGGAACCGGGGTGAGCGGATTCGGGAAAAGTCACGGCCGTTTCGGCTTCGAGGCTTTCTCAAACGCCCGGGGGGTGATGCGTCAGCGGACGCGGTTCTCGGGAATTCAACTGATGTATCCACCGTATGGACGGCTGGCGCGCAAACTGATCGATTTCACAATCCGCTACCTTTGATGGCGGGAGTGTTCAGCCAGGACGCGCACTGCATCGTGAAAACGTCGAGCGAACAAGCTGTCATCCTGAGCGAACCAACAGCGGGGGCGCTGAACCAGAGTGAAGAAACTATGAGCGCCGTCATCCCGAGCGGAGAGCGAGGGACCCCAGAGGACGGGGGGGGCGCTTACCACCCGCCCCTCTGGGATTCCTCGCTCACGCTCGGAATGACCGGTTTGCGAAGCATCGCCTGGTAAATCTCAAGAGCCGACGTCACACGGCTCCACGGTGAGTTTCTTACGAGCGTCTGACCGAAGGTTCTCTTCTACCTTCCCCGTTGCACCATCGAAGAAGCCACGATTCTCGTTGACGAGATCCTTCGGTCGCGCTCCCTCATGCATCCGCGTCATTACCTTCTGGAAAGCGCCACGGCTTCGGGCCTGAAGACCCAACGGACCAGTTCCTCCACGATGATGCGATCGATCTCGTGACGATCCCCGCATCCAGGCGCACGCATGCCATCCCAAGCGCCGATAGCTTTCGGGATAGACTTCGCTCTCGACAAGCGACCGCGTTCCGGTCAGTCCCAGTCGCTGATATCCCGGCTCGAGGTTTCTCGTACATGCCGCGGAGATCGGAAGTTCCCGTTCCTTTTGCACGCCGGGCCTTGAAATTTCCTGTAATGAGAGTAGGGTTACCTTTGCCGATGCGGAAAATCTCTATCATGGCAATGTTCGTAGTGAGCGTTGCGGTCAATGGAATCGGGTTCTGCCGATCGTTGCCGTGCTGCCCCACCACGCAGACGGCCAATGCATCGGTGCATCGACCTGATTGCTGCAACACGGACAGCTGCGAACCTGCCTCCGCAGCAGTCGACCAGAATACGACGGCGAAGCAGGTCCTTCTCACTTCGCTTTCCATCTCCAGCATTCCATCGACGGCCGCGCCGGTTTCTCCGGTAGTGCCGCGGCCCGCGGCGTCACGGGATGAGTCGCCTCCGCTGTCTCCTCCGGCCCTGCAGCGGCGCATGGCCCGCCTCTCCACGTTCCTCGTCTAGTCCCCGAACAGCGTTGCTTCAGCGCGTGACCGGCCTGCTCCGGGAACGCACTCCGTGCATCCAGCTTGTTCGAGGACTCGATGAAATACGTACATGTGGTTTTCTTTGCGGTGACGTTGACCGCCGTGCCTGCCTTTGCTGTCGACTGGAGCAATCCCGACTCAGTCGTGCAGGCGGCGATCGAGGCGGATCCCTCGCTGGCAGCGCGTTCCGCGCAGCTGAGGGCGGCGGTCGAGCGGGTTGTGCCCGCGGGGTCACTGCCCAATCCGATGCTCATGGGCGGGATCCAGAACAGACGTGTCGACCTCGCCCACGACTTCATGACCATGCGGATGGTGGGCGTATCGCAGACGGTGGTTCTGAAATCGCGGCGCGATGCACGCCGCCGCGCCGCCGAGCTGGAAGTGGAGAGTCTGCAGAAGGGGCTGGAGGTGCGCCGGGCGGAGGTCGAGCGTGACGTTCGTACCGCGTACGTCGACGCAGCGGCGGCGCAGGACCAGGTCGCGGCGACCGAGGAGATCGCTCGCGTGCTGCAGTCGGTTTCTGATTCCTCACGCATCCGCTATGAAGCGGGAGCGGTCCCTCAGGCCGACATGATCCGGGCTATGCTCGAGCAGGC
>JBDTRY010000244.1:0-5680 GCA_039931435.1 Acidobacteriota bacterium | reverse complement strand
CGAAGACGATTCGCTTGCCGTCGGGGGACACGTCGAAGCTCTTAACGTCGAATCCAGGCCGGAAGTTTGTCAACTGCCGACGACGACCGGTTCCGAGATCGACAAACCAGAAGTTCTGGTGCCACATCTCGCCCTGAATCACGACGAGCGCTTTGCCGTCCGGCAGGAACCGGTAGCGGTCGCCCCAATTCAGCACCGAGACCTCGGGCAGGGGAACAGGTTGCTGATCTGGCGTGACACCCCGGAGCATGCCTTTTGCTGAACCCTGAGTCTGGGTGTAAACGATAAGGCGACCGTCGGGAGACCAGACAGGGTTAAAGATCACCCCTTCCATTCCATCGACCAGCCGGACCGGCGGCCCACCGTCGACCGGCACCCTGAGCAGTGGGTTCATCTTTCCCTCGTTGTTGACGATCGCGATCCATTTTCCGTCTCGAGACCAGGAGGGCGCGTTACGCACATCGAGCGATTCAGCGATCGGGTGCGCGTTCGTGCCGTCCGAGGCGATCCGGTAGAGGTGCGCCCGCCCCTCACGGCGAACTGAAAAGCAGATTTCGGTCCCGTCGGGAGAAATCGCGGGCGCGGCGGTTACAGGTCCCTCGCTACCCTTCCACAGTTCCGTCTCTACGCCATCCTGAAACTTCCAGAGTCCATCTGCGCCTCCCCGGGACGAAAGATACAGAAGATAGTCTGGCCCAAACCGAGGAGCGGTCGCGCGAACCGTTGGCAGACTCAAACGGACGGCGTCGGAGTCGTCCAGCATTTGATCCGAGATAGGCACCGTCCAGAGGTTGTGAACAGGATTGGCAACGGTTGCGACGAGGCGTCGGCCATCCGCGCTGGCCGCCACCGAGAGGTACTCCTCCAGGCCCGACGTCACCGGGTGCGGAATCCGTCGCTCGACATCCATGGCATAGAGCCTGGATCCGGAGCCGTCTTCCCCCGCCGCCGAGTAGATCAGCGTGCGGTCATCCAGCAGAGTCGGATACGCCACCCTGGCATGGTGCTGAGTCAACTGCTCGGCGGGCCCGCCTGCAGAGGGGACTCGCCAGATGTCGGCGGCCATGTCGACGCTCGGAATTCCCCTGACGAAGTAGACGAAGCGGCCGTCCGGGGACCAGGCGGGATAGTGATTGTGAATGCCCGGTTTACTGATGAAGATCTGTTTCGGATTTCCCCCGTTTCGATCTGCGATGAACATCGGGTCACCGGGAACAAACGTGTAATAAAGGACGTGGCTTCGATCCGGTGACCAGACCGCTTCCACGGCGTTTTGCAGGAAGGGGTGCGGCACACCACCCATCGTAGGCACGAGCCACACGTTGTGCTCCTTCGCGCTCTTAACACCAATGCGGAGCCACACCTGAGCCCCATCACCGGAGAATCCCTCGCTGCGGATGAACTCGTGGCCAACCACCGGAAACCGACCCTTTGTGAGATTCAGAAACTCGCCACCGCCAACCTGTCCGACCCAGACGTCGAATCCACCCTCGCGGTCAGAAACGAAGGCTACGAACTTGCCGTCAGCGGAGATGGCCGCATCGAGCTCGGAGCTTTCCCAGTCAGTCAAACGCGTGAAGTGCGCGCCAGCCAGCGGGTTCTTCCAGAAGTAGTCGGCGCGGCGAAGGCGCCACGCCATCACACCGCCGGCCAACAGAACCGTGGCGGCGATGGCGGCCACGATCCAGAGGCCCCGGCGGCGCACCGGTTCGCGCGCCGCAGCAACGGCGTCGATCGCGCTTGTCGCCTCGGAGAGATGCTCGCGCACGGTCGCGAGCTCACGCGCAAGGTCCTCCGTCGACGCGTAGCGCCCCCTCACGTCCTTCGCCAGGCACCGCTGCACGAGCCATCGCACCGGCGCTGGTATCTGCGGATTGGCGGTCTGGATCGGGTCGGGCTCGTCCTGAATGATCGCCGCCATCGTTTGCGGAGCGGAGCTCCGCTGGAAGGGGCGGCGGCCCGTCGCCATCTCATACAGGATCGAGCCGAACGAAAACTGGTCGGACCGGAAATCGACGACCTTTCCCATCGCCTGCTCTGGCGACATATATCCAATGGTCCCCATCACGGTCCCGGGCGTCGTCTCCGCCGGCGCCGTCGCTGCGCTCTGGCTGGAATCCGGCTGCGTCAGCTTGGCCAGTCCGAAGTCCAGGATCTTGATGTGCCCATCGCCGGTCATCATCACGTTCTCGGGCTTCAGGTCCCGATGCACGATACCCGCCGCGTGCGCCTTCGCCAGCCCCTCGGCCATCTGCACCGCGATCTCGAGCAGTTGACGCACTTTCAGAGGTCCTTCCATGAGCTCGCGAAGCGAATGCCCCTCGACGAGCTCCATCGCTATGTAGGAGACCGAACCCTCGGATCCGATGTCGTAGATCGTCACGATGTTGGGGTGGTTGAGCGATGAGGCCGCCTGCGCTTCGCGCTCGAAGCGCCTCAGGCGTTCGGCATCGGACGACACCGCCGCCGGCAAGACCTTGATCGCCACCTCGCGGCCAAGACGTCTGTCGCGAGCCCGGTAGACCTCGCCCATCCCGCCCGCGCCCAGCGGCGAGAGGATTTCATAAGGGCCGAGCTGCGCACCAGCGGATAGCGTCATCGGAGTAGCGTGGGAATTTTACACCTCAGATCAGAGAGGAGCAGTGGCTCGCCTCATCAGCGTCGGGCGAGGTCGATCAGCACGATATCCGGGGCCATCAGGGTCAGGGCCATCAGGGTCAGAGCCTCTTATGTCGCAAGAGGCGACCCCTTCAAGCCGTGAGCTCGATGTCAGTCGGCGGCGAGCTTGACGTAGCAGATGCGGATAAGATTCGAGGCCCATCCGCTGCCGCGCGATCGCAAGGCGGCGGCGATGGAAGTTTTCACAGGATCACGCGTCTACCTGCTCGAGTGTTGTTGTAGCCTCGGGAATGGATTCGCCGTCTTCGCGAAGGCCCTCGATGTGAAACTGTATCGCCTTCCGAATCTCCTCTTCTACCTCTCCCGGCGTCGCTCCCGTGGCGATACAGCCGGGAAGATCCGGAACGTAAGCACAGTAGTTCTCACGTGCCTTTTCGATGACCACGGCGTATCGCATTCAGCGCTCCCTCCAACCGGCATGATTGCATCTCGAATGTGAAGAAGGCGCAGGCGGTCCCGACTCACAGAGGAACAGCCTCACGTAGGATCACATCGCGAAGGTAGAGACTGGTCGAGCCGGGCGTCAGCACATCGACGTGGATGCCGAGCGATTGCTCCAGCTCCTGCTCCATGGCGATCAGATCCAGCAGCGATCGACCCGGGATGCGATCTTGCGCACCACTGACTTCGCGTCCTGACGCTCGAACCCCGAACCCGATGCACCACCCCTCGAGGAATACCGGCCGCATGCCATGCGGCCCTACTTGATTGCACCGCTGGCCTCGTGCATCCCACCACGATACCCGCTGAGGTCGGACAGAGCCTCCATTCCTGCCGCTCAAACTCCCTTGTTTGCTGGCGTGGGACACCACGAACTGCGCTCGCCGGCCGCTGTTCGCACAGAATTTGCAAGCTGAGCTTCTATTGGCCCGCATTCCTGCTCCTGCTGTGTCTGCAGGAGTGAGCCGGTCCGAAAGAGGAGGATTCATGAACGGTACTCTCAAATGGCGCCTTGTGGCTGCCTTCCTGGTTGCCCTGATGGCAGCCGTCCCGACGATGGCTGCGGACAAGAATGTCACTCCGGCTGCTCAGGCCGAACTGGACGCTGCCTCAAAGGCAGTCACGGAAGCGGAATCGGTCGGTGCGCCGATCTACGCCAAAACTCTCTATGACGAAGCGCGCTCGCGGCTGACCTTCGCCATGGCCAATCTCAACTCCGAAAAACGAGGCATGCGTGAGGATGCGCAGCTCAATGCCCGCCAAGCTCTGCGCGCCGCGCAGGCTGCCACTGCCCAGGCCCGGTTGACGCAGTCGACCACCGAAGCCCGGAACCTCATGGCGGACATCCAGCGGTTCGGCGGCAACGTTCCGCAGGTAACCGTATTCGATCCTCCCACGGTGCCACCGAATCGGGGGGGAACTTCGGCCGAGAAGGTGCAGGTGGCCGAGGCCGCCATCAATGCGGCGATCGCCGCCGGAGCGAAGAGCACGTCTCCGGACGACATCCGTCAGGCCCAGGACTACCTCGGCACAGCCAAAACCATTCTCAAGGCTCAGAAGCAGAGCGATAACGCCGAGCATCTGGCCTACGTCGCGGAGATGCTCGCCCGTCGTGCCCAGTACGACGCACTTCTGCAGAACCCCAACAAGTATCTTCCGGGACTTCGTCTGGAGCGCACACGACTGGCCCAGGCAGCCAGCGAAGCGCAGGCAGCCGAGGAACGTCGCCGTCGTGAGAATGCGGAACGGCAGGCTGCCGAACTGCGGCAGCGGCTGCAGGCTGAAAGCCAGAACCGTCAGGCCCAGGCCGATCAGGTGCAGGCCCTGCGCGATCAGCTCGCGCAGCGAGATCAGCAACTGCAGATGCAGTTCGAGGGTGATCGTCAGGCGCGAGTTGCCGCCGAAGCGCGCTTGAACGATTTGATGGCCAGGTATGAAAATTCACTGGGAAATGCGAGCACAGCGGCAGAGGCGGAAGCGCTGCGCAGGCAGGTGGAAGACCAGCGACTGTCGTTGAACAACGTTCGCGATCAGGAAACGCGCAGCGAGGCCGCAATGCGCGCCGAGAACGATCAGCTACGCCAGCAGCTCGACGCGCAGCGCCAGGCGGGGACAACCAACGCCCAGACCCTGGCACAACAGGAAAGCGAGCTGCAGAAACGGCAGGCCCAGCTCGACCAGCAGGCCAAAGAGCGCGCTGACAGCGAGCGGCGCTTCAATGAAATGCAGGCCCAGCGCGATAAGGCAATTGCCGACGCCCAGTCCCGGGTTGCACAGTCCGAGGCACAGGCCGCCGAGTTGCGGAAGCAGGTCGAGGCCACGCAGGCGGAGCTGAACCGCACCAAAGAGCAGCTCTCCGCTCGTGAAGCGTCCGATCAGGAACGGGAACGGATGCTTCGATCTCTTACGGCCATCGCCCAGACTCGCATGGAAGATCGCGGACTGGTAGTCACCCTTCCAGGAATCTTCTTTGATACCGGCAAGAGTGCCCTCAAGCCGGGCGCGAAAAACGTCCTGAACAAGATCGCCGACCAACTCAAGGGAAGCACAACGGCGAAGATCAGCGTTGAAGGCCACACCGACAGTGTCGGAAGCTCCGAGAGCAACATGCAGCTCTCGCAGGAGCGGGCGGACGCTGTGAGAAGCTATCTCGTCAGCCGCGGACTCTCGGAGACCATGGTTACGGCGAGCGGAAAAGGCGAGGAGTCTCCGATCGCAACGAACGAAACAGTTGCCGGCCGCCAGCAGAACCGGCGGGTGGAACTGGTCATCGCTCAGTAGCTCAAAGGGTCAGAGAAGGTAGGAGCGATCCTTCGCTCGACGCTCAGGATGACAGACTTGCTCGATGCTCTGATGAAACGCTGAGGCGTTCCTGATGGGTAGCCCAAGGCCTGTCATCCTGAGAGAGCGAACAGCGGGGGTGCTGAACCAGAGAGAAGAAACTCTGCATGAATTTTCATGCGCGAGCGCATCAAATTTGTCATCCCGAGCGCGAGGCTGTGTCAAAACCAGGGGAACCTCAGAGAAGCACGAACTCGTAGGGCCGCACGGCTGGCCTGCA
>JBDTRY010000243.1:0-5766 GCA_039931435.1 Acidobacteriota bacterium | reverse complement strand
CGGGCCCGCAAACGCCTCGATAAGACGGCATCTGAATGACACAGCACACTAGCTACGGACGTGAGCCAGACTCAGGTTCGGAGGTCAGCCTCCTCGACGGCGAACATACGCTGAAGAGCCCTCTCCGCCGGCTCGCGGATCGTTTCCGGAACTTCGATCACGTAACGGCGGTGAAGCAGCGAATCGCGAACGTCTTCGAGGGTGGTCACCTTCATGAACGCGCACAGCTTGCAGCCTTTCAGGAACTGCTTGTCCGGAACCTCCATGGCCAGCCTGTCCGAAAGTCCGCACTCGGTCACTACCAGGAAGCGGGAGGATGAATTTTCCTTCGCGTACCGCACCATTCCCGACGTGGAGAGAACGGCGTTAGCCAGCCTGGCCACATCGGGCCGGCATTCCGGGTGTACCAGGATCTGAAGTTCGGGATCAGCATCCCGGATCCGCCCTATTTCTTCCGGCGTGATCTGCTGGTGCACGTAACAGAATCCATCCCAGGGGATTATGTTCTTCTCCGGTACCTGCTCAGCGACGTGACTGGCCAGATTGCGGTCCGGAACGAAAAGAATGTTCTCATTGGGAAGCGATCGTACGACGCGGGCCGCGTTCGCTGATGTGCAGATGACGTCGGAGAGCGCCTTCACGGCGGCGGTGGTATTGACGTAGCTGACCACGGCCAGATCCGGATAGTCCTGCTTCAGTTCCTCGATGCGGTGAGCGAGGTCCTCGGCTGGCGCGGAGTCAGCGAGCTGACATCCCGCCAGCAGATTCGGCAGAAGGACCGTCCGGGAAGGGTTTACGATCTTTGCCGTCTCGGCCATGAAGTGCACGCCGCAGAATTCGATGATGTCGGCGTCGGTGACCTTCGCAGCCATCAGCGACAGTTCGAGAGAGTCCCCCACAAAATCGGCGATCTTGAGAATTTCAGGACGGTAGTAGTTGTGGGCCACGATGACGGCGTTCCGCTCCTTTTTCAGCTGGCGAATCTCGTCGTGAAGGATTTCGAACTCCTTCACGTCCTCTTCGCTGTACTGAAACGTTCGAACGCGCTGAAGCTCTTCAAGAAGTGCTGACATTCTGTCTGACCTCGATCAACTCACAGAGCAGGAACATCGCCAGCCGTCCCTGACATTTCGGAAGCGGTATTCTACGGGGATGAATGACGGGAGGACCACGGATGTAGCATTCGAAATCCCGATCACCGACGCTCTGGATCTGCACTCGTTCCTTCCGAAGGAGGTCAGAGATGTGGCTCGGGATTATCTGAACGCCGCGCACGAACTTGGCTACCGTCAGGTGCGCCTCATTCACGGACGAGGCATCGGAACTCAGCGGCGGATCGTACGCTCGCTTCTGCTCTCTCTCGATTTTGTGGAATCATTTCACGATGCCGGCCCCAGCGGAGGGGGCTGGGGGGCTACGGTCGTGCTCCTGGCGCCCCGCTGAGCGCCGCGCGGATTTGTGCGATACTTTCGCTCATGGTTCTCTTCAATCATGCCACGCGGGAGATGACCGCGAAGATCGTCTACTACGGTCCCGGGCTCGGCGGAAAAACCACGAACCTGCTCGTCATCTATGATCGGCTGGACGCGGACAAGAAAGGGAAAATGCTTTCCCTGGCCACTCGCTCCGACCGTACTCTGTTTTTTGATCTTCTTCCTGTCGAGGGCGGCAAGGTCGGCAACTTCGATCTGAAAATTCAGATCTACACGGTGCCCGGTCAGGTCTTCTACAACGAAACGAGGAAACTCGTTCTTCGAGGTGCGGACTCGATCGTCTTCGTGGCGGACTCGCAGCCTTCGATGGTCCAGTCCAACCGCGAGAGCTTCGACAACCTCGTGGAAAATCTCCGGGAGAACCAGCTCGACCCCGCTGATATCCCCATCGTCGTGCAGTACAACAAGCGGGACATTCCCGGCGTGCTGCCAGTCGAAGAATTGAAAAAACGCCTCGGGTTTGAAGCCTACCCGTCGATCGGAGCTTCCGCGCTCCGGGGCGACGGCGTGATGGAAACCTTTGAGCTCATCTCGAAGATCACGGCCCGCAAGCTCCTGGCACGCATGCAGGGGCGCAAAGCGGAAGCGGGAGAGCTCCAGGCCGAGGCCATCGCTGGAGGTGCGGCGCCGGACCATTCGCCGGACCATACAGAGACCGATCTCATGCCCATCGCCGGGACGGATGACACTCCGTTCGAAAACGACTACGAAAAGATGGAAGAGGTCTCGCTGGAACAGCTCCTTGAGGGACGCGACCGGCCGGCCGCGCTCCAGGCCGACAAGTCGGAGCAACCGGCGGTTGACCAGCTCAGCGAGCACGATCTGATTCCCGACGAAGTGCCCGCCTTAGACAACGGCCCCGACAGCCAGTCAGGAGAGCGGATCGATCAGCTCGAGGAAGAACTTCAGACACTAAAAACCGACCTTTCCTCGATGCGCGACGGAAATCAGGAGGCGTTCGGGAAACTCGCTCAGGGTCTGGCAGACCTCACAGAGCTGATCAAGAAGAAACTGGGCTGAGCTGCAGTTGTTTCAGATTCCCGGAATCGCCTCAGACGAATGAAAGCGAGCAAAACAAGCCCCGCCGCGCCTCAACGGCGGGACCGGAGAGCACCGCTCGTCCTGGCAGCGGTGGCCATGGCCGTACTGGTGATCGCGGCCTACTCGAACTTCTTCGAGAACTCATTTCATTTCGACGACTCACACGTAATCGAAAACAATCTCTACATCCGCAGCCTCAGCAATAGCCTGAAGTTTTTTCAGACGGCGGCGACGTTCAGCAGCCTGCCGCAGAACGCCACCTATCGCCCACTGCTCTCGCTCACATACGCCATCGACTATCGTCTCGGCAACGGCCTGGCCCCTTTCCAGTTTCACCTCACCCAGTTGATTCTTCTCCTCGTTCTCGGGGCCATGCTCATCCGGCTCTTCGCCGGCATTTACGGGCGCACGCTGGATCGCCCCTGGACAGAGTTCGCGGCAGTGGCGGCTTCGGCTCTGTTCTGTCTCCACCCGGCCAACACGGAGACGATGAACTTCATCTCCTCGCGTTCTGATTTACTCTCGACGATTTTCGTCGTGCTGGCCTTTCTTGTTTATCTCCGTTTCAAGAGCGCCCGCGTCTACTACCTGTATCTGATTCCGATCGTCGTTGGGGCGTTGGTTAAAGCCCCGGTGGTAATGTTCGCTCCCCTGCTCCTCGTTTATCTCCTGCTGTTCGGGAATGTTTCCGAGGCGGCTCGAAAGGGGCGTGAGTCGCGGCGTTACCGCTTCGGCGAGGCCATGCGAGAAACAGCTCCCTCATTCGTTCTCGGCGCGCTCCTGTTGTGGTTCCTGAACAGCATGAACCTGCCCGAATGGACCTCCGGAGGTGGAGATCGATGGGCATACCTCAGGACGCAGGCCTGGGTCTCTCTCCACTATCTACGGCTGTTCATCCTCCCCGTGGGCTTGACGGCAGACAGCGACCTGACGGCGTTCCGCAACTGGTACGACACGAGAATGTTCGCCGGTCTGGCGTTTCTCATTCTGTTGCTGGTCATCGCCTTCAGGACAGGGCGGAGAGACGAGCAGCGCCCGATCGCTTTCGGCATTGCCTGGTTTCTAATCGCACTCTTTCCGACAACCAGCATTTTTCCTCTGGCCGAAGTGGTCAACGAACACAGAATCTTCTTTCCCTATATCGGCCTGGTGCTGGCCGCAGTCTGGGCCACGATGCTATGCATCGAGCGCATGAGGGAACGGGATGCCGCGGGCCGGGCCGTGTTGCATGCGGCCGCTGCAGCCATCACGTTTACCGTACTTCTGATTTTCGCCTTTTCAGTTCATGCCAGAAACCGCGTCTGGAAAACCGAGGAGTCGCTGTGGCTGGATGTCACCGAGAAGAGCCCGGGTAATGGCAGGGCCCTGATGAACTATGGCCTGACCCAGATGCAACAGGGACGCTACGCAGTGGCTAAGGACTATTTCGAGCGCGCTCTGGCGCTGGCGCCTAATTACTCGACCCTGGAGATTAACCTTGGCGTTGTCAATGGAGCTCTCGGCGACCAGGCGACTGCCGAGCAGCACTTCAAGCGTGCGCTCCAGTTGAAAGCGGACTCCGATTCGAACTTTTACTACGCCCGATGGCTTTCTGAAAACGGCAGGGTTCAGGAGGCGATCCCGCTGGCGCTGAAATCCATGTCACTCAGTCCGGCAGCCTCCAATCCACGCGACCTGCTCATGCGCATCTACGCGGCGGCTGGCAGGAAGAAGGAGCTCGATGCACTCGTCGCCGACACTCTGGCCATCGCCCCGGGCGATCCCACGGCGAATGCCTACGGCCGCAATGTCACGCCCGATGCGGCTGCCAATCCAACCTACGACACCTGGTTCAAGCTCGGCAATCAGCAGCTGGCTCGGAAGGACTATCTCAATGCCGTTCAGTCTTTCCGCAGGGCTCTGGATCTGAACCGTTCGTCAGCCGACGCATGGAACAACCTCGGCTGGGCGTTATTCAGCCTGGGCTTGAACGACGAGGCCGTGGCTGCTTATGAGACGGCCTTGAAGATTGACCCGAAATATGACCGGGCACGAAGCAATCTGCAGTGGTTGAAGGATCAGTCCGTCAAAGCGGGAAAACGCTGAGGAGCGATCTTGACCATCCGCGGCGACGAGCTTATAGAATGTCCCGTACACTCGTTCTCAGGAGACCGATCATGCGCAGGACCGTCACTATCGCCGCCGCTCTCGTACTTTCCCTGACACTGACGGGTTGCAAAGCGAAGGAAATTTACGACTCCGCCAGGGCCTCTGCCGATCTGCAGAAGCGCGGCACGACCGACGTTCTGAAGCAGGCGTCGAAGGATCAGTACAAGCCTCCTGCGGACGGACGGCTCACCGATACCCAGGTGCAGATGTATCTCAAGGTTCGTGAGCACGAGAAACAGATTGCCGCCATAGCGCGGAAGCAGGTCCAGGATCAGGCCAAAAAGATTGAAGCTGAGGGCGATAAATCGCTCTCGGGTATGGTGGACAGCTTCAAGACCCTGGGATCGGTCGCCGATCTGGCGACGGCCGATATCCGCGCGGCGCAGGACCTTCACTACAACACGGCTGAATACATGTGGGTGAAGGGAAAGATCCTCGAGGCCAGCGCCGCCTCGCTGGCATCGAAGATGGGCGATACGTCCAAAGCGATCTTGGATTCCAGCCGGAGCCAGTTGCAGAAACAGTACGACGACGCCAAAGACGAACAGTCGAAGAAACTGATTGGCGACATGCTCGCCGCCTACGATGAGAAGCGAAAAGAGGCTGGCAGCGAGACAGAGAAGTTGCAACAGGATCCTTCCATCGCTTACAACCAGCAGCTCCTGTCGAAATACGACAGCGACTTGAACGTCTATGCCACCGAACTGTCGAAGTGGACAGGTAACGAAGAGGAAACGAAGAAAGCTGTCCAGGACTGGCAGAAGGGGATGGACGAAGCCGTGAAAAAGGCCCAGACCCAGACCCAGACCCACTGATTCCGCCCGGCTTGACGACCGCCGACTGGCCGCCTTGCCGCGACGAGGGGATCGGCGCGCGTTGTAGACTCGCTCAATGGAAGATTTCCGGGGTTCACTTCAATGCTCGGCGTGTACTGCGCGCTACCAGATCGATCGCCTGCATAACGTCTGTTCGGGGTGCGGGGCGCCGCTCCTCGTGCAGTACGATTTCGACCGTTCCCGGTCCTCTGACCTCAGAAATGAAATCCGCGCCGGCGTACCGAACATGTGGCGCTATGCTCCGGTCC
>JBDTRY010000242.1:0-5795 GCA_039931435.1 Acidobacteriota bacterium | reverse complement strand
CGGGGAGAGAGAAGCTGCACCGAGACCTCTCCATGGAGTGCCGCGGCGCAGGCTGATGCGGCCAGAAATGGTATGAAACGCTGGAACACCATGCTGACGGGAGTTTAGTGCAGCTGGAAAAATCTCGTCTGGCTGGTTATTGAGCTGACGGGTCCGCGTGGCAGAACGACGTCACTCAGACTCAGACAGCGGCTCGGCGATAAAGCGATACCCGATCCATGGTTCCGTAACGATGTAGTGCGGGTCCGAGGAGTCGGGCTCGAGCTTTCGCCTGAGCGCACCCACATGTACGCGCACGGTATCGTTGGATGTACCGGAGGCTCCGTTCCAGACGGAGGCTACGATCTCGTCAAACGATACAGGCCGTCCTGCGCCACGAGCCAGCAGTTCCAGGATAGCGAATTCTGTCGGCGTCAGTCGGACATCGCGGCCAGCTTGAGTGACCTTACGTTTGTCGGACTCGATGCACAGGTCACGAAAATACATCTGCCTGGCCTCGGCTCTACCTGCGCGGCGCAATTGGGCCCTGATTCGCGCCAGCAACTCGGGCGTTGAGAACGGTTTCATCACGAAATCGTCCGCTCCAAGGTCCAGCGCTCGAACCTTGTCGCCATCGGCGCCGCGAACCGACAGAACAAGGATGGGTGTCTGGCTGACCGCTCGAATCCGCTGAATGAGCGCGAATCCGTCTGACGCGGGCATGGCCAGGTCCGAAAGAACGAGATCCGGTCTCGTGGCCTTGAACCGTTCGAAGGCCTCGTTGCCGTCGCAGGCAACGATTACTTCAAATCCGTTTAGAGACAGGTTTTGTTCGAGCGTTCTCCGGATCCCTTCGTCATCATCGACCATGAGGACACGCGGACGGAGGTTCATTCATCCGCCGCATCGAGCGCGGGTAGGTAGGCCGCAGGGAGGTCGATCCTGGCCAGGGCCCCTCCGCCCGAGCGATTCATCAGTGTGACGGACCCTCCGCTTGCCCTGCCCAGACTGCGGGCGATCTCCAAGCCCAGCCCCTGGCGAGGGATGTCGCTGAGGTCGATCATTTCGGCCCTGCCCTCCGGCGTCGTCAATCCCGAACCGCGGTCCGCTATTTCCAGCCGCACCATCTCTCTGTCCACGGGACTTATGAAGGCGGAGAGCTCGATCGGAGCGTTGGGAGCCGAGGCCTGGTAAGCATTTTCGAGCAGATTCGCAAGAATTTCCAGAGCGAGTGAGGGGTCGACGAAGAGCTCCGGGCAGTCGGGCGCCACGCTCACTTCAATGCGCCGCGTGGATGCGATGGACGGGAGATGCTCGCGGACTGCGCGAAACAGATCCGCCGCGGGAGTCGGTTCCGGTCGCGGTACGACATTGCGAGCTTCCAGTCTGGCCATGGCCAGGAGATTTTCGATACGGCGCCGCAGTCGGCCCGTGTGCTCGGCGATATCATCCACGACTGAGGCGGCCGGTCCCTCGACTGTACCTTGCAGCCGTTCGATCTGCAGCATGATCGCGGTGAGGGGAGTGGCCAGGTCGTGCGAGACCGCGCGCAACAGGGAGGACTTCAATGCATCACCTTCCTCGAGGGCCTGTATGTGAGCGTCCTCGGCGAGAAATCGCTCCCTCTCCATGGCCAGAGCCAGCAAAGTCGCCGCTGACTCCAGAGCGTGCAGCGTCGCGGAGGTACCGCACACCGCCAGAACTCCGGCAAGCGATTCCCCCAGGCTCAAAGGAAGGTAGATATTGTGGCCATCAGCCGTCCATACCTCGACGGGTTTCTTGCTCCATCCCGCCGCCGCGGCGCGATGCTCCCGGTCTTCGTCTTCCGCTCCGAACCACGAAATCACTCGTTGGTCGTAAGGCCCCGAGCCGAAGAGTGTCATTCCTCCGGCGGCAGCTCCTGCGTACTTTAGAACGCGTCTGGTAGCCTCACCGGGACCGCGGGTCTGAGCGCTGCCAGTGAACATATCGACGCTCAGAGCGTACAGACCCTCGATTTCCTCCCGGCGGGCTTCAGCATCCCCGGCTTTCGTGCGCGCCTTCAGGACGAGACGGGTGGCAATGACCGAGACGCTGAAAAACGAAATCAGGGCCACCCAGTTTGCCTGCTCGTAGATCGTGAAGGTACCGATCGGAGGAAAGAAGGAGTAGTTGTAGAACAGTGTCGCCGTGACAGAGGCGATCAAGGAGACGGTGAGGTTGGTCGAAATTCCGACGGCCAGGATCGTAACCAGGAAGACAAACCCCGCGGTGGCCGCATTGGCGCCGAGAGCTACTGCACTCCAGGCCACGCCGCCCACAATCAGCTGGGCGATTACGCCCTCGGCAAATTTTCGGATTGAATGATTGGTCTTCTGATTCACGTTCACCTCATAGCACTCTCACCGGCATGACCATGGCTTGGATCCCCTGAAACTGCAGACGCCGCTGGATGGCGTGAGGTGTTTCGTTGTGAAGCAAACGGTGGTACCACTTCTCTTCCCGGAAAATCAGTCGTCCCATGAAGAAAATCGCCCGTGGAAACTGACTGGCGATATAGACGGAGAGCTCCTCCATGGTGGCCACGGCCTCAGTACCAACTGCCATTCGGAAATCGGCGGCGAAGCCGTGCCCTCGGGTCCAGGTCACATAGCTACGCAGATTCTCCTCCGTTGTCTGTTCGAGATGAGCAATCTCCTCGGTTCCCTTGAAGTTGCCGGAATCGACGACGGCAGCGGAGACGAACAGGACCTGGCTGAAATATCCGGGAAACGATTTGTGAATGGAAAGGATCTGGTGCAACCCGAATCCGCTGAATGAAGTGACGCTTATGACCGCGGTGGGGAGGCTGGGATCGAGCGGCACGGGTTCGAGCCCCGCATCGCCATTCGGCACCGGCAGGGTCGTCAGAATTCCGTCAAGCCGCTTCAAGCCTTCCTTCACATGTTCGTAGTGCGCACGAACGCCGAAGGAAACTGCGATGACAACGCTGGTTATGACGAGTGTGATCCATCCACCGGCGGCGAATTTTTCGAAGATGATCACCGCGAGAATACCCGCGCACATCACCAGGCCGGTACCGTGTATGGCGATCTGCCTTTTCCACTTCTTTCCCGCCGCTCGGTTCCGGATCCAGTGGCTGGACATACCGAGCTCGGTGAGGGAAAAAGTGATGAAGACATTGATCGAATACATCACCACCAGCGTGGCGATGTCGCCCCGCGTGTAGAGAAGAGCACCGATGCCGGCCAGCCCCATCAGGTAGATTCCGTTCTTGGTCACGAGGCGATCGGAGAGCTGACTGAAGCGATGCGGCATCCATGAGTCGATGGCCATGTTCGCCAGAACCCTGGGTCCGTCGAGGAATCCTGCCTGAGCGGCAACGACGAGCAGAAGACCTTCGGCGATCAGGCTGACGATCACGAACGCCGCGCCCACCTGCGTTCCGGCGAAATGCCACGAGCCGAACAGATTACTGAGAAGGATGGCATTCATGGTCCGTCCCTTGACCGGTAACGACGTCGTCAGAAGGTATCCGAACATGATGCCCCCCGCGGTGAACGCCAGGGAGATTGCCATGAGCGCCATCGTTCGCTTTCCGGTACGTACCCGCGGCTCGCGTAACATCGAAACTCCGTTCGAAACCGCCTCGATCCCGGTGTAAGTTCCCCCGCCGAGAGAGTAAGCCCGCATCAGAATCAACGCGAGGGGCCCCCATCCCAGCGTCCGCAAAGACTGATGAAAGTCTGCGGACGCTTCACGGAATACGGATGGAAGCGCGGAGAAGTGGGAAACGACGGCGTAGAAAATCGCGATTCCGTGAGTAATGATGAAGAGCAGGAAAATCGGGGTGAGGACATTCACAGACTCCCTGACACCGCGCAGGTTGAGAACGATCAGGATCAAAATCAACGCCAGCTCCACAAAGAGTTTGTACGGAGACCACCGCAGCGGGAGGAATGACCAGATCTGATCCCCGGCCGCGGCGATGGATACGGTGATGGTGAGGACGTAGTCCACGAGCAGAGCGCACCCGGACACCACCCCCAGGCGGTTGCCCAGAAGTTTCGAGGCAACCAGATATCCTCCACCGCCGCCGGGGAAATGTTCAATGACATTCGAGTAGGCAATTGCGATCACGCCGATTGTGATGGTCGTCATCACAACCAGAATGATGGAGAGGTGATGGTGGGATCCCAGCGCCTTGTAGGCTTCCTCTGGTCCATACGCCGACGAAGAAAGGCCATCAGCGCCGAGGCCAACCCAGGCAAAGAACGCAATCAGCGAAATATGCTTGAATATCTGAGGATCGCTTACGTCTCGCGGGGTGCCGATAATCAGCCGGCGGATCCGCCGAAAGCCGGACCCGTCCGCACCTTGCCCGTTCAACGCCTGCCTCGCTCGACGTGTCCAGCAATGCCAGCTCTCTCGGCGGAAGCCGCGCTTGGCCATGATTCCACGATTTCATTGTCGGAACGGACGCCGGAAGAAGTCCGGAAGATTCTGAAAGAAAGGCGGAAGGTGGCTCAGGAGCGGGGGCGGCCTGAAGGCTCGGAATCCGGAATGTTTCTCGCAAGATAGCGGGAAAGGAACGGGGCGGTCTTGCTTGCGAATACTTCCACCAGTCGCCCGGCCGGCCCTGCTGCGACGATCTGCCCACCTTCCTCGCCAGCCCCGGGGCCGATGTCGATCACCCAGTCGCTTCCTGCGACGACGCGCATGTCATGCTCGACAACGATGACCGTGGTCCCTGCTTCCACCAATCCGTCCAGCTGGGTCATCAGCCGCTCCACGTCCGCCGGATCAGACCTGTGGTCGGCTCGTCGAGCACGTAGAGCACGTAGAGCGTGTTGCCCCGTCCAATCCGCTGCAGTTCGGTGGCCAGCTTGACGCGGTGTGCTTGGCCCCGGGAGAGCTCCGTCGCCGGCTGCCCCAGACGCAGATACCCCCAACCCGCCTCTCGCACTACGTTCAGCGTGCGCCGCACCCGCAAATCCGGATCGCATCAGGCAGTCCCGAATTTCAAGCGGAGATCCGTCACTTCGCATCGGGATTACAGGGGCGGCGACCAGCGTTCACGCTTCGGCTTGTAGCGAAAGCTTCCGTTCCGATTGTGGGATTCCGTCGTCCCACGAGCGGACACTCTTGCCGTCGCGGCTTTCTCGAGAAAATCAGTCAAGGTATTGACGCGATTGACCTTCGACGAGAAATCTTCCGTGGCATCGCCGTTGCGAAAGGGTCGCTGCAAGGAAGGTCCGTGTCCGATGGATGTCGTTCGCGAGGGAGTGGCAGAAAAGAAGAAGCGCCGGCGCATCGCATTCGCTGTCGCCGGAGTGGCGGTGATGTCGCTGGCCACGTTCGGGCTGTCTCGCGTGCGCGCCGGCGCACCGCCGGTCGACGGCTCCACTCTCTGGATGGACACCGTGCAGCGAGGATCGATGCTCCGTCAGGTTCGTGGGACTGGAACTCTGGTGCCGGAAGAGACGCGGTGGATTCCTGCAGTCACGGAAGGTCGCGTGGAACGGATTCTCATGCAGGCCGGCGCGTCCGTGGATGCCGGCACCGTCATTCTGGAGTTGAGCGACCCGGCGCAGATGCAGAATGCGCTCGATGCCGAAATGCAGTTGCGCGCTGCCGAAGCGGAGCTCGAAAGTCTGAAGGCTACGCTCCAGAGCCAGCATCTCGACCAGCTGGCGGCCACGGCGAGATTGAAAGCCGAATATGAGCAGGCCAGGCTGCGCGCCGACAGCGACGAGGAACTCTCCCGCCAGGGCCTGATGCCCGAGATCAGCCGGAAGCTTTCCCGCAGTGCCGCCGATGAATTGAAGAACCGTTAC
>JBDTRY010000241.1:0-5819 GCA_039931435.1 Acidobacteriota bacterium | reverse complement strand
CCAGGACAGACTGGTATTCGGCCGTGGGGATGTACTTTCGCTTCGCCTCCTCGTGAATGAGGGAGTCGACTTGTTTCGGACTGCTCTTTTTTGTCCTGGTCGCCATCGATGTTTACTCGGTCCTTTTGATAATCTGGATCGTTTGTGACCCTTCACCCTTCCCCTCCCGAGATGAAGAGCGAGGTCTCACTTCGGGGGCCGGGGGTGGGGAGAAATCGTCTCTCAAGAGGCGACAGCCTCCCCGGCAACGCGCTCGATCATCGCATTGAAGGTTTTCTCTACCCGTGCTTCGAATTCGGACTGCATTGTCCAGATGTCAGCCAGCTCCGTGAACGCCCAGCGTCCATAAGTCTTCAGATTATTCACGCCCGGAATCCAGTAGGTGTCCATGGTGGACTTTTTCTCCTTCGCATCTTCGCCGCGATAGCCCTTGATTTCAACGACGAGGTGGAGCGGATCGTCTTCACCGTGGCCGTCATCGACGAGGACGATGAAGTCGGGGCGATAACGCCTGGCTTCCGAGCCGTACCGATAGGGGACTTCGAACCCGAGGCTATGGTTCTTCACGTAGGCGCGGACGCGCGCGTGAGATTCGGCCACGCGGCAGAACTCCGCCTCCCAGTCACTGTCGAGGATGCACCAGTTGAGGTGGCACTTGTCGGGGCGGGTCGGCCAGAGTTCCTCCTTCGAGGTGTTAAAGCTGACGTGGATCGTCGAGCCGGTGGGGTTGTAGGAATCGAGGACAGCCTTGATAGGCCGCTCGCTCGAATGATGCCGCGTAATCGCAGCCGTGATGCGCTCGGCAGCGAGGTCGCTGAGGGACTTGTACATGAGCTGCGCGGGGTACGTGCCACCCTTGCAGATGAGGTGGTTGTCCAGCCACTGACGGGTGATGGCCTTGAGCGGATGGAAGAGATACATCATCGGCCGTTCGCCGGGGTCGCGCCACCTCGAGAAGAGGAGATGCTCGGTGAGGTGGTATAGGAGCGTCGATTTGCGCAGGTCGCCAGTGTGCACAAGACTGAGATCGACTCCCTCGCCGATGATCCCTTCGTTGCGCGTCACAGACGGTCCGATCATCTCCGGTGTGAGGACGAGAGTCGAGTCATCATTGAAGGCGGCCGACAGCCGCTCCCCGGGAAGCTCGACTCGGTAGCCTTCGACGCGCGGAAAGATGATCTCGCAGGCATCGCGTTCTGGCGTGATGGCTTTGACGTGAACGGTCTTCCGCGGCTTCTGCGGAGGTGCGACGACCGGCTTCGCCGTGAAATCAAAGGGAATGCCGAGGATGTCGGCGTACTCGACGTTGAACAGGCCTTCCTCGTTCAGGTCGTAGGACTGGCGGCGGAGGGCGCGGCCGATGACCTGCTCGCAGAGGAGCTGCGTGCCGAAAGCGCGGATGCCGAGGACGTGAGTGACCGTGTTGGCGTCCCAGCCCTCGGTGAGCATGGACACGGAGACGACACAACGGATGGATTCGCCAAGGCGGTACTTCTTGCCCACGGTGTTCATAACCTCGCGGAGGAGATCCTGTTCGGTGAGATTTTCGGCGGCCTGGGCGTTGCCGGTGCGCTCGACGATCTCGCGGCGGAAGCGCTCGATTTCGTCGGAGGCCATCTCGCGGAACTTCGCGTCGAGAGCGTCGCCTGACTCGAGCTGTTCGCTGTCGATGAGCAGCGTGCGCGGGCGGGGGATGGGGTTCCGGTGCTCATCGTAGTTGCGAAAAAGCTCGAAGCGGCCATTCATGACGTTGCTCGTGCCGTCCTCGTTCTCCTGGATGAAGCCGGAGATGAAGTCGTAGACGAGTTTTGACGTCGAGGTGTTGTTGCAAACGACAATGAAACAGGGAGGAACGGCGATTCCCGCTTCCTGCCACAGCTCGTACGTCTTCCTGTAGTGCCCGTACAGCGCTTCGAACGCGGTCTGCAGCTCGGCGGGAAGGCTGAGAGGGTCGAGGGTCTTCGCCTTTCCCCTTCCCTTCTTCGGCATCTTCGCGCGGATGTTCTCCCAGAGGTTGCGGTAGATCGGCATTTCGTTGCCGGGGATGTTGTCGGCTACGGGGACGCGGGGAAGCTTGACGATGCCGCATTCGATGGCATCCATGAGCGAGAAGTCACTCATCGTCCAGGGGAACAGCGTCCCCTCGGCGTAGCCGGAGCCGCGCAGGAAGAATGGTGTGGCAGAGAGATCGACGATCGTGTGCAGCCCAACCTTCCGTTGTACCGCTTCCAGACCGTTGATCCAGAGGCGTGCCGCTTCCTTGTTCTTCTCTGCTTCCTTTCGGTCGTCCCCTTTTAGATCATCTTCCTCGTCTTCGCCCGGCTTCTCGCGGTAGCAGTGGTGGCCCTCATCATTGATGGCCATGATGTTCTTCATCCCCATCAGCTCCGGCATGACCCGCTGGATCATCTGTCCTTCGGTCTCGGTGGTCTCGAGCTCGGGGCCGTGGCCCTGCAGGAGTGCCTTGCCGGCCTTCGAGACTTCCAGCGTCTCACGGAGCTTGAACGAGTGATAGTTGGTGATGACGATCTTGGCCCGCTGAAGGTCGGGAAGCATGTCGCTGGGCAGCAGCTGCCGACTGGCGTAGTAGCTATCCGGATCATTTGGCTGGAGCACACGCAGGCGGTCTTTGATGGTGATGCCGGGCGTGACGATGAGAAAGCCGCGGGTGAAGCTCCTGCTGTTCGGCCGCCGCACCGCGTTGACAGTCTGCCAGCCGATGATCATGGCCATGACCGTGGTTTTCCCGGCACCGGTGGCGAGCTTCAGAGCCAGGCGCGGGAGACCGGGATTGGCGCCATCGTTGGCCGCCTCCAGATGTGCCTTGAACCTCTTTCCCTCTTTTACATGGGGGGCGACTTCCGTGAGCCAGATGATGGTTTCGATAGCTTCCACCTGGCAGAAGAAAGGACGGATGTCGCTGAAGGGGTGATGGCGCCAGTGCTGAAGCAGACGCTGCGTTTCCGGCGTGACGTGCCAGTCGGCAGGGTTCGCGATCCTGCGCCAGCGCTCGACGTAGGTACGCAGCTCGTTGATGGCAGACGCGGTGACTTCGTACTGCTGACGTTCGTCGGAAATGCCTTTGGAGTCACCGAGGGCGAGTTCCCGCTGCTCTTTCTTTCGCTTCTTGGGCTTGGGGATGGGGGTGATAAATTCGGCACGGCGGCGGTGGACGATGATGCGGTCGGTCGGTAGTCCCTCTTCCAATTCCCAATGCTGATACGGGTGCTCGTACGGGGAGTTGAGAATCGGTTTTTCGAAAAAGCTATCGGACATTTTTCACCGGAGGACAATGGCCGCACGGCTCCGCACGGCGTTGGCGAACTGCAGCGTATGTCCGTGTGAAGAACGGGGTTGCGGGTAAAGCAAACGAGCCGGAAGGTTACCACAACCCGACTGCCACCCTACACCAACGGTCTTTCCGGCTGCCGACCATCATCTCTGGCGAAATTGCATCCACCAGGTTTGCTTCGAAGCAGTGCGCGCAGCAGGTTTTCTTGCACCCGCCTGGCTCCTGTGCTGTGATCAAAGAATGTCGACCGACTTTCTCTTCTACTGGAAGCTCAAGAACGTCCGCCAGTCACTCGGCAACTCCCTGAATCACGCTTCCGGGCGACAACTCCGCCGTGTTTCAAGAGGAGATCGCCTCTGGATCGTGACTGCGCACGAAGATGAGCTTTTCCTCGTGGGTCGTATCATTGTCGGAAAGGTGGTCGACTACGAGACTGCCGCCACTGCCCTCGGAGGCGCCCTATGGGACAGTGACTACCATGCCCTGTCCAAAAAACGGACTGAGGTGTACGTCTCACTGATACCTCTGAAGCAAATCGCGTTCGCCTTGCGTTTTGAGAGTGATCGTGACCGCCTCATTCCCAAGGGTCTGGGGCAGCAGCTTCAAACGATGCGCCGCCTTACATCCACATCTGCTGAGCTTCTCAGCTACGTCTTAAGCCTTGCTGATTCAACAGGCGAGAACCAACGGGAGAAAGCGGGAGCGGGCTTTGGACACGCGCTGGAAAACATCCTGGTGGAGTCCGCGGCCATCACTGCTGCCACCGCCTTCATCACAGATGGGGGATGGACAGTCGAGTCTGTCGAAGGACTCCAGTGCGGCTACGACCTCCGATGCCGGCGATTTCGCCAGGAACGTCATGTGGAAGTGAAAGGTGTCAAAGGCGATACCGTATCTTTCGTGATCACGGCGGGTGAAGTCAAAGAAGCGAATAGAAATCGCAAATGGGAATTGATTGTCGTCACCCGCGTCCTGGGTTCCCCAGTGATTCATCAACTGAGCAGAGATCAGTTCCTGAAGGGCTTCGAACTGAGAGCTTTACAATTCAAGGCCACCCGGCGCCGAACAAGAAGGGCGAGGCGAGCCACGCTGTGAGGAAATTTGATCTTGGCAGTTCCTCAATCTCAGAACGTCGCTCACAGACGGCGAACCGAGCTTCTCATCGCCCTTCATTTGCCAGTTTTTCGATACCACGCGAGCAGTCGCTGTGCGGCGCGAAGACCCTCACGCACGGCGTCGATCTGTTCGGGCAGCGACCGCGATGGGGAGATCGCTGGTACCTTGATGCGGACTACGCCTGACTGGCTTGCGGACGTGAGGATCATCCCCTCCTGGAGCTGATCACCGAATCGGGCACGAAGCTCTGCGAGCCTGTTGGCGAATCCCTTGAACTCGAGGTCGACGTTGCCGTGCACGAGTTTGTGTCTGAGGCGAATGCTCACGGGAAGATCGGGAGGTCGGAAGTTAACGAATCCGGATCCCGAGGGTTTTCCCGGCGGCTCCCGCATCTCCAGTTCCGGCGCTTCGCGGCTGGCCAGTTCCCAGTACTCTTTCCAGAATCCGGTCACGCCGGCATCTTCGATGGGGTTGTAGCCGGAATGGGATTTCTCAATCGCCGAGTCGAGGATGTCCGCCTTGTGTGCGGCGCGGGGCTGGGATTGTTTCTGCCGGCGGAACCAGTCGCGGATGGATTCGTAGGTGACGTGCGCCTGAAAGCCGTGGTCGATGTCCGATCCGATGTATGCGGCTGGCGCTACGAGAACCGTGATCGTGTCCTGACACTCGTTGCGGTCACGGTACGAAGCGGCTCGTTCCGCGTAACGCAGCGCCTGTCGCGGCTGGAAGCTCTCAGCGATCTTGTTCTCGATGAGGACGCGAGTCGTTCGGCCTGACGGATCACGGAACTCGACTTCGAGATCGGACTCGCCCGATGTATCGGTGACCGACCTGAGGGCGCCGGAGCAGATGCCCGGTTCGATGCGTAGTGCTTCACTCGTGAACCATGTGGCAAAGTCGGGGTTGGAGCGGAACTCTTCCAGCAGGAGGAGGTCGATGTCCCGTTCGCAGATGCCGGAGATGGAGAAGGGTCTGTCGGAGAGCATCGGGTCATGTTATCGCGAGCTTGTCATCCCGAACGAGCGCAGCGAGGAGGGATCTCCGGCTGGGTTCAACGAAAGCGCGAGTATCACAGGAGATCCCTCACCGTTCGGCTTCGGGATGACTTGTTCGTTTGAGGGAAGAGGCAGGAAAACGGGGGCCACTATCCCGAGAGTGCCCACAATTCTATCTCTGTGTGAGTTTCTTACGAGCGGACCATGGGATGCCAGAGGGCAGGTGGTACAAGGATCCCGCTGCGTGCTTCCGCCCCTCTGGGATCCCTCACTCACGTTCGGGATGACGCAATCGCTGCGCTGAAAGGGAGGTCCTGGCCGTTCAATCAGAGTTCCACGTTCTTCATTGAGGGTTTTCTACTGAACGTTCGGCGTAGACTCGCGCCCCTCAACCGGCTCGCTTCGCTCGCCACCCT
>JBDTRY010000240.1:0-5825 GCA_039931435.1 Acidobacteriota bacterium | reverse complement strand
CGCTTTCGCGGCGCGATGGCGTTCGCCTCCGACTGGATGAGTCCATAGAGGTTCGGCACGCCCGGTTTCGATGTGAAATCGTCCATCTCGTCGTTGAGGAGGAAACCGGCACCAGGAACGGTGGCAGCACTGCCGTAGCTGTCGTTGAGTGTGTAGGTGTTGGAGACCATTCCCCCCTCTGCGTCGATGATTGAGAAGTGGGTGGTCTGAACCGATTCATATCCGGCCGGATCGCCCTTTGATATTTCTTCGCTGGGGGTGGCGTGCTCCGGGTCGACCCGCCTTGTCTGAGCGTCGCCGTATTTCTTGGAGATGATTCCCTCGATGGGCACCTTCACAAAATCGGTGTCGCCCATGAAACTGGCCCGATCGGAATATGCCAGTTTCATGGCCGGAACGAGCAGCGAGAGTTCCTGCGATGAGTTGTGGCCGGTCCTGGACAGATCGAAGTGCTCGAGGATGTTCAGCATCTCCAGCAGAACCGCACCGCCGGATGACGGCGGTGGCATCGTCAGAATTTCATAGCCCCGGTACGTTCCCCGGAGCGGCTCCCGAATCGTCGGCTCGTACTCGCGGAGATCGCGCGCGGTGATGATCCCGCCGTGGGCCTTCATGTCGGAAACGATCAGTTCCGCGGTCTTGCCCTCATAGAAGTCCCGGGCTCCAACCTTTTGAATTCTGGAAAGAGTCGCGGCAAGTTCCGGCTGCTTGAAGATGTCTCCTGTTCGAAATGGGGATCCGCTGCGCAGAAAGATTCGTCTGCTCTCAGGGAACGTCGACAGTCTCCGGACGTTGCGCGTTTCGTTCAGGCTGCGTGCCAGATGCTCGCTCACAGGAAAGCCGTCTTTGGCGAGTTTTCTCGCGGGTTCGATCAGATCGCTCCAATGCAGACGTCCGTGTCGTTTCTGGGCCAGGGCCAGCCCGGCCACCGTTCCCGGAACTCCGACGCCCCGGTAGCCGAGAGTGGATGAATCAGGGATGACTTGCCCGTCGGCGTCGAGGTACATGTCCCGCGACGCCGCCAGGGGAGCCCGCTCACGATAGTCGATGACTTCAGCCTTTCCGTTGGCGTCGCGGATGACCATGAATCCGCCGCCACCAAGGTTACCCGCCGAAGGCCAGACCACAGCGAGTGTGAAGGCCACGGCCACGGCTGCATCGACCGAGTTGCCGCCCTTCTTCATCGTGTCCACGCCGACCTGCGAGGCGATTTCGCTGACGCTGGCCACAATTCCGTGCCTGGCCCGAACCGGTGCTCGCGAAGCGCCGCGGAGTGACCATGGCCAGATGATGGCAACGAAGAGGAACAGGGCGATCGTTCTTTTCATCCTGCCTGCCTTCCTGAATTTCGCTGTGACGATGACTGCATCGGGGGCTACTGAACGCTCCAGTAAATGGAGTTGAACAGTAACGGAAACGTGGCGTACGTCTGAGCGCGAAATTGCGGCCGGAAGCCGAACAGCACGATCCTGCCCTTTCCGTAGGTCATGGCTACCGCGGCGGCGTGCCCGGCAAGCTTTTCCTGCCCGCTGATCCATCCCGAGAGCAGAAGTTTCGAGGCATCCTCGGGATATGAGGCCAGCACCCAGCGGCTCATTTCCGGTCCGGGGGCTGTCGTGTCGAAAGCGATCGGGGAATCGATGAAGGCGGCAAGAGACTCGGGCATGCCGGCGGTGATCGGGTTATTTCCGTGAATGTCGATGCGCACGAGCGAGCCGGGCACCGAGAAGTCGCTCTCTTTTGCCCGAACGAGCGAATTCCGCACGGGAATGTTGAACTCGTTGATGACGAGGTTCGAGCTGTTGTTCAGAGCGATGAGCGTTCCGCCATTCTCGACGAAGTCGCGAAGGGCTTTCACGCCTTCCGGTCCGATTCCGCCCATGTATTGCGGCGGCGGGTCGGGTGCGTAGCGCATCTGCCCCTCTTCGCGTTTCGGCTTTCCGTTCATGATCTCGTCGCGATCCATGTCCGGGAGAATGATGGCGTCGAAACCGGTTCGAAGATTCCCGGCGCGTATGGCGTTGTTCTCGATCGATTTGATGTCGAAACCGTTGGTCTCGAGAATGAAACGGGTCCAACCCTCGTCGATCTCCGCTGTCCAGGATTTGTAAACTCCGACGCGTGGCTGCTTCAGGGTCCGGGTGCCCGAAGGTAGCTCGGGGACCGGGGTGATCTCCACTCGCCAGCCGGTGGATCGGGCGGCGCGCGCGGCAGCAGGGTCGAGAAAGAATGTTCCTTTCGTATCTGCCGCGGCGTTGTTCGCCTCTGCCACGCGGACCTCTCCTTTTTTCAATGCCGCGTTCACCACCGCGGCACTCTCGGCGCTGGTGGCAGTCATGCGGTAAAAAGGAGAGTCGGCGAGCGGCGGCGGTGCCTGGGAAACGTCGGAGTTGATTGGCGCCTGGACTGGTGTGAGACGCAACGCGGGCGGAACGGTCGTGTGCTGCACCTGCACACCCATCATCAGCGGCAGCGTCCAGGTGGCCACGTCGTACGGTTTCAGAATTTCCTTCCCGGGCATGAGCCGGACTTCCGGATACTGCTGCGGCTCGAGAATTTCGCGAACGAATCGTCCGTAGGGCTGTGCCAGTGGAATCCAGTAGTCCCCTGTAGATGCGTCGGTGAACACGTTCACGTTGTGGTCCGCCAGCAGCAGGGCCATCCTTCTCGCGGCAGGGTAGTCCCGTTGCGCGGCGGGGACGCGATAGGCATCGCCGGGCGAGGCCTCGCTGACCGCCTGGTTGGCTCGAGTGAGCATGTTGCGGAGGAAATCCTCGCGCCGCGTGGCGGCGATCTCCAGAAGAGCATCAGAGGCAATGCGCTCGTAATCCATGATGTCGCGCAACCGCCACCATCCGCCCTTCCACGGATTGGGATGGTTGATCGTCGCTTTGTAGTCGACGAGGCCCTTGCGCCCACCGGAGAGTTCCGTGGGATCGATGTAAATGGGAGTGGCCATTCGTGCCGATGCTGTTTCCAGGAGGAGACCTGTAATGTTCTTCCACCAACCGGTGTTCCGCGTGCCGCCCATCCAGTAAGCGTCGAACGAGTATCCGTAGATCAATCCGGACTTGTTCTGCTGCTCGAGACGGAAGGCCATGTTCGCGCCGATCAGATTCACTTCACGCCAGATCAGGGGATTGACGTCACTGTCCACCGGATCGGCGAAAGGCGGAATGAACATCCGCGGCCCGTTCGAACCCATCTGATGTTCGTCGACGAAAATCTGTGGAAACCACTGGTGATAGATGGCGCGGGAGAGGTTGCGCGTCTCTTTCTGGGTGAGCATGAACCAGTCGCGGTTGTTATCGTGACCGACGTAATGATGGTAGATCCACGGCAGGGAGCTTCCTTCGTAACGCGTGCCGAGGTATTTGCGGTACCAGTCCACTTCCATGATCTGGCCATCCGGATTCAATGAAGGGACGAGCAGGAGGACTACATTCTCGAGCCATCCGGTGGTTTTCGGATCGGTGGCCCGGGACAGGTCGTAAGCCCACTCCATGGCCATTTGGCTGGATGCGATCTCACTGGCGTGGATATTACAGGTCACCAGGACGATCGTCTTGCCTGAAGTGACGAGCCGGTCCGTCTCCTCCCGGCCGAGGCCACGAGGGTCGGCCAGTTTGCGCGCCGTCTCCTGGATCGAGGGGAGGTTGCGCATGTTTTCCTCCGAGGAGATCACGGCCATGATCATGTCCTCGCCGAGGGTCGTGGGACCGAGAGATATCACCTTGAGTCGAGGGGACTGTGCGTCGAGGTAGCGAAGGTAGCTGGATACCTGGTGGTAATCGGCCAGGGTGCGATCGGCGCCGATGGGCATGGAAAGGAAATCGGAGGGAGATTTTGCGTCCGCCCACACGAAAGCACAGAGAAGCTGTGCCGCGAGGGAAATGAGCAATGTCTTTTTTTTCATCGTTGTCCTTCGGCGGTCGGCATGAGAATCGGTCCAGCTGGTGCAGGCGGTTAGAGGAAGGGTTGCGGGGCCTGGGGAGTGGTCGCCCGAACCGGTGTCAAACTGCCGTCAAATCATAATAGTGCAAGTGTTTGCCCGCATACAGATCGAAGTGCTAGACTCATCGCATTCTCAACATGAAACGCCCATGAACAAACTCGAAATCAACCTGCTGGGAAGTTTTCGGGCGCAGTTTCAGAAGGGTCAGCCCCTGGTCCTGAGCACGAAGAAGGCTCAGGCGCTGTTCGCTTACCTGGCGATGCGTCCCGGCCAGCCGCAACCGCGCGACAAGGTTGCCGCCCTCCTCTGGGGTGACACGGGGGAAGAACAGGCCCGTCACAGCCTTCGCCAGACGCTCGTCGGCATCAGGAAGAGTCTCGGCGACAGCGCCAGCGAGATTCTCATCAGCGAGGCCGACAGTTTATCTCTGGATCGCGGAATCGCGCGCGTTGATGCTCTGGAATTCGAACGGCTGGTGGCCGCAGGAGATGAGACATCACTGGAAGAAGCATCGGGGCTGTATCAGGGCGACTTTCTGGAAGGGCTGAACATCAATGAAGATCCTTTCGAAGAGTGGCTGCTGATCGAGCGCGAGCGCCTTCGCGAACTGGCCCAGGAGGGATTAGCCAAGCTTCTCGCGCTCTACTCGAAGGATGGCAAACTCGATGTCGCCGCCAAGACTGCCACACGGCTGCTGACCCTGGATCCCCTGCAGGAGACCGTTCACCGCGCCCTGATGTTGTTGTTCGCCAGGCAGGGACGGCGTGAAGCTGCATTGAAGCAGTATCAGACCTGCGTCGGCCTTCTGGAGCGCGAACTGGGAATGGAACCCGAGGAGGAGACCAAGCAGGTTTACGAGGACATTCTCCGTCAGGGCGCGAAGAAAAAAGCCGCGGCAGCAGGCCAGCCTCATCGGTCGGGTGATGCTGAGACGATCCTGGTCGTGGAGGACGACGCCGTGACGAGAGCACTCGTGGACGGCTTCCTCGGAGGCAATGGATACGAAACCGTGCACGCCGGCGACGGTGCCGACGCCCTCCTGGAGATGGGTAAGAGAACGTTCGATCTCGTTCTCCTCGACCTGAACATGCCCACGCTGGACGGTCTGAAACTGCTCGAGATCATGAACGAAAAGCAGATTCGCATTCCCGTGATCTGTCTGACGGCACTCACTGGAGATCAGGTGGAAGTACGAGGGTTCGAGCTCGGTGCCGCCGATTTCATCCGCAAACCGATTCAGAAGGAAGTGCTGCTGATGCGGGTCAAGAACGTTCTGAAATGATGGGGGGCCGTCGGGCCTGCCGCATCATGGACGCGTTCACGGGTGCAGATTGAGTAAGGTTCCGGAAGAGGAAGCAAATCCTATCGGCGATCGCCGGCAATCGGCGAGCCGCTCGGAGTATCGCGCTTCGGAAGCGGCGTTTCTGGACAACAACATCCTGGAAGCCGAGCGCGGGCGTGAATTCTCCCGCTTGAACGCGTTCGAAATTCCCAAACTCCGTCTGTTCGGATGTCTGCTGTTATCCCTGGGGGTCTTCCTTCACAACGAGTTGGTCCTGCACACGCTCTCTCAGGGCGAGTGGCTTTTGCTCACGTTCGCTCTGATCGCCTACGCCGCGGTTTCGTGGCTCGTACTTCTAGCGCTCGCGCAATCGCCACTGCTGGGCAAGGCCCGAACAGCCTTTCTGTTTGTGGACGTGCTGCTGTGGGGAGTGGTCATCTACGTTACGGGGGCGAATCAGAGCTGGCTGTTCTTTCTGATGCTGGTGCGCAACGCTGACCAGGCTCATGGCAGCTTCCGACGGTCACTGAGATTCGGTGCGCTGTCCACAGCCGTCTACATCGCGGTCGTTTTATGGGCCGCGTTCGT
>JBDTRY010000239.1:0-5924 GCA_039931435.1 Acidobacteriota bacterium | reverse complement strand
CTTCGCCCCATACCGTCGAACAACTCCAGCTCCTCGCCGACGCGGGCCCGGACGACGTGGATGGTGTGGTGAAACTCGGGACCATCGACGGTCAACTCCTCATCACGTGCTCCGAGACGGGGAACGTGAACGCGGTGTTTCATCAGCTTCGACTATAACGCACCGTGCCCGCCGGATCCTGGAGCAAAACTCTCCGTCCAGCGTCCGCCTGTCAGGCGGCGGACTCCTCGGCTTCGGCCACCGCTCCGCGAATGAACGGGAGCAGCAGCAGGCCGGGCACACCCAGCGCCACGGTAATCCAGAAGTACAACGGATAGCCCAGCGCTTCAGCTCCGATTCCGCTGATGCTTCCCGCCAGGGTCCGGGAAAGGATATAGACGGCGGTGAGTAGCGCGTACTCGGTCGCTGCCGTGTCCCGATCGCATAGGGACATCATGAAGGCCAGGAAGGCCGCAGTCCCCAGCCCGCCTGTGAAGCTCTCGACGATTGCCGCCGCGTAGATGGCCGCTCTGCCGCCGCCGAATGAAGCCACGGCCGCATAACCGCCGTTGGAGAGCATCTGCACGAGTCCAAACCAGAGCAGGCCGGGGTAGATGCCGCTGCGGTTTATCACAGCCCCTCCGGCGATCGCTCCGAGGATCGTGAACGATATGCCCGCTACCGTCGTCACAGTTCCGATCTCAGCAGCGGAGTAACCCCGGTCAACCCAGAACGGTTTGATCATCGGGGCCAGGGCCGCGTCCCCGAGCCGGAAGAGAAAGACCACGGCCAGCAGAACGATGGCCCGCCGGCGAAGCAGCCACGATCGAATGCTGGCAGTGAACCGAACTGTTTCTCTTCGCACGGGCGCACGCTCGAGGCGCTGGGCCGGAAGAAAGAAACATCCGGCCAGAATCAACGCGGAGATTCCGGCAGCGGCCGCAAAAGCCGCACGCCAGCTCCACAGACTTGCCAATCCCGCCAGTCCACCTCCAGCGACGATGATGGCCACGCGGTACGCGGTAACGCGCGTTGAGTTGACCGTACCGAGCATGTCGCGCGGAGAGATGAGGATGGTGAAAGCGTCGATGGCGATGTCCTGAGTGGCGGAGGCCAGAGCCAGGATAGACACCGCGATCCAGAACATCGGGCCGCGGGCGGCGCCCGTCACGGCGAAAAAAGCGAGTACGGCGAATATGAACGTCAGGGCGGCAAGGATCCACTGGCGGTACGAGCCGAAGGCGTCGACGAGCGGAGCCCAGGCAAGTTTGATGGTCCAGGCCAGTCCGACGGTGCTCAGGAAGCCGATCTCCGCCAGGCCTACACCCTTCGTGCGAAGGTACAGGTTCAGTAGTTCCGTGACGATTCCGTACGGAAATCCCTGAGAAAAATAGAGAAGGGCGGCCGCGAAGGTGATTGAGTTTCTGAGGCTCTGTTCCGTCCGCAAGGCGCTTTCCCGGCTCTATTCTCGGCGGGATCGGCCCGGGGAGCAAAACTTCTTGCGTCAGCGCTCGGGCAGGCCACACCGATGGGGCCTTTTTCGACCTCCATGGATCGAGAAGCGGTTCGATCCGCTATCTGCCGCTCTGATAGATGGTCAGCGGAAAGCGCATCTGTCCCAGAGGAGTGTTGTACCAGGCCGTTCCCCGCAACTGATACCGGGCTTTCTGCCCTTGAATGACATCCACGACTTCCCGGAAGATGTCCCGGATATTCTCGTAGCCCACCCGGCCGCGAATTTCTACCTCTCCGATACCGTTCGCGGGGATGCGCACACTTCGATTCGTAAAGCCGCTGAGGAGATGACGGTCATTCATGAGCAGATCGAAATCCATGCGGTCCAGGGTCAGACCGACGGAGTTCGGGTTGTCGACGTCGACCAGGAAATTGAAATCGATTGATGACTGGGACAGAGGAATGGCCACCGAAACGCGGGGCCGTATATCACGTATGGCGTAATGGGGATTCTCGATGTTGAGCAGGCTTCGGCAGCCCGTCAGTCCAACCGCGAGGATCCCGATGGCCGAGAGAATTCTTGCTTTCATGTCCGGTAGCTGCTGCAAGGGGCCGGCCATGCCGAAAAACACGTAAGCTACTGAGTTCCAAGGCTGGAAGAATGATTCTGTGAAAGGGCGCGACCTCGATGGAGGGCAGTTTGCTTCCCGCTCCGGACGGGGCCAGCGCGGCCGGCCCGGGGGTGACTTTGAGGTTACAATGCGCGGCTGGTGCACCGGTAGGCTCCTTGCAGGCACGTTACGGTTCAGAGGTGAAGGTTTTGCAGACTACGGCAATCATTGCTGCCTACAACGAGGAAGATTCGATCGGCGAGGTGCTCGAAGCGCTGACGAAGAGCCCGTTGATCGACGAAATCATCGTCGTCAGCGACGGGTCTACCGACCGCACTGTCGAGATCGCTCGATCGTTCGACGTGCGCACAATTGCGCTCCGTGAGAATCGAGGGAAGGGCTACGCCATGAATGTTGGCGTCGAGCACGCCTCCCACCGCCTGCTCTTCTTTGTAGACGGAGACATGCTGAACGTTTCCAGCGAACACATCCAGTCGCTGATCCTTCCTGTCCGTGACGGTTTGTGCGACATGAATGTGGGCGTCCGCCATCGCGGCCCGGTTCTCGACTTCTTTCATCTGCAGCTGCATGTCGGTCCGGTGCTCTCTGGGATCCGGGTCATGCTGCGGGAGGTTTTCGAGTGCGTCCCGTCGCAGTATCGTCAGCGATTCCAGATCGAGACGGCGCTGAACTTTTTCGCTGCACGCGCGGGCTTTCGCCAGACCAACACCGTGATCTACGACCTCGGTCACATCATCAAGGAAACAAAGCGGGGAGTGCTCTCCGGGCTGAGTAGTCGATGGGACATGAGCCGCGAGGTCTTCCTCGTCCAATGCGATCTCTATCTTTTTCAGGGATGGCGCTGGGTCCCGTCCGAGGAGTCTCCTGTGGTCTCGGAGTACGAGCTGTTCGAGGCCGAGCTCTTCGAGTAAGAACGGACTGAAGCGGTTTACTTCCTGGGTGCAGCTGTTGCCTGCCAGGCACCGCTGATCCGGAATTCTCCTTTGCTATAGTGACGGCCTCGTTCCCGTTTCGAGATAATGCCCGACCTGAATCATCTATCGAACGACGCCCAGCTCGACTACCTCGCCAAAGGAACGGTCGACGTATTCGATCGTCCCGACCTTCGAAAGAAACTTCTCCGCTCCGCCGAAACGGGCATACCGCTGGTCGTCAAAGCCGGATTCGATCCCACGGCGCCCGACATTCATCTGGGACACACGGTCCTTATCCGGAAGATGCGGCACTTTCAGCAGCTCGGTCACCGGGTCGTGTTTCTCATCGGTGACTTCACGGGAATGATCGGCGATCCTTCCGGCAAGAAGAGCACGCGACCCGCTCTATCGCGCGAGCAGATCGTCGAAAATGCCGCCACGTACGAGAGGCAGATCAGCAGGTTGCTGGACTCCGAGAAAACCGAGATCCGATTCAATTCCGAGTGGCTCGGAGCGCTGGGCGCCGAAGGAATGATCAGGCTGGCAGCGAAATACACTCTGGCGCGGATCCTCGAGCGCGACGACTTCCGGAAACGCTTCGAGGCTCATCAGCCCATCGCCGTTCACGAGCTGCTCTATCCGCTCGCTCAGGGTTACGACTCAGTGGCCCTGCGTGCGGATGTCGAGCTGGGCGGCACCGATCAGCTTTTCAACCTGCTGGTCGGCCGCAACCTCATGCGCGAATACGACCAGGAGCCGCAGGTGGTGATCACCATGCCCCTGCTCGAGGGTCTCGACGGCGTCGAGAAGATGTCGAAGTCACTGGGCAACTACATCGGCATCGAGGAGCCTGCGGGCTCGATCTTCGGAAAGATCATGTCCATCTCCGATGATCTGATGTGGAACTACTACACCCTCTGCACCGATCTCCTGCCGGCCGACGTTGCTTCCCGCCGGGAACGCGTGGAGGCGGGCACCTATCATCCGATGGACGCCAAGCGCGAGCTGGCCCGGCTGATCATCGGTGACTTCCTGGGGCCCGAGGCTGCGGTGCAGGCCGACGAGGAGTTCCGCCGCGTGTTCAGTGAAAAGCAGCTTCCAGCCGAGATCGAGCAGCAGACTCTGCCCTCCTCGGGCCAGCCGCAGTCTCTGAGCAGGCTGCTCGTTACCACCGGTCTGGTGGCAACCAACAATGAGGCGCGCCGCCTTCTGGCTCAGGGCGGAGTTGCTGTTGACGAGGAGCGCGTCTCCGATCCCAGAGCAACGCTCGATTCCACGGCCGGGAAGCGTTATCTCGTGAAGGCTGGCAAGCGACGCTTCATCCGGATCACCTTCGCCTGACACGCGTGCGTGTTGAAGGCGGCCGGTCGTAATTCGAGAGCCTGCGCTGCTCGCCAATGGGCAAGCCTGCGCTGCTCGCCAATGGGCAAGCCTGCGCTGCTCGCCGCAGGGCCGCACGGCGTGCGTCCTGTACCCTTCCCCCCTCCGCGCGGTCGTACGGTTGACTGAGTGCACCCTTCCAGAAGAATACCGGCCGCATGCCATGCGGCCCTACGATTCGTGCCTCCATGATCGCGTAGCAGAACGCAGGGAGGCGGACCTTCCGGTCCGCCTCCCTGGTCTGCGGTGATCTGTCAGGATGCGATTCAGCGATACAGAACAGGAACAATCAGATCGGTCGTTACGGATCCGTTGCTGACGCGAACCGTGAGCGTCGTGCTTGTACCCTTCAGGTTCGTGGCCGGATACCACTCAACCGTGCCCTGCTGATCGATGAGCCGGGCATCCGGTGAGGAGTTGACCAGCTCGAAAGTGAGAGGCTTCCCTTCCGGGTCGTTGGCGACGACACGGAAGTAGTTCGGGAACAGGGCGATGAAGACTTCCACCGGCTGGTCCAGAACGCCGTCGTGGTTGGCGTCAAACACGTCGACAGTGCCGTCCTCATCGAGGTCAATTCCCAGTACGTCCAAAGCCAGCTCTTCGCGCGTGCGGATTCCGGGAACGAAGGTCGGGTCACCAGTGATCTGGTTGATTGCGCTGCCGTAAAGAACGGCGTGGCCGGACTCGATCGTTGCGTGGAGAACATCGCCGGGGTTGGCCGAGACCGAAAAGAGCGTCGATACGGCGTTCCCGTATTGCGTGTGCGTACCGGCGGTGTAGTCCTTTTCAATCTCGCCGGCCCGTTCGCCGTTGCTTCGCAGCAGCGTCCATCGAATCCTGGCGTCATCAATGGCATAGAGTCCGGCGTTGAAACGCGCGGCGGCGGGATTGGACGGGGCGGCCAGAACCACAGTGTCGCCACCTGCAGGACTGTTTGCCACCTGGACTGCGGGTACGTCCTGGCCGAACTCGCCGGTCGCCGACGTATTGAAGATCCTGGTGCTCACCGCCAGCCTGGATTGATCGGCGTCGGAAGCGGTAATGACCAGGGCTCCCAGACCGGAGGTCAGTCCGAACTTCGTGGAGAGGATGTCCGGAACGATCGTTGTCGTTCGCGGGGCCAGTGTGAACGGGGCGGAATTGACGGTGCCACTGGCGTCGTGGAAAACGACTGCGAGGGCCATGGTGCTGTTTCCTGCATTGTGCAGAGTCACTTCGGTCTGCCAGCTGCTGCCCTGCGCCCCCGGTCCGGTAGCGGCGGCTGGGATGACGAGATCGCTCTGGGCAGCCAGGAGCGGCAGAGAGGCCATGAGGCTGACGGCGGTTGAGAGAATCATTTTTCTGAGATGCATTTGGTTGTAGCTCCTTCGATTGGTTTGTGTCGGGTGATCACCCTGTGCTGATCCCTGATACGCAGGCGCACGAAGGAACGTTTATGGTTTAAGAGCATAAAAACTCTACGCGAGATAGGTATATTAGAAAGGGTAACGAAAAGGAGGTGGGCGTCTGCTACGAGCAGACGCCCCTGGCAGGAGATAGAAAGTTCGGGAGGCCGGCTCCCACG
>JBDTRY010000238.1:0-5944 GCA_039931435.1 Acidobacteriota bacterium | reverse complement strand
AAACCGAAAAGCAGAACGGATCCTCCGAGGGCCACCGCGGCGATCAGAGGCATCGTAAACCTGGCCTCCCTGAGGTGCACCCTTTCCAGTTTTTCAAAACGGTGCTCGGGCCGGTGTCCGACACTTTCGAGCAGGGTCACCACCAGAACGATTCCCCAGGCGGCCATGCCCCGCCAGTATCCGTTCCCGAAGCAGAGGGCGGCGACGATGGCCACGGGCAACGGAATGCGGCGAAACCACAACAGGAACCGTTGTCCGGCAAAGGTCAGCGTGAACACGTTGGTCATAAGTTCGGCTGCCTGACGTTCGATGATGAGAATCACCCCGGAGCCGATGAGAACCAACAGTACGGAGCAGAGGAGCGAGCTGGTGCCGAAGTGCGCTTCGGCCGAGCGCATGTTCGAAGGGTCCAGTGCCGGCGCGATGCAGCCGAAGACGGCCATGCTCATGGCCAATCCGTCCACGAACAGCTTTGTAGCCAGCGTCTGTTCGCTCGGCCAGGCATAGACGAGGAACAGGCCGAAGGCCAGGCTGGCCAGGGCGATGGAGGGCTGGGAGAGCTCGTACCAGGGCGAGTGCAAACCTTCGTAGAAGCCACTGGAAAACGGTCTGGCCAGGGGCCCGTAGAACACCAGCGCTCCGTGCCAGGAGGAGAGCAGGGCCAGCAGTGTGTCGAAGATCGTCAGAACCAGAGGGGCGGCTGCTGCCCCGGTGAGAAAGGCGGCGGTGGAGGAAATGATCAGCGCTCCGGCGCTGGGCGCGTCGCGCAACCGTGGCTCTCTTTGATCGTATAGTGACATGAGATGGCGCGCCGAGCGCTCACCGACCGAGACTGATATCTTAAGCCCTTCCGTCGTTCCACCGAGGACTACCGACGAGTGATGACCAGAACTCGAAAGCGACTGCTGTTTGTGTGGCTGATCGCCTTTGCTGCAGCATTGGTCATCGGGCGCATCGAAGCATTCTTCGGGAAGTTGCACCAGTCCTCGTCTGCCCTGCCCCTGTTCAAGTTTCTGGCGATTCTCATCTTCATCTGTCTGACCGTTTACTGGATTTCCGTCGGAACGCGCTATCTGCTGCGCAAGCTGTTCTGGAGGGTGGGACGCAGGCTGGCGCTCAGCTATTTCCTCATCGGACTTCTTCCATTCCTTCTCTTCGCCGTGCTCCTCGTGGTCATGGGCTACGCTTTCGGCGGTGTGCTCAGCCAGGCGGCCTATCGCAGCCAGCGACAACAGATCCTGACGAAACTGGATCAATGGAATCTGGAGTACACCGTCAACGGCACAAAGCCTCGAGCGATGGAGAACCTCGAGATTTACGACGTCAAGGCAGGGGAGAAAACGACACTCCCTTCGTGGCTGACCGGGCAGTCGTTCAGCGGTATGGTCATCCGCGGCAAGCAGGTGCTGCTCGTGTCCGCGCGCCTCTATGAAAACGACGGCGACCGGCATGAAGTCGTGCTCGTACAGCCTCTGGACGAGGCCTGGGCCAAGCGACTGGAGGCGGAGACGGGCATGATCGTTTCCTATTCCGCGGCCCGGAGCGTTCACCGCAAGGCCAAACGGGGCGGCGTTCACATCCAGACGGGCGAAGGGGATAATTCATTCGACGCCGAGACGCTCGACGACTCCATGTGGGAGTCCTTCTTCAATCGTGCCTGGCGTCCGAACGGCGTGATCTGGGGAGACCTGACCCGGCCCATCGTGGAGTGGGATACAGGGCTGGTCAACGACCAGGTGGCGTTCTGGACCTTTATCTGGAATCCGTGGCGGAATCTTGTCGTCTACTATTTCGCCTCCTCCGATTACGCCGTCTATGTGTTCATGTTCCTCGGCGCGCTGGCCCTTTCGATGTTGCTGGTCTATCTCCCGGCCACAATTCTGGCCTCGATGCTCATCTTCTCAATCTCCCGGGCGGTGAACCGGATCGAAAAAGGCACCAGGGCAGTGGAGAGAGGCGACTTCAGCTATCGCATCGCCATGAAGCCGCGCAATCAGCTCGGCGAGATGGCCCAGTCCTTCGACCGTATGACCGAGTCCATCTCAACGCTGCTGACCAAAGTCGCGGAAAAGGAGCGGCTGCAGAGCGAGATCGATATTGCCGCGACCATTCAGCGGAATCTTCTCCCCAAGGAGGGCCCGCAGCAGCGGGGCGTGTCGTTCTCGGCGCACTTCGAGCCCACGGCATCCATCGGAGGCGACTACTACGATGTCTTCAGCATCGACAAGTCGCGACTGGCCGTGGCCATCGGAGATGTCTCCGGTCACGGACTGTCCACCGGTCTGGTCATGGCCATGGTCAAAGCGGCCATTACCACGCTCGTGGAAGAGGGAGCAGACGAAACCTCACTGTTCCGCAGGCTGAACGAACTAGTCTTCCGATCCACTGAAAAACGGGCCTTCATGACCCTGGCCTTCACCATCTTCGATCTCGACCGGGGGACGATTCGCCATACCAATGCCGGGCACCTCTACCCGTACCTCCTGCGATCGGGTTCGCTGCCTCGGCCGATCGAGTCCCCTTCCTTACCGCTGGGCGTACGCTCCGAGCTCCGGGCGCGCACGGTGGAGGTCGAACTTCGGGAAGGCGACACGCTCGTCTATCTCTCCGACGGAATCGTCGAAGCGCAGGACTCCGATGGCGACCCCTTCGGCTTCGACCAGCTCGAGCAGATTCTGGCCACGGCTGCTTCTTCCTCGCCGAGCGAGGTGAAGGATGCCATTCTCGCGGCTATTGCCGTTCATGCCGGGAACCGTCCTGCCGACGACGACCGCACCGTGATGGTCCTGCGTTTCGATCAGCTCGTGCCCAGGAGACTGGAGCAACCGGCCGAAGCCGGCACCGCCGATCAGGAAAGCTGAGCGGCGAATCGTGTTTCCGGGACCCCTGGTGGGATGGTATTTTTTCAGGCGCGTGCCCAGATCCGGGGTCGGTGCTTCCACCCTCGCCGGCGTATCTAGCGCACGCGAAGGGCGATCTTCCCGAAGTGTTCTCCGGACTGCATGCGGGCATGGGCTTGTGCCGCCTGGGCCAGTGGAAACACGGAATCGATGACCGGTCGCAGACGTCCTGCCTGCAGGGTCTCGCCGAAACGGACCAGCAGTTTCTCGACGATCGAGGCCTTTTCGGCGTTGGGACGGGCGCGCAGCGTGGATCCGATCAAGCGGGCCCGCTTCCGCAGCAGAAGCGAGGTATCGATCGTGCCCTCCGTGCCGCCCATGGATCCGATGAGGACGATCCGCCCCTCCGGGGCCAGCACTTCAAGGTCGCGCTGCAGATACTCCGCTCCAAGGTGATCGAGGATGACGTGCACGCCCGCACCGGCGAGCGCTTCCAGCAACACGGTTTCGAACTCCGACTCTCTGTAGTTGATGGCCATCGCCGCTCCCAGCGCTTCGCAGCGGTCGCATTTCTCCCTGCTCCCCGCTGTGATGTAGATGGGCAGCGACGCCTCACGACAGAGGCTGATCGCGGATGTTCCCACGCCGCTGCCTCCTCCATGAACGAGGACGCGCCCACCGTCGGGAGGTTCACCGAGAAGGAAGATATTCAGAAATGCGGTGATGAAGGTTTCAGGAAAGGCGCCGCCTTCCTCCCATGAAAATGACTGGGGCATGCGCATCGCCGAGCCCGCGTCTACGACCACTTCCTCCGCATACCCCCCTCCGGCGAGAAGGGCCATGACCCTTTCACCTGCAGTCCAGCCCTCGACCTTCGAACCTACTTCCACGATTTCGCCGGCGCATTCCAGGCCGAGAATCGAAGAGGCGCCTGGAGGCGGCGGATACTGCCCTCTTCGCTGCAGCAGATCGGCGCGGTTCACGGCCGTGGCGTACACGCGAATGCGCAAATCGCGAGGACCGCAACGGGGCTCGTTCGCCTCGCCGATCCGGAGGACGGCCTCATCACCCGGTTCGTTGAAGAGAATGACGCGCATGTCGTGATTGGAGCAGAGGAGCTTACTGCGTGCGTTCGCTCGTGGGCGCCGGGACGACGGGCAGAGGAACCGCCGGAATCAGGACGGGGTCTCCCGTGCCGTTGTCGATCTTCGAAGCGTATGTGTCGATCGATCCGCTGACCACCTGGATCTCGAGCCTGGAAAGCGTGGGTGCTGCCTTTCCGAAGAGATCGGGAAGAGCGTTCTGCCGCCAGACACCTCCCTCGAGGACGATCGTTTTCGTCAAGGCAACCGCGCCCAGGCTGTCGCGCAGGGTGAGGTCCAGCGTAGCGCCTCCGGAACCGGAGAGGAAGCCGACGTTCGTCCGGAACTGTGCCGACTGCTCCAGGCCACTGAGCACGGCCGTCGATCCCAGGGTGAACATGAGCGGCGAAAAAGGGCCGGCCTTCTGATAGCCGCTGAACGTACCTGGCTTGACGCCGGTGGGATCCGAGTTGCTGGTGCGTCCGGCCACGAGAAAGGGAGCCTGCGAGGTGATCCGCAGCGCTCCGGCCGCGCCTTCACCGAAGTTCAAGCCATCCGGTCCGAGAACATCGGGAATGGCCAGCGTTTCGCGGGGAGCGAGCACGCGCGTGATCGATTTCCCGGCCACGTTGAATCCCAGCGCATAGATCGAGACCTGAAAGGGAAACGTGCTGGGGTTGAACAGCTGGATGTCCGTCTGCCAGTGGCTGTTGTTCACCCCCGGCGTCCGCGCCGCGCCGTTCAGGAGAATGTCGGTCTCTCCGGAGACCACCTCGCGGGTCTGCACGGCGATGGCGTCGGAGGTGATGTTGTCGACGACCGAGGTGTACCCGGTGGTGCGGCCCTGCTGCGTGCGGAATTCGACGCGGCCCACGGCCAGGTCGGTGTTGCCGATGATCGTGCTCAGCGAGGTCTGGAAGCTGCTGGGAAGACGGCTGCTCACCGTGGTCGATCCGCGCATCACTCCCTGATCGTCGAAGACGGTGATCTTCACCTCCGAATTCGGATCAACGAGCACTGCGCCGACGTTGGTGCGGTAGCTCTTCGAGAAGTCGATGGAGTGCGTGGCCCAGAGCGCATGGCCGATTCCGTTGACTGCGATGAGCTCCTTGTCCGAGACCGGGTCGATGCCCAGTCCGAAACTTCCGTTGGGGTTGGCGATGTTCGCGGTGACCATGGATAGGATCAGAGGGGTGGCGCTGGTGACGGTGATCGTGCCGATGTCCTCGGTGAGGCCGAACAGGGCCCGAAGGACGTGCTCCGTCTTCACGATTTTTCCGGCGGGGATGTTGATCCCGACCACGGGTGGTGCGGTCTTTCCGTCGACGGGAATGAAGTTCACCGTGATGGGCAGGACGGCGGCGGTGGTGTTCGTCAGGAAGAGCGTGGACGAGAAGATCGCGCCGTTTGCACCAGGGGCCTCCGCCGCGCCGGGAAGATACCAGGTGGTGGCGCTGGCGGCACTGGTTACGAGCAGAAAAATGAGACTTGCGGCACCGCGTCGGTGAAAGCGCATGTTGCGTCCTCCTCCGGGCCGGCACTCGATCGGCGTTTCAAACTTCCAGCCGACCGGCGGCCGTGCAGTTTCCCCACCACGACCGCCTCTGACCCGCGCCAATGGAGAATACCATTTTACGTCCTCGTCACCGGAGCCGCGCCCTGCCCGGCAGGCGCCGATCGCTCTCGGCTCAACGGCGGTAGTTCTGCAGGTAGGGAGGCTCCGGAAGATTGGAGGGCAGGCGCGGGTCGGACTGCGGTGCTCCAGCCACCGATTGCAGGGGCACCTCGCCGGCCCAGATGGGAAGCTCGTAATCCTCGTCATCGTCCTTTGGTGGACCGGTGCGGATCTTCACGGAGGCTTCGTCGAGGGCCAGGGAGAGTACGCTCGTCCCCTTCAACTCCTTCTCGTTCGGCAGGCGTACGTCGTTCCACCTCCCTGGCACGAGATGCTCGACGATGACACGCAGAGCCTCGATCTTCGCTTCTCTCTCTTCGATCAGTTCGGCCACGCCGAAGACCACG
>JBDTRY010000237.1:0-5958 GCA_039931435.1 Acidobacteriota bacterium | reverse complement strand
ACGCTGGTGGCTCCGCATTCTCAATTTCACTCTCAAAACTGCCCGTTTCGGACCCTTTTCGCGGCGCCGGGACGAGGTCTTCCCTGATCCGGTCGAACACCACCACTTGGTGTAATGGATGTAGAACTCCGTGCTGGGGTGTCCTGCCGTCGTGATGTGAGATGGATCGCAGCTGGAGGTCTGCTCCTGCGTGGCCCTGAAAAGGGCGGCTATGAGATGCCGCGACACGGCATTCGACATTCGCATGGTTGCGAGCAGGTGGGCGTGGCGACCCAGTGGTGGAGGCAGTAGAATGCAGGTCAAATCGAAAACCTGGCAGGTTCCCCTCGCTCCGATTCCGGGATGACTCTTCCCGCTGGTTTCCATCTCGGACCGTACGAGATCATTGCGCCGCTCGGTGCGGGCGGGATGGGCGAGGTCTATCGCGCGCATGACGGACGGCTCGACCGCGAAGTAGCCATCAAGATCATCTCGGATCACAGCGCGCGCGATCCCCAGTCCATCAGGCGCTTCGAGGACGAAGCGAGAGCCGTCGCCGCGCTTTCGCATCCCAACATTCTGGCCATTCACGATTTCGGAACAGAAAGCGGCATGACGTTCGCCGTCATGGAGCTTCTTCGCGGGGAAACGCTCAGCGACCGGCTGGCGCGGGAGAATCTTCCGGTTCGAAAATCGCTGGAGATCGCCGCGGCAATCTCCGACGGTCTTGCTTCGGCGCATGCACTCGGAATCGTGCACCGCGACTTGAAACCGGGAAACATCTTCCTGACGTCAGACGGTCATGTGAAGATTCTTGACTTCGGCCTGGCCAGGCGTCATCCGATGGTTTCGAGCTCGGAATCGACCGCGGTGATGCAGGCTGAAAGCCATCCCGGTCGTGTCGTTGGCACGATCGGATACATGTCCCCCGAGCAGGTCACTGGACAACCAGCCGATGCGCGCAGCGACATCTTCTCCCTTGGCTGCATCCTGTACGAGATGCTCAGCAGGCAGCGCGCCTTTTCGCGCACTTCCGCCGCCGAAACGCTTGCCGCGATTCTGAGGGATAGTCCGGAAGATCTTTCGGAATCCGGCCTGAGATTTCCTCCGGCCATCGTCAGTGTTGTCAGACGCTGCCTGGAGAAGAACGCCAGCGAACGATTTCAATCGGCACGCGATCTTGGTTTTGCGCTCCGGGAGATCAACGCTTCCGACACAACCTCTTCCGTGGTCAATCAGCCTTCCGTGGTCAACCAGCCTTCCGTGGTCAACCAGCCTTCCGTGGTCAAACGTCCGTGGCTGATCTATTCGATCGCCGCCGTCACGGTGATCGGTGCTTTGGCAGTGATCGTCTTCAGGAATCGCTTTCCTGATTTCCGGCGGGCTGGAATTCGCTCGCTCGCGGTGATCCCTTTGACCAACATGTCGGGCGATACGCGCCAGGAATACCTCGCTGACGGAATCACCGAACAACTCATTTCCGACCTTGCGCGAGTCGGTGATCTTCGCGTCACGTCGCTGACGTCATCGATGGTCTACAAGGGAGCGAAGAAGCCTCTCCCGCAGATCGCGCGCGAGCTGGGAGTGGACGCCGTCGTGGAAGGATCCGTCGTCCGTTCGGCAGAACGGATCAAGATCACGGCGGAACTGATCGACGCCGCCACTGACAAGCTTCTATGGAGCGACACGTACGAGCGCGACCTGAAGGATGTGCTCAGCCTTCAGCGCGAGATCGCCCGTTCCGTGGTCCGCAGCGTGCGCGTGGAACTGACACCGGAAGTGCGAAGCCGATTGGAAGAGGAACGGTCGATTGATCCGAGATCGTTCGACTTATTAGTCAGAGGCCGCTATGCGTTGAACAAAGGGGACAGTGCGGGCGCCGCCGAACAGTTCCAGCAGGCATTGGACGCCGATCCGACCAATGCAGGAGCGTATGCAGGTTACGCGGATAGCTACGCACGGATGGGCTACGCGAACGACCTCAGTCCTGGCGATTCGTTTCCGAAGGCGAAGGCAGCGGCAGCGCAAGCCCTGCAACTCGATCGCAATTCCGCAGATGCCTATGCCACGCTCGGCTACATCCACATGTACTACGACTGGGATTTTCCCGCGGCGGACAACGACTTCCGGAAAGCAATCTCACTCAATCCCAGCCTGGCCAGTGCACATCACTACTACAGTGTCTACCTGGCCGCGATGCTGCGACCGGACGAAGCGAATCGAGAAGCAGGGATTGCGCGCACCCTCGATCCGCTCTCGGTTCCGGTGGCAACCGACAGCGGCTTTGTCATGTACTACGAGCGTGACTACGACAGAGCGATCAAGGTATTGAAGGATGCTATCGCCATGAATCCGAAAGCGATGGGCGCGCACTTCTGGCTTGCCCGCGTGTATCAGGCGCAACAGAGATACGCCGAGGCCATTGTGGAGTACAAGGCCGGAGATCCAGCCTTCTCCCAGTCGCCGCCTAACCTTGCAGGACTTGGACACATGTACGCGATCACCGGAAAACGCGCCGAAGCGATGAAAGTGCTGCATCAGATCGAAGCGAAGTCGAAGAACAGCTATGTCACCCCCTACGCCGCCGCGCTCATTTACCTCGGTGTCGGTGACAAGGACAAAACCATTGCGCTATTGAATCAGTGCATAGCGGAACGTACGAACTGGCTGGTTTGGTTGCTGAAGGATCCACGGTGGGACCCGATGCGCGCCGATTCTCGATTTCAGGAGATCGTTCGAAGGGTCGGCTTTCCTGCAGACGCTCAGGCTCGTCAGCCGAAGGTCTAGCCAGAGCCGTCGCCTCCGTCCATCTCAGCCCGGAGATGAGGGCCGGAGACGGCGTCGACGAGCTGGACAGCGTGACTCACTGTGTCCCGGTACTCCGGATGAGAAGCCCGTCGCCGGAATACCGCTGTATCGACAGGCGTATATACTATCTGCCATGACAGAGCGCGCGAAGATCTTCGCCAACGGAGGCAGCCAGGCGGTTCGGCTGCCTAAGTCGGTTCGATTCCCGGCTTCGCAGCGGGAGGTGATCGCCCGGCGTTCAGGCAAGCGGGTCATCCTCGAGCCGGCCGACGAATGGTCGCCGGAGTTTCTGGCCTCGCTCGGTTCGTGGGATGAAGAGATCGAGCGCCGGCTGCAGCAACCGATCGGCAGGAAGAGCGATCCGTTCGCGTGAGCCTGCGGCTCATGCTCGATACCGACTCGGTGAGCTATGCCATCCGAGGCCGCGGTCACGTGGGTGCGCGGATCGTAGAGCGGAAACCTTCCGAGCTTTGCATCAGTGCGATCACGTTGGCGGAGTTGCGATATGGAGTGGAGCGGCGGAAATCGCGGAAACTCGAAGCCGCCGTTTCCGCGTTCGTGGCGAACCTCGCCGTTGTCCCTTTCGATGACGCCTGTGCCGTGACCTTCGGCCGGATCGCCGCGAAACTGGCCGAAGCTGGCGCGCCGATCGGAGAATCCGACACCCTGATCGCCGCCCACGCCCTGACCCTCGGTCTCACGTTAGTGACGAACAACGAGAGACACTTCAAGCGAGTCGCCGGGCTGAAGATCGTGAGCTGGGTTTAGGTACGCAGCGAGATTGATCCGGCGCGTGAAGCCGCTAGCGCCCCGACGATCGCACCCAGCAGTGTTGAGGCAACACTCAACCGTTAACCGTCGTTGCGCTCCCTCTCACTGCCCTTTTCGCGGCGGGGCATTCTTCACGTACGTATCGAACCAGCGCAGCTCTTCGTACGCCAGCTGTTCGTTCGACTCCATCGACGAGTACCAATGCGGCTCGTGCGGCAGCATCACCAGCCGGGTGACGCCCCCGTTTCCGCGAATAGCCTGAAAGAGCAGTTCGGACTGCAGCGGTGTCGTCCCCGGGTTGGCGTCGTCGGTGCCGTGGACGATCAGCAGCGGCGCGTGCATCTTGTTGGCGTAAAAGTACGGCGAGACCTTCAGATAGGTATCGAGCGCATTCCAGACCGAGCGCCGCTCGTTCTGGAAACCGAATGGCGTCAGGGTCTTGTTGTAGGCTCCGCTCGTGGCCACGCCTGCCCGGAACAGATCCGTGTGGGCCACGAGGTTCGCGGTCATCATCGCACCGTGGCTGTGGCCCGTCACACCGATGCGCTCCCGATCGACGACGCCGAGCTCCACCGCCTTGTCCACGGCGGCCTGCGCGTCATCCACCAGCTGGTCGATGTAGGTGTCGTATGCCTTCTTCGGATCTCCGACGATCGGGAAGGCCGCCTGGTCGATGATTGCGTATCCGGAGAGAAGCAAAAGCTGATAGTCGCGAAGCCGCGTGAAGTATTGCTCCGAGCCGCTGATCTGGCCTGCCGTCTTGGAGCTCGCATAGTCGAGCGGGTAGGCGTAAAGGATCGCCGGCAGGCGCGTGCCTTCCTTGTAATCGGGCGGCGTGTAGAGGGTGAAGGACAGCTCCACTCCATCCTTTCGTTTATACGTCACGAGACGCTTTTTGATTGCACGCACGGACGGGGTGGGGTCAGGGATCTGCGTCACGGCGAGCGCCGTGGAGACGACTGCGGCCTCGCCCGACGCCGCGCTTTTCGCCGCCCCTCCGAGGGTGCGCAGCATGAGGTTTGGTGGTTCCGTGGGAGTCTGGCGCCAGGTGAGAAGCGTGCCGGTGCCGTCGTTGGCGAAGGCCAAAAAGTACTCATAGGCATCCCTGCCGCTGCGGAAAAGACGTCGCGACTTCCCGCTGCGAAGATCGAAGCTGTCGAGGAAGGGCCGGTCTCCGGCCGCTGACGCGCCCTGACCGCTGAGGAAGATCGTGTCGCCTTCCTGGCGCATGGCCCACTGGCCGGTCGGCAGTTGGCGATAGACCGGCTGCCCCGGATCCTCGTACGACTCGTCGCTGGACAGGTCCCAGATGAGCCGCGGTTTCGTCGCCGCATGATCGGCATCGATCAGGAAGGTCCGTCGCCAGTGCCGGTTGTCATCGTACTCCCGAAGCAATCCGACGCCGCGTCGCTCACTCCATTCGACCCCTTCATAGCGCTGCTCCGTGCGCGCGATCTCCACGGGCGCCGCCGTGAAGGGAGCGGCCTGCATCAAAACCTTGTCGCGTGCGGGAACGCTCGCTTTCCAATCGCCCCCATCCAGCGCCTCGGCCCAGACCAGCGTTGCCGGTTCGGTGGGTCGCCATTCATGGTCGCGTGGACCGCTCGGAACACCATTGATCGGCACCTGATCCGCGACGGGCAACTGCGCCATCGGCGTCGCTTTGCCGGCGCGGTTCCAGACCTCGACATCGTGTGCAAACCGTCCATACGTCACCGCATAGGAGTATGGTTTGCGGATCGAACTCACGAGGATGTGCTCGCCGTCGGGCGCGAGGTCGACCTCGCTCAGGACTGCGGGCGCACCGATGCGGGTGACGGCGCCGCTGGCAACGTCGACCAGCGCCAGCTGGCTGGTACCGTAGTACTCGAACAGTGCAGCGTCCGCCTGGTTTCGCAGCGTATCCCGTGCCTCATAGGTGCTGAACTCGCCGCCCCCGGTCGACTCCTGGATGCGTGGCCCTTCGGAGCCGCCCTCTGCAGAAGGTGCTGCGCCAATGTCGCCCGGAACAAGCTTGACCAGGAGCGACTTGCCATCGGCTGACCACTGGTGCGAACTGCCGAGCATGGGGTTGAGCCGCGCCTCGCCAAGGCGGTGGGTCGTGCCGTCAGGACGTCCGATCCAGAGCTCCACGGCGTCGTCAGAAGTGTTGCGGAAGGCGAAGCTCTCCCCGTCCGGGGACCACGAGAATCCGTCCGCGCAACCGCCGGCTGGCAGCGAGATCGCGGTCTCGCGACGCGTGGCGATGTTTACCACCGAGAGCGTCTGGGCGCACTGTGCGACTCCATATCCGCCGGGTGTGTCGTGTTTGCGTCGCGTGCGTGGTTCAACCCGCACTCCGGCCAGTTTCAGAAAGGGCTCGGCCACCTGCGCCATCGGCGGATACTGAACCCACGACAC
>JBDTRY010000236.1:0-5961 GCA_039931435.1 Acidobacteriota bacterium | reverse complement strand
CGGGAGGTTGGCCTTCTCATCCCATCTCGCTCACGCTCGGAATGACGCGTTTGCGAAGCATCGCTTGTTGAATCTCCAGAGCCGACCTCACAGGACGCCATGTGAGTTTCCTACAAGGGAGCAAGGCCACTGAAGGATCTCGTCAACGAGAATGGTGCCCTTCATTGCGGTGGCAACCGGGAAGGTAGAAGAGATCCTTCGCTCGCCCGCTCAGGATGACAATCTGTTCGTGTGTCGGATGTGCCAGACTTGCCGCTGGTCCTCGTGTCGTCCCTGCGACACCGGCGCCTGTGCCCCGCTCGGGATGACAAGTTGGTCGCTTCGTTCCTCACTTCGTGTGCACGATCACGTTCACTGACGAGCCTACCGGCACTGCATTGCTCGGCGGACCATTCCAGGAAATCCTCACGGGAACGCGCTGCACTACCTTGACGAAGTTCCCTGAGGCGTTTTCCGGGGGAAGCAGGGAGAAGCTGGCGCCCGTGCCTCCGGAGAGGCTCTCCACGCTGCCTTCGAAGGATTTTCCGTTCAGGGCATCGGCCTCGATATCCACCTTCTGGCCCGGCTTCATGTCCCTGAGCTGTGTCTCCTTGAAGTTCGCCACGATGTAGGTCTGCCGCGGTACGAGCTGACAGATCGGCTGCCCTGCGGACACGGCCTGGCCGCCGCGAACGTTAAGGCTGGCACAGAAGCCGTCCTGCGGCGCCGTGATTTCCGTATACGACAGCGACAGTCTGGCCGCAGCGAGGCCGGCCTCCGCTTTCTGCACTCCGGCCCGGGCCAGATCCGCCGCGGAGTGTGCCACAGTGATCGTGGCGTTGACGTCGGAAGATTGACGGAGGCGTCCCTGTGCTTCCTGAACGACCGACTGCGCTTTCTGTTTACCGTCGATCGCGGCCCGAAGAGCGGCTTGAGCCTGTTCCACTTCAGCGCGCGTTGTGTCGCGGGCGGCGCGCGCCGTATCCAGTTGTGCGCGGGCAATGTCACCCTTGCCGAAAAGATCACTGGCGCGCTGGAAGTCCAGCCGCGCCTTTTCCGCGGATGCCTCGGCGCGCGTCACACCGGCCCGAGCATGTTCGACCTGATTTCCGCTGGCGTCGACGCTTTCGCGCGCACTTCCTACCGCGCCTTCCGCAGCCATCAGCCCACCGCGCGCCCCAGCCTCAGCCACACGGGCCTGCGCATCCGCCTGAGCGGACTGCGCACGTGCCGTGAGCAGCTCGCTCTCGGCCTGTTGCACTTTCACCTGCGCGTCCCGTGAATCCATCCGGGCGATGACCTCACCCTGTTTGACGAATTGATTTTCCCGGACGAGAACGCTGTCGATCTGTCCCGAAACGCGCGCGGAGACGGGAACGACGTCGGCATCGATCTGGGCATCGTCTGTCTTTTCTTTTCCGGCTGTGAGCCAGGTGAAGATCAGATACCCGATGAGCAAAGCCAGCGCCACGCCGCCGACGATGAAGTAGAGCTTTTTCGATTTCTTTTCGGAAAGGACCGGCTCGTGAGCCGGCATGCCCGCCGGAGTAGTGGCGTTCTGCCCCGGGCGCGGAGTTTCCGATGCCGGAGTCTGCAGTCCGGGCGAAGTCTCAACCATTGTTCCCTGTGATGTCATCACATCTCCACATGCACTTCGATTTTTTCAGTTGGGGCACCGCGGTGTCTTTTCAGGAACAGCAGAAGAGGCATGACGGTGATAAATGAGATTCCGGCGAGGAAGAAAAGCTTTTCGAATGCCAGGACCATGGCCTGGCTGGTAACGGAATAGTCGAGCATGCGGATGGCCGCCGCCCGCGCGGCCACGGCGTCATAGCCCCTGGCCATCAACGATCCGGAAATCGACTGCAACCGCGCGTAGGCCTCCGGGCGGCTCAGGGACACGTTGCCGATCATCGAGGCATGCGTGCTCGTGCCGTAACGGGTCATGAGTGTGGCGAAGACGGCCAGTCCGACCGAGCCGCCGATCTGGCGGAAAAGGGAGTTCATTCCGGTGGCGTCGGAGAGCCGGGCTCTGGGGATATTTGTCAGCGCCAGCGTGGTCAGGGGAATGAAGAGACAGGCGAAGGCCACGCCCTGAATGGAAAGGACGATGATGACATCGCGTGTTCCCGTGGCCAGGGTGTAATGCCCCATCAGCCAGGCGCTGTACCCGAAAAGGAGAATGCCGAATCCGATCACCACTCGTGGCGAGATCGTGTTGTAGAGCCTGCCGACGATGGGCATGGCCACAATCATCACCAGGGACCTGGGCATCATGGCCATTCCGGCCTGCGTGGCCGAGAAGCCGAGCATCTGCTGCATGAACAGAGGCAGCAGGAAGGTCATGGACAGGAGCATGGCAAACATGACCGCGCCGATGAGCGTTCCCGAGAGGAAGGCGGTGTCCCGAAACAGGGAGAAGTCCACCGCCGGCATTTTGGCGCTGAGCTCGCGGATGACCAGCAGGATGATTGAAAACAGAGCGATGAAGGCCACTGCCTTGATCAGGTTCGACTCGAACCAGTTGTCTCGGTTTCCTTCCTCCAGCACGTACTGCATGGAGGCCAGACCCATGACCAGCAGGCCGATCCCGAGCCAGTCCATGTTCTTTTTCTGCCGCTCCGCGGCCTCCATGTTCGTCTGCCGGATGTCTTCGGGCTCGTGCACGAAGCGCGTGACCATGACGATGGAGAGCAGTCCGATGGGAACGTTGATGAAGAAGATCCAGGGCCACGAATAGTTGTCCACGATCCAGCCGCCGAGCGTCGGTCCGAAGGCGGGGCCGAGGACCACGGCCATGCCGAAGACGGCCATGGCCATTCCCTGCTCTTCGGGAGGAAAGGTCTGCCGGAGGATGGCCTGCTCGGTCGGCTGCAGGGCGCCGGCGCCCAGGCCCTGAAGGATGCGAAAGAAAACCAGGGTGCCGAGGGTGTGCGCAAATCCGCAGAGAGCGGAGCCGGCGATGAAGAGAACGAGGGCGATGAGGTAGACCCGTTTCTGTCCGAAGAGCCGCGCCAGGAAGCCGGTGAGGGGCATAACCACGACCGTGGAGATTACGAAGCCGGTGATCACCCAGGTGATCTCCTGAACGGTGACTCCGAGCGATCCGCTGAGATGAGGGACGACAACGTTCACGATCGAGGAATCGATCGCTCCCATCAGCGTGCCGAAGGTCACCGAGATCGTGACCAGCCACTTGTTGACCGGTTTGCGCTCAGCGTTGGCTGCCGTGGCCCGGGAGAGAAAAGAAGCTACTGATTTCACGGACCGGCCTCGAAGAGGACACCGATGGTGCCCGTGGAATATTGCAGTCCGTACCAGGCCAGGGCGGCATCGGCGCGCGCGGCGATCACGTCTTCACGGGCCTGCCGGTAGGAGTCCTCGGCGCGGTCGACCTCGACGCTGGATCCGTATCCCGACTCCTGTTTTTCGCGGGCGATCTGAAGGGCCTGTTCGGCAACAGTGGCCGCTCCCCCTGCCAGCTCCATCCGGGCCTGGGCGTTTTCCAGGGACATCGAGGCCTGGCGGACCTGCTGCTCGACGCCGCGTTCCACACCCTCACGGTTGATCTGCGATTCTTCCAGGGTGACGCGAGCGCGGGCGGCGTTGGCGCGCAGATCGGGGCGGAAGATTGGCATCGAAACCACGCCGGAAACCCGTCGCGACCAGAGAAGTTCGTTGGGGTGGTTGCCACTGTAGTCGCCGGCAAAATCCAGGGCCAGGCTGGGAAGTTGCCGGTCCCGTGCTGCTTCTACTCCGAGCTTTGCCGATGCTTCCATCAGCCTGGCCGCTTGCAATTCAGGGCGGCCGTTGCGCGCCCGGGTCAACGATTCCTCGAGCGACGGTGCCGTTCCAGGAACGGGCAGAGGCGCGACGAGTGTGACCTCGGACGATTGATCCGCGCCGATCGAGGTCAGCAGCGCTACGAGAGCACTCTGGCGATCGTTCTTCGCCACCAGCAAAGCCTGGCGGGAGCGCGCCAGTTGAAGGTCGGCCTGGGCCACGTCGAGCCGCGTGCCGGTGCCGGCCTGCAATTCATCGCGGGAGAGCCGGGTCAATCGTTCGAAGAGGTCGATCTCGGACTGCCGGGAGCTGGACTGGGCATCAGCACGTTCCACGAGTACGTAAAGTCTGGCTACGGCGTTGATCACGTCATTTCTGGCCCGTTGAAGCTGGGCCACCGATGCTTCTGTTCCTTTGCGCAGGGCCTGGTAATGGCGGAGAGCGGCAAGGTTGAAAAGCTGCACGGCCGCGCTGACCTGGGCGTCGGTGACGTTGAAGGGGCCCACCACCGGAGGCTGACCGGGAATCGAAAACCCGAAGGTCTGAAGGTTGATGGATTCGTTTGTCTGTACGAGCCGCAGGTCACCCTGCGGGAACATGCTTTCCAGCCCTTCCTTTTCAGCAATCCGGGCACGGGTCTCGGAGAGGCGGGCCCGCCGGGCATCCGTGCCTCCGCTCAGGGCCATGTGCACGGCGTCCTGAAGAGTAAGAATGTTTGCCTGCTGGGCCGACAACGAACCTGAGAACAGGGCTGTCGCCAGCACGGTCAGTGAAATTCTACGAATGAAAGGCATGGTGATCAGTTGAGCTCCGGTGGCGAGAGTTGATCCGCTGAAGTATGAAATGGCCCCAGGGCGGGGTCTATCGGGAGGTGAGAACAATTCGGTGACCGAACTATTCGCGATCCGTAGTTTTTTTCAGTCATCGTCACTCCCGGTCATTTTGCGGAAGAGATCCAGCAAGGATTCCCGCTCCGACCTGGAGAGTGGTTCGAGCATTGCCAGACCGAACGCCGTGCGCGCTTCGCCAATTCTGTCGTTCGCTCTCCGGCCTCTGGCCGTCAGCGTCACCCGCACCGTGCGGCGATTCTCGGGCGGCCGCTCACGCGCGGCCAGTCCGCCGCGAACCAGCCGGTCCACCAGACCGGTGGCGCTGCTCAAAGCTACGTCGAGGCGCGACGAGATGTCGCTCATAGAGAGGGGGGCATCGCTCAGCAGGCGCAACAATTTCGTATCGATACGGCTCAGGTCCCCACTCTTTTCGGCAAGCAGGGAGTCCCGCACGAGCTGATCGATGTGGGCCATCAGTTCGCGCGATTTCTCGGTGAGTTCGACCTCGGGTTTTGCCTGCTTCTTTACCATTTCTTCCTGCGCCGGAAACGTCCTGCAAAAACCGAACAAGGTTGCGGGAGGGTTCATGCCGGGAATCATGCCGATGGGAACATTCGACAGGTAATGACTGCGGAAGCCTTTCAGGGAAACGAAATCGTAGGGCCGCACGGCGTGCGGCCGGTATTCTTCGGAAATGGTTCATGCCGTCAACAATTCGACCGGAAGGAAGGGCAAAGGGTGCCGGCCGCACGCCGTGCGGCCCTACGGGTATCCGCGTGGAGGTCGCGGTGATCGAGGGGTGCGTTCTGTTGGAAGCCCGACCGTAGTTGCAGATTGTTTGCAGGAACCGCTTGACTGTCGAACCTGTTCGGCGGTCTAGGATGACAGCATGAACAACGGATTTCTCAAGCCGGGAGAACTGGCCAGACTGGTGGGCGTGAGCACGGACACGCTTCATCACTATGAGCGCGTCGGCGTCCTGCCGATCGCGGAACGGGGCGGGAATGGTTACCGGCAGTATGACCCGGAAAGCGTCGAGCGCATCGCAGCCATTCAGCACGCACTTCACCTTGGCTTCACGCTTCAGGAACTGGCCCGGTTCTATGCAGCGAAGTCGAGCGGGAACCCTCCCTGCCATCAGGTGCGGGCTCTGGCCGCTGAAAAGCTCGAATCACTTCGAGAGCGCATCGCAGCCTTGCAGCGGCTGGAAGGCGAACTGGAAGGCATCCTTGGAACATGGGACGAGCGGTTGTCCGCGAGCGATCCCGCAACAGCACCTGCCCGATTGCTCGAAGCTCTTGGAATCGAACGACCGGCCACCAGCGGCCGGCCTCCGAAAAACACTCTGAATGGGAGAAAACAATGAAAA
>JBDTRY010000235.1:0-5972 GCA_039931435.1 Acidobacteriota bacterium | reverse complement strand
GAGGTTCTCCTTCTCGACATCAGCGAATCCGGTGCCCGGATCGAGCACCGCGAACGAATCAATCTCGGTGCCCAGTCCTCTCTCCAGGTCATCAACCCCCTGAACGGAGACGACGTGCAGATCGAGGGTTGCGTGCGCTGGAGCAGGCTCAGCTCTGACATGGATGCTATTGGTCAACATGTTTACCATTCCGCCGTCGCTTTCTCGCATATGCACGAGGATACACATCAAGCTCTGGCCAGGCTGGTCACCGCCTGCGGCACTCACGATCCCGGATCGCTCGACCAGAAAAGGCGCATCATCAACGAACGGGCACACCTGCCCCGGCTCATCAGAACCCGTGATCAGATTTCAGCGGATGATATGAAGTTGGTGCTGTGGGCTCGAAAAACACTCCAGCTCAATTCCGAAGAAGCTCTGAAGTGGTACCAGCGCGCACGTTTTTCCGAGGAGGCCCTCGCCGCCGCCGGTGGCACGGTGCACTACAAGGATGAAGTGCTGGCGGTATGGGAACTGCTGCAGAGACGCATCCCCGTTCATGTCATCGCCCTCGCTTTCGAGAACGAAGGGTAGTAGCCGAACCCGCGCAGGAACGGCAGGAGCGGGAAGGCCGTCGGGGACCTTCCCGCCCGGCCTTACTTCATGTGCTTGTTCACCAGCGCTGTCATCTCGAACATCGAGACCTGCTTCTTGCCCCCGAAAAGCGGAAGAAGTTTGGCGTCGGCGTTGATCATGCGACGATTCTTGTCGTCCTGAAGTTTGTTGGCCTTGATGTAGTCCCACAACTTCTTCGTCACTTCGGTGCGTGGCATCGGTGAGCTGCCAACGACGGCAGAAAGATCGGCATCCGGCTGAACGCTCTGCGCCAGACCCTTGCCGGGACCCTTTGCTCCCGCCTTGCTGCCTCCTGATTTGCTTGCTCCTGCTTTACCACTGTCCTGTTTCGTTGTCGCCATTTAGTATTCCTTTCGCGCTTCGGTTCGAGGCAACGTACAGCCTCAGTTTCGAAAATGCCAGCTTTTTCGCAATTTTCACGCCGACACGCCATCCGGGCGTTGATTTGTTCGATATATCTGCTGATGGCATCAGAATTCATCCGGCTGCGGTCCCGTTGCCCCATGGCGCGGAAAGGCACCCTACTGTGCCGGCACGAACGTCGGATCCTGGGTAAGGTTGTCGATGACCGAACCGTAGGCAGTCACCTGTCCCGTTCCCGCTACTACCTTCACCGTGATCCGTCCGTTGTATACCCGGCCGAGATTCATTTGTTTGAAGACCTGATTGAGTTGCAGGAACTCGTTCGGCTGAAGGGTGATGTTCATCGTCGGAGCCGCTGCCGCATCAGGCACGATTGCCGTAATCTGCACCGTCGCGGAGTCCTGTCCCGTCACCTCCGTCAGACCGAGATTCGTACGGAATCGGTCGGACTCCTCCAGCTGAAGCACCTGCAATGTTCTGGAACCCGCCCCGGCAGCATCTTCAGGTCTGGTAGCGGATATGAACTGCCCCACCGTCCCGTCGGGACGCTGGTCGTAGGTCCGTGCCGTGATAATCAGCGCTCCCCCCGCTCCCGGATCCACCTGCGCAGCACCGGTGGCAGAGGTCAGGTTGAATAGTGAGGCTACAACGTCGTTGAGAACCTTTACCTCGCCGGGCGCGATCGACAGCGTTCGCGTCACAGGTTGCCCGGGTGCGCCGGCGGGGAAGAGCCGCAGCGTGGCAGAGACCGAAGACTGTCCGGGATTGTAGATTCGCATGTCGCTGCGGAAATTCGCCGACTGATTCTGAAGCGCCGCCAGGCCCGAGACGACATACCGTGAGGCCGCCTGCGCGGATGGCTTCGCCGGAACCACGAGCAGGGGATCCAAAGTAGCGTTGTCGATCACCGAAGCGTAGGTGGTGACGCGCCCAGCGCCCGAGATCACACGCACCTCGATGCGACCGTCGTTGAGAGTGATTCCTTTGCTCTCCAGGTACTGATCCAGTTGCCGGTGCTCCAGCGGCTGAAGATTCTCGGTAAACTCGCCGAGCTTCTGTCCGGAATCGTCGAAGACGGAGATCCCCACGACCGCCGACTGCCCCGCGCCTTCCACCAATCCCAGATTTGTGCGGAACGAGGCGGACTGGGATACCTGCTGAAGGCTGAGGATGTTCGCCGAGGCCTGGTCGGAAGCGCCGATGAAGCTGCTCACGGGGATGGCCGGGATGAATTGTCCGAGGGTCCCGGCGGCAGTTTTCGCATAGGTGCGGCTGGAGACCGCGGTGGCCGCTGCCGCGCCGGCAGCCCCCAGAGGTCGTACCTCCAGGAGTCCCTTGGTTCCCTCGCTCGCCGCTCCCTCGCCGTACCAGGTCTTCAGAATGTCTTCCAGCGCGTAGGTCTGGTTCGGTTGCACGGTGATCGTGGTTTTCTTTCCGGTCTCGGTGCCGTTCGACTGCGTCGGCACGAAAATCAGGTCGTAGGTCGCGGCCTGGTTGCCACGATTGGCCACGCGGAGGTCAGAAACGAACTGCGCTCCGATCCCGGCCGCATGGACCACGACCGGAACAATCTGCGCGCCATCGGGAGGCGCTCCGGGATTGGACGCCGGAGCGACGGGCGTGACCACCGAAACCGTCACCGGAACGCTGGCCTTGGCATTGCCGTTGGGGACGATCCCGCGTCCCGCGGCCGTCTTCGGGGAGAAGGTAAAGTCGATCAGAATAGTTCCGAAATTGGAACCCGGAGGCAGGCTTGAAGGATCGGCCGTGACTTCGAGAATGACCCCCGAACTGTTCACAGTTCCAGTTGCCGGCTCGACGGTCAGCCAGGGAACATCGGCCTCGGCGGCGAATGTGGCGGTTGTTACCCCCGGGGGCGGAAGCAACAGGAATCGCAGAAGCACTGGTTCCTGCGAGCCCTCGGGAACTGCCACCTGCAGTCCGTCCAGCGGGGGGGGAAGAACCGGATCGGGCGGGAGAACGACGACCGTCACTACCGGCGAATAGATCCCTGGTGCACCGTTGCATTGCGCGATGGCGCGCACGCGATAAAACCACGATGAGGCTTGCGCACCGGGCGCGTGGGTGAACTGCGCTGAGGTTTCCGATGTGGTGCGGGTAATGGCATCGGCGAGGTTCCCGGAGGAGGACTCCTGGACCTCGTACATCAGGGCTCCCGGCACGGCGCTCCAGGTGACCGTGTAAGGCCTGTCGTCGGGAACGGTGGCCGGAGCTGCAGCGGCGGGTGCCGCCAGAGGCTCGGAGCCGCAACCTGGATTGACGGTAATGGTAGCGCCTCGGCTCTCGGTCGAGCCGCAATCATTACTCACCGCGACCCAGAAAGTAGTCGTACCTGACAGCGGTCCGGTCGCGTACGACGGCAATGTGCCCGTCCCCGGGGCCGGTGTGGATCTGTCCCCCGGGTTGCCTCGATACCATTGATAGGTAAACGGAGCCGACCCCTCCAGAATCACGAAAAGCGTAGTCTGTTCTCCGGCGTTGATCGTGGCATCTTTGGGCTGACCGGAAACAACCGGGGTCGAACATTTGCGTACCGTGACCACCTCTGTCTGGCTGTCTGCAGTGCCACAGGAGTTGAACACCCGAACCCAGAACCGGGCAGACCCCGCAAGGTCAGGGGTCTCATACGTGTTGCCGTTGTTTGTTCCCGGCGCCGGGTTCGAGGTATCCCCCGACTCTCCCCGGTACCATAGGTACTGAAGATTCGTTCCCACCGCGGAGACAGTCAGTGTTGCCGATGTGCCGGGATCAATAGCAGGAAACCGCGGATGGGAAGAGATCACGGGCGGATCGCATACGAATGCGGTAGCTGTCACGCTGTCGACAGTTCCGCATCCGTTGGTCACCCGAACCCAGTATTGCGTCGTCTGCGAAAGTGACGGAGTGGTATAGGAAGCTGCGCTGCTGGCTCCAGGGGCGGGCGTGGCAGTGGAACCGCTCACTCCCTCATACCACTGGTACGCCAGCGTGGCAGTACCGTTCGCGGAAACTGTGAAGGTCGCGCTTTGCTGATTCTGTACGGTTTGATCCGCGGGCTGCGTTGAAATTGTCGGTATCTGGCAGACAGCAACCGTTGCCGTCCGGCTGTCCGTGCTGGCGCATCCGCTTGAGACACGAACCCAGTACTGGGTGGTCGTATTTAGAGCTGGAGTTGTGTAGGTGCTTCCGGTATTCGGTCCCGGCGCCGGAGTCGATGTGTCGCCGGTAGCGCCCTGATACCACTGGTACGGTGGCGCCGCTACGGCCGCCGCCTGTGGTCCGGAATCGATTTCGACGGAGAGGGTAGCGGTCTGACCAGGCTGGATGTTCTGATCCTGTGGTTGCGTAAGAATCACCGGGGGATCGCAGACGAATGCTGTCGCCGTCTGGCTCTCGCTTGGGGAAACGTCACAGGGGTTCGATACCTGCACCCAATAGCTCGTCGTTGAGAAGAGTGTCGGTGTCGTATAGGAGCTGGCGGTGTTCGGGCCGGGTGCCGGCGTGGAGGTGTCTCCACTGAATCCTTCGTACCATTGGTACGAGTACGGCGTCGTTCCGCTGACGCCGACCGAAAGCGTGGCGGTCTGTCCCGAGCTGATGGTCTGACTTTGCGGTTGCGTGTCGATAGACTGCGGAACACACGGAGCCACGGTGACGCTCGCTGTCCTGCTGCGAACGGTAATGCAGCCGCTATCGATGACATCAACCGCATAATCTGCATCGGAAAAGAGCGCCGGGGTGGTGTAGCTGGAGCCTGTCGCTCCCACGATGGGAATCGCGGCGAGACTGAAGACCTGGTACCACTGATACGTCAGCGTGCTGGTACCGATTGCACTGACGCTCATCGTGGCCGTCTGACCGTATCCGATACTCTGATCCGCGGGCTGAGTAACAATGGTGGTGGGTGGAGAGCACTGGGCAAGAAGCTGATTGCCGGTAAGGGATGCAGACAGCAACACAAAAAGAATCACGAAACAGCGAATCGGCCTCATGAGAGCTCCTCCCCAGCAGCGGGTTCTGCCTTCGATGATAGCGCAGGCAAATCCGACGGTAAACGAGGCGGTCCAGCAAGCTGATCCGTGACCGGTGCGCGGGCACGGGATCGGACAATCCACCCAGGAGTCTGGCCCGTAATGACTTCATGAACCTTCACAGACTCGTCGCTGTCGCTGCCCTCATCGCACTCCCCTCCTGCAGGTCCTCGCACCTCAGCAGCGCCAGCATTTCTCCGCACTCCCAACCACGTCTTCTGGGCAGCGGCGAGCCTTTGACCTACCTCGTTCTCGGCGACAGCACCGCGGTTGCAGAAGGAGGAGACTACGAACAGGGATTGGCCGTGGAAAGCGCCCGCCACCTGGCTGACAGACATCAGGTCACTCTGGTGAACCTGGGCATTTCCGGCGCCACAGCGCACGATGTGCTGACCATCGAGATTCCCCGCGCGCGCTCACTGAAGCCGGACGTGGTCCTCGTTGACGTCGGATCGAACGACGTCACCCATCTGACGTCCGCTCGATCCGTTCAGCGGGACCTCGGATCCATTGTGACATCGGTGCTCGCCCTGAACTGTGAGGCCCGGGTGGTCATCACCGGCGCGGCCGACATGGGCAGTCCACCCAGAATCCCCTTTCTGCTCCGGGGCATCGCGGCGGGGTGGTCCAGACACCTGAACGTCGTTTTCAAACGCACGACGGCGGAGCGTCAACTGACGTTCGCGCCGATCGCGGAGAAAACCGGACCGCAGTTCAGAAGAGATCGAACGCTGTTTTCAGAGGACAGGTTCCACCCGAACGATCGCGGATATGCCCTCTGGACGAGCGTCGTCAACACTGCCCTCGACGAGGCTCTGGCCAGCCAGCCCGCACACTGCCCCAAATAGGCTCGAAATCCGTGCCGGACCGGAATTCTAGTGGCGTGTATTGGATGAATTGGTACCAGGTGACGCAGGAATCGGCGACGTGAGCTAGGCGCGCCGACGCAGGCATAGCGGCTCC
>JBDTRY010000234.1:0-5981 GCA_039931435.1 Acidobacteriota bacterium | reverse complement strand
TCGACCGCTTACCAGCTTCCAAGGACCTATCGCTTTACGGTGGGCGTTCGTTTCTGACCTGCCAACGCACCATCCTGGAAGCCCCGGCCGCAAGGCCGGGGCTTTTTTGTGATCCGATAAAAGAGCGACGCCTTTGAGGCTTCTGCGGCGGCGCCTCGCCGGACGTCAACCGCCGAGACATAACGGGCTACAAGACGTGCCATCCCCAACATCACCTTCGCCGAGGCGTTCACCACGAACTCGCTGATTCTGAGCCGACCCGAGTTCAAAAAAACGTTGCGCAACGTGAATCAGGGGACGACGAAAAATCATCGCATGTCAACCGATCCTCATGTAATCGCACGTGTCTGCGGTCACTTAAGATCGCAGAGAGGCACAACAGTTTTCCGTATCGACAATTCAATTCACCGTTCGTTGATTTTTGCTTGGCAACGGTGAAATTTGCGTCAATAATATCGCCGGTTCTCCCCACCATGATGTTCGCGTGTACCGGTCCTGTGACTGTAGTCACAGATAGAGATTCAAAAATCGAACAGGAGTGTCGGTCATGAAACAGTTCTTTAGAGGACTAACGATTACGTTCTTTGTTCTCGCAGTAACAGCGGGCGCCTTTGCCCAGACCACGGCGGGACTTACGGGGACCGTAACCACAAACGGCAGCGCGCTCCCTGGCGCCACGGTAACCATTGCGTCACCAGCCATGCAGGGAACGCGTTCGGCAGTCACCGGAGAAGCCGGTGGATACATTTTCAGCGGTCTGCCACCGGGCGTCTACACGGTGACCTTCGAACTCGCTGGAATGCAGACTTCGACACAGCGGGCCAAGCTCAACGTCGGCCAGACTGGCCGCGCTGATGCCGAGATGAAAGTTTCCGCCGTGGCCGAGGCCATCACCGTCACTGCCTCGGCACCGAGCGTTCTGGAGACGCCCACCGTTTCCACGAACATCAGCGGGAAGCTCATCGACGAGCTGCCCATCGCCCGCACGGTTCTGGCCACCGCGCTTCTGGCCCCCGGGGTGAACGACAACACGCCGTCCGGCAGCCAGCTTTCGATCTCGGGCAGCCCGGGCTATGACAATCTGGTCATGGTCAATGGAGTGGCCATCACCGAGAGCATTCGCCACCAGTCGCTGAACCTCTTCATCGAGGACGCCATCCAGGAGACCACGGTCATGACCGGTGCGATCTCCGCGGAATATGGCGGATTCACCGGCGGAGTGGTGAACTCCATCACCAAGTCCGGGGGCAACCAGTTCAGCGGATCCCTCCGCGACAGTCTGACGAGCCCGGACTGGCAGCGCCGCACACCCCTGCAGATTAAAAACAACACGCAGCTGTTGCACGACATCAGCGCCGTGTACGAGGGCACACTGGGCGGATACATCCTCCGCGATCGCCTCTGGTTCTTTGGCGCCGGCCGCAAGACTAACGGGAGCACGCAAGCGTCTCTGCGTACTGTTCCTCTCGGCGACGCAACCCGCTCCGCGCTCAGCGTCACCACCGGAACCGATGAGAAGCGCTGGGAAGGCAAGCTCACCGGGCAGATCACGGACAAGCACAACGTCACGGTTTCCTACCTCGACGTCAAGCGTGATTCCACCAACAGCTTCTTCACAGCCACGTCCTACGACCTCGATCAGCTCTCGGATCGAAGCGATCCGCAGAAGCTGAAATCAGCACACTACAACGGAATCCTCACCCAGAACTGGCTGATCGAAGGTCAGTATTCGGCCATGGATTGGGGTGTGGCCAACGGCAGCGGATCGCAGTTCACCGATGTCATTCGCGGCACCATCGTCCGCAACCGCGCGGACAGCAACGCCCGCTTCAACTCCCCGACCTTCTGCGGCGTCTGCGACAAGGAGACGCGCACCAACGACGGATGGAACATCAAGAGTCACTACTTCCTGAGCAGCGCGGGCCTCGGCAACCACGACATCGTGGGCGGACTGGAAAAATTCTCCGAGCACCGCCACGCCAACAACTATCAGTCGGGTTCGAACTTCCGGGTCTTCGTGAACAGCGTTCAGCGACTGAACAACGTTCTCTATCCGACCGTGCTTCCGGCGGGCCAGGGCGCCACAGCGTCCTCGGCAGCATTCATCCTCTGGACCCCGATCCTCTCATTGCAGGCCGGTGAGAGCGATCTGGCCAGCGACTCATTGTTCATCAACGATCGCTGGGACCTGAACAGCCACTTCAGCTTCAGTCTCGGCGCCCGCTACGACAAGAACGACGCCGTCGACGGAACGGGAAACAAGGTCTCCAAGGACAGCAAGATCACTCCTCGCGTGAACATGACCTATGATCCGCTGGCCAACGGAAGGCATCGCATCAATCTCGGCTACGCGCAGTATGTCTCCCGGATCGTTGATGGGCCGGCCACCGCTGCATCGTCCGCGGGTACTCCGGCATCCATCTACTTCCAGTACCTGGGACCGGCAATCAACCCCGCCGGAACGCCCGCCAACGAGCTTGTGGATACGCATCAGGCCCTGCAGACCATTTTCGACTGGTTCAACAGCGCGTGCAATGCACAGGGTAAATGCGGCGCACAGAATCTTGATCTGCTTCACAAACTCCGCTCCTCGGCAGTGCCCGGAGCCGATACACGGATCGACAAGAGCCTGGGCTCTCCGTACGTCTCCGAGGTTACTCTCGGATACGGCACCCAGTGGTTCCGCAATTTTGTAACCCGAGTCGATCTCGTCACGCGGGACTGGAAGGATTTCTACGGATTTCAGGTGACGCCGTCCTCTGTCACCCAGACCACCGACTCACTGGGAATCGTGCACGACGTAGCTACGGTCGTAAACACCAACGACATCACCCGCAAGTACCGTGGCCTGCAGTTTCAGACGGCCTGGAATCCGGGCCGGTTCAATACAGGGCTGAACGCCACCCTTTCAAAACTGCGCGGTAACGACGAGCAGGAATCGTCCACAAGCGGCACTGTCGGAAATTCGCCTGGATCCATCTTCTATCCCGAGCTCAGCAACTTTTCCCAGCGCCAGCCGGAGGGATATCTCTCCCAGGACGAGCGCACCCGCATCCGGGCCTGGGTGGGCTACGACATTCCAACCCCGCACATCCTCGGCCGTATCAACGTCGCGGTCCTTCAAAACTTCGACAGCGGCCTTCCGTACTCGGCAGTGGGATCCGTCGATCTCTCGCCTTACGCGGACACGCTGCTCGGAGCCAATTCCAAGTACGAAACGGCGCCACTGAGCCGCCAGTACTACTTCAGCAAGCGCGGCGAGTTCCGCACCCCGAACATCAGCTCCACGAACCTGGCGCTGAACTACGCCTATCCCATCGGCAAGGTCGAGCTCTTTGCCACTGGTGAGATGTTGAACGTTTTCAACCATGACTCCGTGGCCGCGGTCAACACCTCGATCAGCTCGGCGGATACCTCTGCCAACTTCCTTCCCTTCAACCCCTACACGGACACGCCCAAGGAATGCCCTCAGGGCACTTCCGGCGCGAATTGCAAGGCGATGGGCGCGAATTGGCAGAAGGGCGTCAACTTCGGAATTCCTACAAGCGCAACAGCCGGTTTCCAGACTCCCCGCACCTGGCGCTTCCAGGCGGGCATCCGCTTCTAGACAATTTCAACCGCAGTCAGCAACCAAGCTCCGGCCGAAAGGCCGGGGCTTTTTGTTGCCCACGCTTCGGGAACGCGGCGGCTGGAAGCCGCCGGGCCAGACGGCAGGATGCCGTCGCTCCGCCCGCGACGATCAGCCTCGGAGCGACGCCTTCCAGGCGTCTGGACCGGCGGCTTCCAGCCGCCCTCCCACCCCGGTTCACTCATTGACTCAGCGCTTGTTCCGAGGTCTACTTCTGGCCACCCACCTGTCGCTCCTGCACCGAGCGATATGAAGATCATTCCTTATGTGCATTTCCAGGATGTGACCATTCGTACCAGTGGTCGCACTCCACATTGGGCTCTACAGGGAGCCCTCTACTCCATCACCTTCCGGCTTGCTGATGCCCTGCCGCGATTTGTTCAGCGGCGGTTGAACGACGAATTCATCCATTACAAAAGACGATTCCCTTCCGCAAGGCGTGAACAGGTTGCGGACATGCGACAGAGAACGAACGTCCGGCTGGATCACGAGCTGGACCGAGGATACGGACGCTGCTCCCTGCGCGGAGAGAAGGTCGCCGGCTGTGTAGCAGATGCTCTACTGCATTTCCATTCCCGTCGATACCATCTCGCGGCTTGGTCGGTGATGCCCAATCACGTTCATGCCCTGATCCTGCCCATTGGCGACAATCAGATCAGCGAAATCCTGCATTCGTGGAAGTCCTTCACCGGTACGGAGGTCAACCGAATCCTGGGAAGGAGCGGCCCGCTGTGGCAGAGGGACTATTTCGATCGCATCATCCGGGATGAACGCGATTTCGAACAGACCATGACCTACATCGTGAACAACGCAGCGAAGGCAGGGCTCAGAAATTGGAAATGGCAGGGAGTGGGGTGGCGTCCTTGATGGAACACGCGCCGCCCACCCCGGGACCGCGGCGGCTGGAAGCCGCCGGGCCAGACGGCAGGATGCCGTCGCTCCGAATCCGCGACGATTACCCATCGGAGCGACGCCTTCCAGGCGTCTGGACGGGCGGCGTCCCCGCCGCCCACCGCCGGCGAATTTGTCTACAGATCTTCCGTGTCGATCTGTGCGCGCTGCAGGGAGCCGGAGTAGTCGATATAAATCGACTTCCACTCCGTAAATACATCCAGACCGGCCACCCCCGCCTCGCGATGACCATTGCCTGTGTCCTTCACGCCGCCGAACGGCAGATGCGTCTCAGCGCCGATCGTCGGTGCGTTTACGTAAAAGATTCCGGTGTACATATCGCGCATGGCTACGAAAGCATTGCTGACGTCCTGGGTGTAGATCGACGACGACAGTCCGTATTTCACGCCATTGCCGATCTCGATGGCCTCTTCCAGAGAGCTGCAACGCATCACCGCCGTGACCGGTCCGAAGATTTCTTCCTGGGCGATGCGCATGTCCGGCTTGACGCCGGCAAAGACCGTGGGCTGATGAAAGTAGCCCCCGTCGTAGTCAAAGCCGCCGTCGCCGCTCCCCGTCACCTGCTCGCCGCCGGTAACGAGCGTTGCCCCTTCGTCCTTGCCGATCTTCACATACTTCTGCACCGTGGACAGTTGCTCGCTGGAAATGGCCGGCCCCATGTCTACCCCCTCATCCAGTCCGAAACCGATTTTCATCTTCTTCGCTCGCGCCGCCAACCGCTCCACGAATTCATCGTGAACTTTATCGTGTACCACGATGCGCGAGGCCGCCGTGCAGCGTTGCCCGGTCGTTCCGAACGCTCCCCAGAGCGCCCCGTCGACGGCCAGATCCAGCCGGGCATCGTCCATGACCATGATCACGTTCTTGCCGCCCATCTCCAGGTGCAGGCGCTTGAAACTCGGCGCGCACGCCTCCGAGATCAGCCGTCCCACGTTCGTCGATCCCGTGAACGACACCACCCGCACCAGATCGTGCTTGATGAGCGGCTCACCGGCCGCTTCACCGAATCCAGTGACCACGTTGAACACACCAGGAGGCAGCCCGGCCTCCACAAAGGCCTCGGCGAGCATGATCACCGAAAGTGGCGTCTGCTCGGCCGGTTTGATGACTACCGTGTTTCCGGCCACGAGCGCCGGCATCGATTTCCAGGCCGGAATGGCGATCGGAAAGTTCCACGGTGTGATCAGTCCGGCCACACCCAGGGGCATGCGCACGGCCATGTTGAATTTGTTCGGCAGTTCCGACGGCGTAGTTACCCCGTGCAGGCGACGGCCCTCGCCGGCCATGAGGTATGCCAGATCGATTGCTTCCTGGACGTCCCCACGCGTTTCCTGGAGAACTTTGCCCATCTCTCTGGTCATTTCACGGGCGATCTTCTCTTTGTCGCGTTTGAGGATTTCCGCGACCCTGTAGATCAACTCGCCGCGCCGGGGACCAGGAA
>JBDTRY010000233.1:0-5994 GCA_039931435.1 Acidobacteriota bacterium | reverse complement strand
AGGGTTCTACGCAGCCCTGAGCCGCATGTGCACCGGGGAGGCCGGCTCGATGAACAATGTCTGGTCGCATTCGGCCGCGGTAACGGCCCTGCATCCCATCGGGGATCGCGTTCTGGGATGGGATGCCGTCAACGGATCGTTCGATCAGGTGGCGCAGATGGCCTCGGGAGGTGAGATCGCCATCGAGGATCAGCACGTTCAGGTGAAGGGCGACATGGCCTGGGAGGTGGGGATCGAATCCGGCCAGGCCACGCTGGCTGGTGAAAAGATCTCGATCCGGCACCGCGTCACCAACATTTACCAACGTGAGAACGGAGCATGGAAGATGGTGCATCACCACTCTGACCCTTCTCCCGCGATGCAGGAACTGGTCAGCCGTATGGCTCCTCCTTCGAGCTAGTCGCGGGCGAGCTGGTTGTCCGGACCATCGCGGTCCGGTGGTGGCGCGCCTGCCGGCGCTTACCACCGGCTAAGTTCCGGCACGCCTCCGGCGTGCAATTCGGCATGCTCCGCGCGTGCATCAGTGTTTGTGCGGATGTGGCGATCATTGTTCTTGCGGCTTTCGCGTTCATCGTTCTTGCGGCTGTCGCGATCATTAGGTCAACGAACAAACGTGCGAGTGCACGCCGGAGGCGTACCAGACATTAGCCGGTGGTAAGCGCCGCAGGCGCGCCACCACCGGGTCACGGACGATTGCCCAGGGTCCGACCCCGGCAGGGGTCGCGGACCGGCAGCCCATCACCAGAGATATCGTTCATCGTATTCGACCCCGTTCGTGACCAGAAAATCCCGGTACTCATCCTGAAACGTCCGCTTCCTGTGATGCTCCTCCTGGGTCTGGATGTACTCACGGACAGACTCGATGTCGCTCGCACTGACCGTGAACGCGCCGTACCCTTCCTGCCAGGCGAATTTTGATATCTGGATCTGCTCATGGACCCACCGTGATGAAACTTTCTTTATTTCCCGCAGCACATCGGCCAGGCAATGCGTGGCGCGCAGTCCGAGAAGCAGATGAACGTGATCGGCCGTGCCACCAACCTGTTCGGGAATGCCTTCGAGGGTCTTTATGCAGCCGCCGAGGTATCGATGGAGATCGTCACGAAACCGGCGTTCGATCCAGGGATAACGGTCCTTTGTGCTGAAGACGACATGGTAATGAAGGCTGCGATGCGTCGAGGGCATCGTTGAGTCTCCGGCACCCCTCCGGGGTGCGTGCTGGTTGTCCGGACCATCGCGGTCCGGTGGTGGCGCGCCTTTCGGCGCTTACCACCGGCTAAGTTCCGGCACGCCTCCGGCGTGCAATTCGGCACGCTCCTCGCGTTGAACCAGCCGAGGACCAGTCCTCGCCGCGCTCGTTCGGGATGACAACGTGGCTGCGCAGGATGAGTTTATCGCCAGGTCAGCGAACGCAGTGAAGACTCTCTACAGCCGCTTCTCCGTCTCGGCGTCGAAGAGGTGCAGGAACTCCGTTTCGATCTGCAGTTCGACGGCATCGCCACTCTTCGGAACGGTGTGCGGCTCGAAGGCAGCGACGAGGAGATATTCGCCGGCGCGCGTGTGAGCGATTACTTCGTTTCCCAGTTGCTCGACCAGTTCCACCGTCGCTGAAACCGGCGCGGTCCCGCCCCGCGAAGCAACACCGGGCTCGTGAATGTTTTCGGGCCGGATGCCGACCACGACCGCTTTCCCATCATGCGGCGATGTCGACGCCCGGAGCTTTTGCGGCACGGGCAGGTCGAAAGCCGATCCCTTCAGCATCGCGCCGTTTTCGGCAATGGTCGCCTGCACGAAATTCATGGGAGGCGTTCCGATGAACTGGGCCACGAACAGGTTCTGCGGCTTGTCGTACACCTCCAGCGGCGTTCCCAATTGCTGGATCTTTCCCCCGTTCATCACGGCGATGCGGCTGCCCATGGTCATCGCTTCGATCTGATCGTGCGTGACGTAGACGGATGTGGTCTGCAGCCTCTGCTGGATGCGCGTGATCTCCGCGCGCATCTGCACGCGGAGCTTGGCGTCGAGGTTGGAAAGCGGTTCATCGAACAGAAACACAGCCGGCTGCCGGACGATAGCCCGGCCCACGGCCACACGCTGCCGCTGACCTCCGGAGAGGTCCTTGGGCTTGCGCTCCAGGAGGTGGGTAATCCCCAGGATTTCTGCGGCCTCGTTCACGCGCGCGTCGCGGTCCGCCGCCGGGGTCTTGCGCATGCGCAGCCCGAACTCCAGATTCTCGCGAACGGTCATGTGCGGATAGAGAGCGTAACTCTGGAAGACCATGGCGATGTCGCGCTCTTTCGGGGGAAGATCGTTGACGACGTTTCCGCCGATGGAGATCGTCCCGTCCGAGATCTCTTCCAGGCCGGCGATCATGCGCAGCGCGGTTGATTTTCCACAGCCCGACGGTCCGACGAGCACCATCAGTTCGTGGTCGTGGATGTCCAGGTTCATGTTCTCGATGACTGCCACGTCACCGTAACGTTTCGCCACTCCGTCCAGAGTCACTTCAGCCATCGATCTCCCCTGTGGTTGAACGAGGCGATTGTACCTCCGGAATTCAGTTCGGAGCCGCTGGGCGCCCTGGCGGCGAATCTGTTGAGTCACGGCTCCTGTATGTCGCCCGCGATTCTTCGGCACCCCTCCGGGGTGCAACTGGTTGTCCGGACCTCGTGGTCCGGTGGTGGCGCGCCTGCGGCGCTTACCACCGGCTAATCTCCGGCACGCCTCCGGCGTGCATCGGGACCTCTGCAAAAGTGGGCGTGCATCAGGACCTCCGGCGTGCATCAAGAGCTCTGCAAAAGTGAGCGCCGAACGTATACGCAATTCGTTTCCTCCCTCCGGCGTCGCTGGCACGCCGGGTGTTCACGTTTCTTGCAGGCTGATCTGTGATGACCGGCGTGCAGACCGAGGCCCCACACCGTGCCAGTTCCGCGCGGGAAAGAATCCCCGTGGCCGTGCTTGGTGCCACCGGTTCCGTCGGCCAGCGCTTCGTTCAACTGCTCGAGAATCATCCCTGGTTTCGCCTGCACGAAGTCGTCGCTTCCGATCGCAGCGCGGGAAAGTCCTACGGAGAAGCGGCAAGCTGGCGCCTCGATACGCCTCTAGACTCCGCTGCCGCCGGCCTGGAGATCAAACCACTCGGCAATGAACTGCAGTCCACGCTCATTTTTTCGGCGCTCGATTCTTCCGTGGCCGGCGTGGCGGAAGACGAGTATGCCAATCGGGGCGCGGTCGTCGTCTCCAACTCGAAGAATCATCGCATGGACCCCGACGTCCCCCTGCTCATCCCGGAGATCAACTCCGATCACCTCGGGGCGATCGAGTCCCAGAAGCGACGGCGACGCGGCCGGGGATTCATCGTCACCAATCCAAACTGTTCGACCATCGGACTGACCATGGCCATCGCTCCCATCGACAGACTCCTCGGGATCTCGGCCCTGCATGTAACGACCATGCAGGCCATTTCCGGAGCGGGCTATTCGGGTGTGTCCTCATACGCCATCCTGGACAACGTCGTTCCCTTCATCGGAGACGAAGAGGAAAAAATCCAGACCGAACCGCTGCGCATCCTGGGCCGCTGGACCGGAGAGCGTTTCGTGGACGCGGACTTTCGAATCTCCGCACAGACGAACCGCGTGGCCGTAATCGACGGACATCTGATGACCATCTCGCTCTCGGTTGGTGAACGGAGCAAGGCCCAGCTCGGGTCCGCTGGCAAGAATCTCATCGAGGAGGTCCGGTCGGCGATCACTTCCTTCCGCGGCGAGCCGCAGCGCCTCGGTCTTCCCTCCGCGCCCCAGCAGCCTGTGCATGTGCTCGAGGAAAAGGACCGTCCACAGCCCAGGCTGGATCGCGAACGCGAGAACGGGATGGCTGTTTCGGTGGGACGGATTCGTCCCTGTCCCATTCTCGACGTGCGCATGGTCGCTCTGGTCCACAACACGGTCCGAGGCGCGGCCGGAGCAGCCCTGCTCAACGCGGAGCTGCTGCAGGCTATGGATCTTCTGCCGTGATGGAGCGCCGATGATCGTCATCAAATTTGGCGGCACGTCCGTGGGTGATTCGGATCGCGTGCAGCGCGCCATCCAGATCGTCGGCGAGGCCACCGCACGAAAACCCGTGGTGGTCGTCTCGGCCCTGGCCGGCGTGACGAACGCTCTCGTTGATGCCGCCCGACTGGCCTCTGCGGGAGAGTTCGACCCTGCCGGAGCCATTCTTGAATCCATCCGCCAGCGACATGAGGATGTGGCCCTGCAGCTCGTTCAGCAGAAATCCGACTATCTCCAATCGTTTCTGGCCCAACTGCAGAAACACATCGATCAGATCCGGGACATTCTCAAAGGCATCGCCCTGGTGGGAGAGGTCAGCCCGCGAGCGAACGACAAGATTGTGGCCATCGGCGAGAAACTTTCCTCGGTTCTCTTCGCCTACTCCATGCGCATGCGCACCCTGCCCGGCGTGCACATCGACTCCGAGCAGGTCGTCGTCACCGACGAAACCTTCGGCGGCGCGATGCCGGTCATGGACGAGACACGGATCGCGGCGGCGGCCATTCTCATTCCGGAGCTCGAACGGGGTCACATCCCCGTGATGGGAGGCTTCATCGGCAGGGCGCGCAGCGGAGCCACGACCACCCTGGGACGGGGCGGTTCGGACTACAGCGCTTCGATTGTCGGTGCGGCGCTCGGCGCCGAGGAGATCGAGATCTGGACCGACGTCGACGGGATGATGACCAGTGACCCCCGCGTCATCGGGAACGCGCGAGTCATCGAACGGATCTCCTACGAGGAGGCCGCGGAGCTGGCATATTTTGGCGCGAAGGTTCTGCACCCGAAGACGATCGCTCCGGCAGTGGAAGCGGGAATTCCCATCCGTGTGTTGAACACGCACAACCTGGAGAGCCGGGGAACGGTGATCACAGCCGCGGGTGTGCGCGGCACCGGACCCCGTGCCATGGCTCTGAAGAAGGACATCACGTCGGTGCATATCACGTCGAACAAGATGCTCGGTGCGCACGGATACCTGGCCCGTATCTTCAGCGTCTTCGACCGCTTGCAGATCCCGGTCGATCTGATCACCACCTCCGAGGTGTCGGTGTCGCTCACTGTGGACTCGGGCGAGAACCTCGATCAGCTTCAGGAGGACCTCAGTCCCTTCGCCAACGTCGAGGTTCGCAGGGGACAGGCCATCATCGCCCTCGTGGGGCGTGGAGTCCTCAGCGATCCCGGAACCGGCCAGAAAATTTTTGCAGCCCTCGGGGAGACTCCGATCACCATGCTTTCGGTAGGCAGCTCCGCATTGAATTTCAGTATCGTCGTTCCTCAGGAACGGGCCGAGACAGCGATGCGAAATCTGCATCAGGCCCTGTTCGAAGCGGTCGGAGCCGCCGCCTCATGAAGATCGCACTGCACGGATATGGGCGCATGGGCAAGGCCGTGGAGACCATTGCCATTGAACGCGGGCACGAGGTCGTGGCTCGCCTTTCCAGTGACAGCATTCCGGAGCTGGCCGGTGCCGGCGTCGTCATCGACTTCTCGACCGCCGCCGCTCTTCCCGATCTTGTCGATGCAGCCTGCAGGGAAAGAGTGAATCTGGTCATCGGAACGACCGGATGGAGCGAATCCCTGGAGGCCGTCAGAGAGCAATGCCTGGCCGCGTCGATCTCCGTGGTCTACGCCTCGAATTTTTCGCCCGGAGCAAACGTGATGTTTTCTCTGGCGAGACGAGCCGGGGAGTTGCTGAGCCGGTTGGAGGGCTACGACTGTGGGCTCGAGGAGCGGCACCACGCCGGAAAGAAGGACTCTCCAAGCGGTACGGCATTGAAGATTGCCGCGGCAGTCGAGGAAGGAAGTGCGTCAGAATGGAGGCCACACATTGTCTCCTCGCGAGTGGGAAAGGAGTTCGGGCTGCATACGCTGTTTTTTGATTCAGCGGATGATCTGATCGAGATTTCTCACCGCGCCAGAGGACGCAACGGATTCGCACGCGGTGCAG
>JBDTRY010000232.1:0-6016 GCA_039931435.1 Acidobacteriota bacterium | reverse complement strand
CGGCCGTTGTCACCGCTACGGGCAGAAGCACGACGTCGTCGTGGTGAACTTCCTGAACAGGAAGAATGCGGCCGATCAGCGCGTCTTTCAGCTCCTGGCCGAGAAGTTCAAGCTCTTCGACGGCGTCTTCGGCGCCAGTGACGAGGTCCTGGGCGCGCTCGAGTCGGGCGTGGATATCGAGCGGCGCATCGCGCAGGTGTACCAGGAGTGCCGGACCGCGGAAGACATCCAGACTGCGTTCGACAGGATGCAGGCCGAACTGGATGAACAGATCGCCTCACGGATGGACGACACCCGTCGCAGCCTCCTCGAGAACTTCGACGTCGACGTGCACGCCCGGATCAACCTTCGCATGGCCGAGTCTGTACGCGCCCTCGGCTACCACGAAGAACTTCTCCGCGACCTCACGCACGCCGAGCTGGGTGGGGATGCAGAGTGGGAATCGAATACCGTTTTTCGTTACCGCGGGCCGTTCGCTCCGGCAGGTGTGTACAACTTCGACTGGAAAGGCGCCGAAGCTCAGAACCAGTTCTTTTACCGGCCGGACCACGCGCTCGCACAGAAGCTGATCGAGAAATCGCTCACGCGGGAGAATCCGGTTGCCCATGTCCGGTTCGACTTGAGCAGGTTCGCAGGAAAGATCAGCGCGCTGGAACCGTTCATTGGGGCCTCCGGCTGGCTGCGAGTCGTGAAAACCACGATCGCATCGCTCGAGGCCGAAGACCGCCTCGACGTCATCGCCATCAGTGACGACGGCCGCGTGCTGGACGGTGACCTCGCACGGAAGCTTTTCGCCCTGGACGGTGACGTGCGCGGAGATGCGAGCCAGCCCGCCCCCGATGATCTCCTTGCGGCGACCACGAAGGAACGGACAGCCGTTCATGTCGCGGACATCGAGGCGCGGAATGCGAAGCACTTCGATGAGGAAGTCGGGAAGCTGGAGCAGTGGGCCGAAGACTTGAAGTTCGGCCTCGAACAGGACCTCAAGGAGCTGGACCGGGAGATCCGGGACATTCGAAGGGCCACGGCTGGCTCAGCGACACTCGCCGAGAAGCTGGCCGGGCAGAAGAAGCTGAAGGACCTTGACGCGAAAAAGAAGAAGAAGCGGGCGGAGCTGTTCGACGCGCAGGACACGATCGATGCGAAACGGGACACCCTCATCGGGGAGATCGAACGGCAACTGCAGCAGAGAGTTATCTCGAAGACGTTGTTCACCCTTCAGTGGACTCTCGCCTGAAGGCGCCAATCCCTGTAGAGTCATTTCTGACGGAACTCATTCACCGGACACCAGAGACGAATGGCAAAGAACCAGAAACTCGAACTGCAGTGGATCGGCAAGGATCAGCGCCCTCGCCTGGAGCCGCGGATTCTGCTCGAGGATCCGGAGCTTTCCTACCACGCTGAGAAACGCGTTACGCCGGACGACGTCTTCGACAACCGGCTGATTTTCGGGGACAACCTCCTGGCCCTCAAAGCACTCGAACAAGAGTTCACGGGCAAGGTGAAGTGCATCTTCATCGACCCGCCTTACAACACTGGATCGGCTTTTGAGCAGTACGACGACTTCCTGGAACATTCGATCTGGCTGTCGCTGATGAGAGATCGTCTGGAACTTTTTCGTCGATTGCTCCGTGACGAAGGATCGATATGGATCAGCATCGACGACAACGAGGCTCACTACCTCAAGGTTCTCTGCGACGAAGTATTTGGTAGGTTGAATTTCAGAGCGTCCATCACATGGCAGCGCAAATACAGCGTCAGCAACAACTTTCGAGGGATCGCCTCAATCTGCGACCACATACTTGTCTACGCCCGAAGCGACAAGTTCGTGAATAACCTCCTGCCTCGCACCGAGGAGTCTCGCGCGCGCTACACCAACCCGGACAATGACCCACGAGGTCCGTGGAAAGCCGTTGACTACCTCAATCAAGCAACCCCCGCCCAGCGGCCGAATCTCTGTTATGACATCGTCAATCCGTTTACATTACAGACGATCAAGAACACCAAAAAGGCGTGGAAGTACGACCCCGAAACGCACCACATGCATCTGGTCGAAAACAGGTTGTGGTGGGGGCTCGACGGCAAGAACACTGTACCAGCGCTGAAACTATTCATTTCCGAAGTCCGCGATGGGATGACGCCTCATAACTGGTGGTCTCACGATGAAGTCGGTCACACCGACGAGGCCAAGAAGGAAAGCATCCAACTTTTCGGAGCAACAAACGTCTTCGCGACGCCAAAGCCGGAGAGGTTGCTAAAGCGTATTTTGGAGATCGCGACTCAACCCGGTGATCTCGTTTTCGACTCTTTCGCCGGTTCCGGTACCACGGGCGCGGTCGCCCATAAGATGGGGCGCCGATGGATCATGGTGGAGCTTGGCGAACATGCGAAGACGCACATCGCCCCTCGACTTCGAAGAGTGATAGATGGTCAGGATCAGGGCGGTATCACTAAAGCGGTGGATTGGAAGGGCGGTGGAGGATTCCGCTTTCTTCACCTCGCCCCCTCCCTCATCCAGAGAGACAGCTGGGGCAACCCGGTCATCAACACGACCTACAACGCGGATCAGCTGGCGGAAGCTGTCTGCAAGCTGGAGGGTTTCACGTACGCGCCGAGCGACACGATCTACTGGCAACAAGGCTATTCGACCGAACGCGACTTCATCTACGTCACCACGCAGAAACTCACGCGTGACCAGCTTCAGGCGCTGAGTGACGAGGTCGGTGAGGCCCGCTCTCTCCTCGTGTGCTGTGCCGCCTTCCGGGCCAGGCCGGATGCTTTCCTGAATCTCACCATCAAAAAGATTCCGCACGCCGTGCTATCCCGCTGCGAGTGGGGACACGACGATTACAGCCTGCAGATAAGAAACCTGCCGGCCGCCCCCGATCTGGGGGTTGAGACCGACCGCGTCCCCTCCGATCGAAAGAGACAGGCCCGGTCTCAGCCATCATCCCGATCACTGCCCCTGTTCGAAAATAGCGAGCACGGCGACAGTCCATTACCGGAGGAACCCTCATGACTGGACGTCAGCGTCTGCACGAACTGGTCGAAGAACTCGAGGAGAACCAGATCGACCTCGCCATCCGCATCCTGGAAGTGATCGAATCGCCCGCGGTATCGCGTACGAAGTGGACCATCCACGATGCGCCGATCGATGACGAGCCCTTCGACCCCAGCGTCCTCGAGGAAGGTGAGCGCGAACCGCTCATTCCGCACGACGAGGTCGTGCGCGAGTTTCTTAAGTGACAAGAACGGTCCGCTGGACAACCCGTGCGCTCAAGGACCTCAGGAAAATCGGTGCGCCAGAAGCCAGCCGGGTGGTTGAGTCCATCCATCAGTATGCGACCTCAGGGGAAGGCAACATTCGCCGGTTGCAAGGTATCGACCCGCCGCTCTTTCGTATGCGCATCGGAGATCTCCGCGTGCTGTTTCGGCAGGACGAGGAGGTGATCGATATCGAACGCGTCCTGCCGCGCGACAAGGCCTATCGGTGATGGACCGCAGCGTGAATTCGATCAGCGGACGTCTGAGCCTCCGTCCGCCGCAACGGGAGGCCCTGGAGATCCTGGCCCGCATCACTGAGATCGCGCCGCCCGCAAAGGATGCGGATGCAGCGGCAGCGCTGGAGGCCATCCGTTCGGAGTATCCGAGCGTCGAGGACTTCGAGCGCGAGTTCCCCTCCCTCTGCTTCGCGCTGGCCACAGGTGTCGGGAAGACGCGACTCATGGGCGCCTTCATTGCCTACCTCTACAAGACGAAGGGCATCCGGCATTTTTTCGTCCTCGCCCCCAACCTCACCATCTACAACAAACTGATCAGGGACTTCACCCCGGGCCACCCGAAGTACGTCCTGAACGGCATCGCCGAGTTCGCCAACAACCCGCCGGTCATCATCACCGGCGACGACTACGAGCGCGGCCAGGGCACACGTATCCAGACCACGCTCTTCGACGACGTTCATATCAACATCTTCAACATCTCGAAGATCAACGCCGAGGTTCGGGGCGGAAAGACGCCGAAGATCAAACGGCTCGCCGAGTACATCGGGAAGAGTTACTTCGATTACCTCGCAGCACTGCCTGATCTGGTGCTCATCATGGATGAGTCGCACCGCTACCGCGGAGAGCGCGGTGTTGATGTCCTCAACGAACTGAAGCCGATCCTCGGGCTGGAACTGACGGCCACCCCGCAGGTGGAGCAGGGATCGAAAGCTCCGATTCCGTTCAGGAACATCATCTACAGCTACCCGCTTTCGAAAGCCATCGAAGACGGGTTCGTGAAGCAGCCCGCGGTGGCCACTCGTGAGAACTTCAACGCCGAGGCCTACACGAAGGAGCAGCTGGAACGCCTGAAGCTCGAGGACGGCGTGCGGGTCCATGAGGCCACGAAGGTTGAGCTGGAGACTTACGCACGCAATTTCGGCCAGCCGATCGTCAAACCCTTCATGCTCGTCGTCGCCGAGAACACCGAGCATGCCGACGCGCTCCAGAAGCTGATCGAGGACGACCAGTTTTTCGAGGGCCGCTACCGAGGGCATGTGATCACCGTCCACTCCAACCAGCGCGGTGAGGAGAAGGATGAAGTGGTGGAGCGTCTTCTGGCGGTGGAGAAGCCCGATGAACCGACAGAGATCGTCGTTCACGTGAACATGCTGAAGGAAGGATGGGACGTCACGAACCTGTACACGATTGTCCCGCTCCGAACGGCGAACTCCCGCACCCTCGTGGAACAGTCCATCGGCCGCGGCCTGCGTCTTCCATACGCAAAGCGGGTCGGCGTATCCGCCGTGGACCGGCTCACAATCGTTGCCCACGATCGCTTCCAGGAGATTATCGACGAGGCGAACCGGCCCGATTCGGCGATTCGCGGGGGAATCGTCATCACGCAGGTTCCGCTCGACAAGAAGAAGAGCGTCGAGGTTCAGCCGCTGATCTATGCCCTGACCTCGCCGGTTGGCGATGATGTCAAGGACGCCGAAGCGCGGCAATTGGCATTCGCTGGCGAAGGTGGAGATCCGTTTCCCACCATCGAGGACCGGCGTGTGGCCACGACGACAATCGAAGTGGTGAAGGAATTCGAACGCCTTCCACGCTCACGTGACCTGCAGAAGCCTGAAGTGAAGGCAGAGATCATCCGGAAGGTCACGGACGCATGGAACGCCGGGCAGCAGAGCATTGAGGGTTTTGTCGAGAGGCCGGATTTTCCGACCGTCGTCGGGAGGGCGATCGATCTCATCATCGAGAAGACGATCGATATCCCGAGGATCAGCGTCGTGCCCACGGGAGAGATCACGTCCGGGTTCAGGGATTTCGATCTCGACGTGAAGAATGTTCGCTATCAACCGGTGGAACACGAGATCCTCATCCAGCATCTTCAGAGCAACATTCGCGAAAAGCTGGTGAGCGGCGAGACAGCGGTCGAAGAAGATCGCCTCGAAAACTACCTTGTGCGCGCGCTCATCGACTTTGACGACATTTCCTACGACGACCAGGCGGACCTGCTCTACAAGCTCGCCGGGCAGGTCGTGGCGCACCTTCAGTCGTATCTGAAGGACGACGAGGAGGTGACGAACGTCCTGCAGTTCTACCAGCGTTCTCTCGCCGAGCTCGTGCACGCACAGATGCAGGAGCACTACTGGGAGACGCAGTCGGACCTCGATGTGCATGTGGCGAAGGGCTTCATTTCCCTCCGTCCGAGCAGCTTCTCCATGCCGTCCGAGGAGAGCCCCCGCCCGTTCCGTGCGCCGGTCGATGACAAGCAGTACATCCGCGGCATGCTCTTCACCGGCTTCCGCAAGTCGCTCTACGAGAGTGCCAAATTCGATTCGGACACGGAGCGGCGCTTCTCCGTAGTCCTCGAAGATACAAACAGCGTGGAGAAGTGGTTCCGGCCGGGAGCGGACGTTCTGCGCATCTACTACCGCTACGGCAAAGGCGATCAGGAGTACATCCCGGACTTCATCGCCGAGACGTCCGAAGAGAAGCTCATCGTGGAGATCAAGGCCGTCGTAGACATG
>JBDTRY010000231.1:0-6033 GCA_039931435.1 Acidobacteriota bacterium | reverse complement strand
TCCGCATCGATGATCCGGACGGAAACCGGTTGTGGATCGGGCAGGAAACTTCGCCGGGTGCCTGAATCTGCCCCGGATCCCGAGAGGATCAGGTCAAAGCTTCGATTCTCCGCAAAGAGGAATGGCGAACGTTCGTGCTGCGTGGTCAAGGTCTGGACCCCGGCGAATGTCGAGGGTGGTGCCGGCCATGAGGCCTGGTCCGCCGGCGATCACAGACGCTCACCGCGCTCTAAGAAATTTTTAACAAGTCCGACTCGAAGGCCCGGAACTTCCTGCGACGGACGTTTCGTCATGTACTATGGCGACGCCTCCCCCCGAAACCAGTACGCGCCGTATCACCTCGAGGAGCCTCGTATGCGCCGGTTGTCTTTCCTTTTTATCGTCTCCGTCGTTCTTCTTACCGGAGTACCCTCACCCGCTTTGGCCCTGAATACCGGCGACACCGTCGTGATCATCCCCATCATCAGCCGCGTCCCCGGCGTGGGAGGCAGTCAGTGGCGGACGGATGTTTTTATCGCCAATCATTCGACGGTCTCCAAGACCCTCACCCTCACGTTCTATGTGGCCGGCTCGGCAGCTCTGGACCGGTCCATTTCTATCGAACCCTTCACTACCCTCTCGCTGCCGGATCTGGTCCTGAACAACTTCGGTCTCGACAATGCCTCAGGACAGCTCGAGATCCGCTCGTCGAACATGAGCGGATTCGAGGCTCGGGCGCGCATCTACAATGCCGGCAACGCCGTAGGTGAATTCGGCCAGAATGTTCCCGGCCTGGGGCGGAATTATCTGAACCGGCAGGCGTATCTGTTCGGGCTTTCGGGGATCAATGGAAACCGCCTGAACATCGGAGTGGCGAACGCGAACAGTACGGCGATTGTCGTGAACCTCAATGTCAGCAGCCGCACGAACGTCAGTCTGCATTCGGAGCAGGTCACTCTGCAGCCGCATCAGACGATCCAGTTCAACGACATTTTTACCCGTTTCGGAATCGCGCCTCAGGCGGACGTGCAGGTGGAATTCAATACTTCCGGCGACCTCATTTACGGTTATGCCTCGGAAGTACGGAACGACACAGGGGACGCCATCTTCGTCTTCGGCACTTCCCCGAACTCATGAGCGGAGAAGCGGCAGCTCTGCGGTAAGCAGTCAGTGCATTCCCCAGCTACACGTTCCGCACGCGAGGATTCATCCCATGAGAATCGCCTGAGGAAGCGTGGAGACCCATCCGCTCGAAGCGGTGACGTCGGCGCCTCGACCCTTGGCGAGTTGAACTGCCGCTGTGCCGATTGCTCCGGAAGCGCCGTAAATCAGGATCTTTATGGCATTCAGTGTGGTATTGAAATGGCAGTAGATACCAGAGCCTGAACTTCGAAGGCCTTCATATTCCTATTCTGACAGCTCGCCCGGTCGCCTCTCCGCCGGCTTCGGTGGGCTTGCCGTCCTTCGCCAACTGCGCATAGCGAATCGTCGACTGAAATGACTTGCCGTCCGCGGCGAGCGTGATTCGTTCAACGAGGCTTCCGCGGCCTGTTGGAAGCCACCCTCCGCCGCCGGTGATCTCGGATATCCCTTTGGGCGGCGCGGTCACGTAAAACTCGTAGTGGGCTTCGAACTCGTTCGCGCCAATCTGCTTCCACGCACCGTACGCAGGTGGCACGGGCGGTGAGCCGTCGTAGTTCGACGACTCGGTCATCGTGCCGCCAAGGTTGAATACGTACATGAATTGCAGATCTTTGATCGCGGCAAACGCTCCAGTCCTGAACTGGACGTCGGACCTCCAGGCGCCGGTCAGCGCCGGAACGGCCGCCTCGCTGGCAGGTTTCGGCTGAGGCTCGCAAGCGCCCACGAGCAAAGTTGAGGCCGCCGCGAATGACAGCAGCCATGATCGACGATTCACTGGCGTTCCCCCCGTTTCATTGCCGAGTCAGATCGGCCCTTGCCGCCTGTTTACCGGAAAGCCCCGACCTTCCGATCATGAGTTCGGGGAAGTGCCGCAGACAAAGATCGCGTCGCCGGTGTCGTTGCGTACTTCCGAGGCATACCCGTAAATGAGGTCGCCGGAAGTATTGAATTCCACCTGCACGTCCGCCTGAGGCGCGATTCCGAATCTAAAGATGTCGCTGGACTGAATCGTCTGATAGAACGTGGGCGTGCGGGTCTTGGAGACCGTCGAGTGATTGGCGATAAAGACGTCCGTTCGCCACTGACTCCCTCCCACGCCGGGGACGCGGCTGATGATGGGGATGATCGCGACGGTGTCGCCTGTATTCAAGCCCGAAGCGGGGGAGGGCAGTACGGTCAGAAGAACAACGGAGACGAGAAACAGGAAAGACACCCGGCGCATACGCTCCTCCTGGAGATGGTTCAGCCAGTACTGGTTTCGTTGGGGCGCCATGGTACATGCCGAACTGCCCGACGACCACCTGCATTCGGCAGGCTCCTTGCCTCGGTCGTTCATGAGTACGGGTGGCTGCTGCAGGGCGAGACTTCGACTTTCGTCATCAGGAAGATCGACGGCGCCGGGAAGGTGAACTACTATTGCCGGTCCACGAGCCGCCTTGCCTGCCGGCAACCGAGGAACACTTTTCGAGCACCCGTTGAAGAGGAGAGGCATGATGAAGAGCCGGATGGTCGTAGCTTCGATTGCAGCATCGATGTTCTGTTCGGTCTTTGCTGCAGAGCCACCGAAGGCAGTAGTCACGCTGGTCGACGCGGGACCCGATGTCTTCGCCGAGGGGTCGCCCGTTGTCGATGTGGTGAAGCTCGAGCTCTCGAGCGACGGGAAGTTCATCGTCATCGCGGCGACGCTGGCCGATGCGCCGAAGCCGGCGTCGCTTCTCGATGCTCTGATCGCCGGAGTATCGATCGACGTCGACAACAATCCGAAGACAGGGGGTGAGGGCCTCGACGGCTACTACGCCGACATGCCGGGCATGGAGTTCGACTCCGAGTTGATCGCCTCGGTGGAAGACGACGGAGGAGCGGCCCGGTCGTCTTCGTCGTCACTGATCAATATCGCTGAAAAGAGCAATGTGCTGACGTCCAGTGACGCTGTTCACACGGCCGCAAAAGGAAAGGTCTACACAGGCAGGATCGCCTACACCGACATCGGCGCGAAATCAGGTCAGATCATCCGCATCGTGGCGCGCGAGGCGGGCGATCGCGGAGAAACGGCCGGGATTTTTCCTGAGGCGGTGTTGAAGTTGAAGTAGGGGATTGATGGGCCGAGTCGGTCCGCAAACCCTGAGGACGGAAGATCTTGAGGGCCAGGCCTTCGAATTTTGAGGAGATCTTAGAGTTGCTTCGTCCCGAGTGCGTTACTGTTTCGTCCGCAGCTCCAGGCCCGTGAGCCTGGAGACGCAGCGGCAAGGATTCACCCCATGACAATCACCTGAGGACCAGGCGTGGAGACCAATCGCCTCGAGGCATTCAGCGACGGCGTCTTCGCCATAGCCACGACTTTGCTCGTCCTCGAGATCAAAGTTCCGCCGATTGCCAACCTCCGCCATGGACTTCTTCAGCTGTGGTCTTCCTATCTGGCCTACGCAATCAGCTTCGTGGTGATCGGCGCGATCTGGATCAATCACCACGCTATGTTCGACTGGATCGATCGCGTTGACCAGAAGCTGCTGCTTCTGAATACTCTGCACCTGATGTTCATCGCCTTCCTGCCGTTTCCAACGGCCGTCCTCGCCGAAGCACTTCACTCGGGGCTCAACCAGAGCACGGCTGTCGCCTTCTACGGTGGCACATTGACGATCATTGGCGTATTTGTCGTTGCAATGTGGAACCACGCATCCAGACATCAGGAGTTACTCAATCCTGCGATCTCGCCGGATCGCGCAAAAATAATCGCGCGAAGATTCCTGGTCGGACCAACCGGTTATGCTCTGGCGACGATTCTGGCGTTCGTCAGTCCGTGGATTTCCATCGCTCTCTTTTTAGGGCTCAATGTGTACTTTCTCTGGCCACGCAAGCAGTCCGCTGATCCGGTATAGGAACCGTCGCGGAGCAGCCGGTCACAGTGCGTGACCATTTCGCGCGCGATTCGAACCACTGAGCTTGAATCCGTTGGGCCTTCTGCCTCACTGATTGGAGGACGCACTCATGCCTCACGGGAAGATCTGTTATCTCGAAATCCCAGCGAACCGCGTCGAGGATTCTGCGCGCTTCTACTCCGAGATCTTTGGCTGGAAGGTGCGGGAACGGGGAGACGGAAACCTGGCGTTCGATGATCCAGCCGGGGTAAGCGGGACCTGGGTCAAGGAAAGCGACCGAAGGCCCGATGAACGAACCCGGACCTACATCATGGTCGACAGCATTACCGACTCGTTGAAAGCGATCGAACAGTCGGGCGGCGCCGTCGTCACGCCGCGCACGGATATCGGGCCGGACATGGGTGCATTTGCCGTCTTTACCGATCCGGTGGGCAATGAGTTCGGACTCTACGAAGAGCCGAAACGGTAGGATCCTGACCACGTACAAGCCTCGGTCCAGAGCAGGAAGCGAGTCTCCGTGTTTCGCTTCGCTCTCCGTATCCAATTCCGGGAATCTTGAACGGCCGCCGAGCGTGAAGTGAAATCGCAACGACAGACCCTGGAGATTCGAATGTCGGAACGGCTCCGGATGCAGAGGGGCGCCGTCTTTGTCTACGGCACCTACCCGAACTCATGAGCGGCGCGAAGCGGCAGATCTGCAGCAAGCCGTAGGTGCATGCCCCGTTACGCGTCCCGCATGCGCCCCGGGAGGTTCCAGGGACGATCTCCTCATGGCTGTGGGAGCAACCTCGTTGCGAATCAGTTTGGCTGGCGATTGCGGCGCAGCCGTACTGCCGCGGCCAGGAATACCGCTGTTGCAATCAGCCCGATCCACAGACCGGGGCTGCTCATGAACGCAACGGGATCGAACATCTTCCCCGGGTCCATGGACATCCCGCCTCCCGAGAACGAGTCATCCTGCGAGCCGCCACTGAAGCGGTACGTGAGCATGGCGGCGAAATGTGAACTGTTGAAGACAAGCTTTTCAACGGCGCCAATGGCCAGAAGAGGCAATGTCGCCCATAGAATCGCGGCGCGCCGCGACCAGCCCGACACGAGGAGCAGCCAACCATAGAAGGGCGCAAACCAGAGCCCATGGATGAAAAACAGGTGATAAAACAGCATCACGGACATCCGGAACAAAGAAGGATGGGGCCAGAGCGTCCCCATATCCAGCCCTCTCCCCGCCACGATCATGCTGCTCAGAACCATCATGATGCATTGGGTGGCCACGGTGATGGCGAAGGTCAGCAGGGGCATGATGATGAGGGGAATGCTCGCTTTGGAGAGCACTGTCGTCAAATCAGAAACCGGAAGTGATTTCCAGAAGAGGATGCTGCGATCACGCCGTTCACCATTCAGCGCGTCGAGACAATAGAACAACGTGACCAGGAACGTAGTGGCCATCAGCAGAAGCGCGGCGAAGGCGTAGGGCTCCTGCAGGAACTTTTGATCATGCAACCTCACCGGCTCCAGGGCCGCACGGATTCTGCCCGCCTGTCGGATCGTGCTGATCACGAATCCGAAAAGAAAGAGCGCGGCGACGGCCAGCGGTGCCAGGTAGATGGAACGGTTCTCCCACAACTCGCGCCGCACAGACCAGTACAGGAGCCGGCTGGCCGGGATGTGCGCCGGCGCCATTTCCCGGGCTGTCTCTGCAGATTCGACGACCACGTCCGGATTCATCGAGCCGCTCCTTCTGCCGGGCCAGCCTGATCGCCGATCACGGCAACGAACATGTCGGCAATGCTGGGGGTACGCACGTCGCCGAGTGCCGCCAGTTGCCGGCGATCGGCGTGGTCGAAGAGCAGGACGCTGCGACCGAACAGCTGGCGCTCGTGAAAAGGCTGAAGCGCTTTGGCCGCAGAAACGTTCTCGGGATTTACCAGTACTTCCAGGTAGCGCCTTTCGAACTCTTCCATGCTGCACTGGAAAACAATTCGGCCGCGATTGATGAACATGACGTCGGTGAGGACGTCCTGGATCTCTTCCACCT
>JBDTRY010000230.1:0-6060 GCA_039931435.1 Acidobacteriota bacterium | reverse complement strand
TCCGGTCAGTTCGAGTTCCGAGAGGTTGCGGGTCTCCATGGGGCAGGAGTGGCAAAGCGTGCAACACGCGGGCCAGTGAAATCCTGTTGAGCGATTCCGTCCGGTCGCAGATTATTTGATCATTGCCTCTCGAGAGCTGTCGATCGGTACGTACGCGAAATCGTCATCGACAGCGATCCCCTCGGCGTACGAGATATCGAGGCGGCGGCATACCATGGCATTCGCCACATGCGATCCAGCCGGGAGCTGGACACCGTCACAGAGGATGGACCGATCCACTACGCAGTCCTCGCCGATCGTCGCGCCACTCCAGAAAACGGACTGGCTGACTTGCGAACGCCCTGGCGTTGCACTGCCCGGGCCGAACACAGATTCCTCGAACTCACCCTCGATTCTGCTCTCATCGGACAGGAGCGATCTTCGGGCCGAATCGGTCTCGGATCCCGGAGGCGGCCTCAGTTTTCCGCTGATCATCAGCGCCGCGATGGAGGACGAGGCCGCAAGATATCGGGAGGGCGTGCCGATGTCGAACCAGGGACCGTCATAAAGAACGGCTGCAAGCGTATCGGATTGCTGGCGTACTGCGGGCAGGTAGACATCCTCCGTCACTCCGGAGAATTCAGCATCGGGAAGACGCTCGAAAATTCGCCGGCTGACGTTGTGCGCTCCCGCAAACATCAGTGTCTGACCCTGCCCCTCTCCAAACCCAGTGACGCGCTCGTTCTCGAAATAGACCTTTGTGAATCGGTCTGTTCGCGGCGGCTGGCGCAAAAGCAACGCTGCCAATGCATCATGGGAACGCCGCACATCAGCCAGCTTCTCGAACGGCGGGAACTGAATCGTGTCCGCGTTGGCCAGAAAGAAATCGGCGTCGCTTTCGAGCAGGGAACGCACCCGCCTGATTCCGCCTCCTGTTCCCAAAATCGTCTCCTCGAGCGAAAAGTGCAAAGTGCAGCGTTTCCCGTACCGCCGTTCCATATGCCCTCGGATCATGTCCGGGAGATGGTGAAGGTTCACAATCAGATCGCTCATTCCACTACCGAGCATGGCCTCGGCCGCGTAATCGATGAGAGGCTGGTTGCAGAGGGGGACCATGGGCTTGGGAACTTCGTAGGTTGCCGGACGGAAGCGGGTCCCGAATCCGGCGGCGAGAATCATTCCCTTCATGCCGACGGGAAGTCCTGCGGGTCGAAGACCATGTTTTCGGGGAGATCAGGGCGCGTCCGCCGGTGCTGGCGGTACAGATCGGCGTAGGTAGCCCGCAACGCGTCATCCATGCTCAGCTTCAGTTCCGTGACCACCGCCCGGATCGTTTCCAGGGAACCTTCGATTTCGAAAAACTCTCCGATCGGCGTCCGGTCCAGAACTACTTCAGATTCGCGCAGTCTCCAGACTTCGCGGAACTTCTGATAGCGGAATGTCGGCTTGAACCCGAGGGAGTCGAACAGGGCCAGAGCACGCTCGAAACTCTCCATCCCTGTCTGCACTTCCTCCCGGGATTTCACCCCTTCCGTTATGGAGACGGGCCCTTTCCACGTGGTCAGCACGAAGCGTCCGAATTTTCGAACGCGTAAAACCGCGCCTTTGGTGCGCAACTCCCCGCGACGGTCCAGAACGATGTTGTCTTCGAAGGTCTCGGGGTAGAGCTGCTCCGCGCCGGCGGCCTGAAGATCCGCTACGAGCGCCTGGCGGTCCGGCAGCCGAAATTTGACTTCAATCTCCTGAGGCATGAAAGGCTTTCTCCAGGACTGCCACCCCGGGAAGGCTGATACCGGAAATAAACTCCAGTGAGGCTCCCCCGCCCGTGGAGATGTGGCTGATGCGTTCTGCGACACCGGATCTGTTGACGGCTTCGACTGATTCCCCGCCGCCGACAATGGACATGGAATTGGAATGGGCCACGGCCTGTGCCACTGCTGACGTACCGGCCGCGAACGACTCTTTCTCGAATACGCCCATCGGTCCGTTCCAGAAGATTGTCTGTGCCCCGGCCAGGATCGTCGAATATCTCTCGATGGTCTGTGGACCGATGTCCACGGCCATCATTCCATCTGCCACCCCCTCCTCGACGTTCACAGTCTCCACCCGGCCGGGCATTTCGGTGGAGTCGGCGGTGACGAGATCGCCGGGTAACTCGATCGTGGCGTAGTGGCTTCCCCCCAGAATACGTCGGGCAACTTCAAGCGAGTCGCGGTCGACGAGGGAGGCCCCCATCCGCACTCCCCGCGCCACCAGGAAAGTGTTGGCCATTCCACCGCCGATGAGGACACTGTCCGCTCGATTGACGAGAGCTTCGAGCGGCTCGATTTTGCCGGCGATCTTGGCGCCACCGAGGAGCGACACGAAGGGACGCGCGGAGACGTTTGTCAGCTTCTGGAGAAACTGCAGTTCCCTGGCCAGGAGCAGCCCGCCGGCGACATTCCGGGAAGGGAAGAGCTCCGGAAGGGCCACGATCGAAGCATGGGCTCGATGCGAGGCCCCGAAAGCGTCGTTGACGTAAAACGAAGCCAGATGGCGAAGCTCCGCGGCGAATCCGGCATCATTGGCTTCCTCGCCGGGATGAAAGCGCAGATTCTCGAGGAGCAGCAACCCCCCCGGCTTCACCGCCGAAGCCTTCGCTACGGTTTCCTCGCCAATGCAGTCGCTGGCAAAGTCCACTTCGACGTTCATGATTTCGGAGAGCCTGGCCCGAACAGGACGAAGCGAATACTTCTCTAGGCGAGTGCCCTTTGGCCGTCCCAAATGACTGGCGAGGATGATTCGCGCCCCCCGTTCCCGCATCATGAGCAGGGTGGGAATGGTGGACTGGATGCGCGTTGCGTCGGTAATGACGCCATCTTCGAGCGGAACGTTGTAATCCACGCGATAAAAGACAGTGCACTCCTCGAGCTCCAGGAGATCGACGTTTCGAATCTCGATCATGTTTGTCTCCACGGCCTGGTGGCGTCAGCGGCTGCTACAGCAGAAAGGCCACTGCTGATGCAGTGCCACCCGCGCCAGACAGAAAGTCAGAATGCTTACTTGGCCGCGCTCAATGCCTCACGCTTGATCCTGGCAACATAGGAAACGAGGTCGAGCACGCGGTTCGAGTAGCCCCATTCGTTGTCGTACCACGAGAGTACTTTGTGCGAGTGGGGATCGACCGACCGGGTGAAGGTCGTGTCCACGATCGAGGAATTGGAGTTTCCGTTGAAGTCCACGGAGACCAGTTGCTCATCGGAGTACGAGAGAATTCCCTCCAGTGCACCGTCGGCGGCCTCCCGCAATACAGCATTGATCTCCTCGGCAGTGGTGGCCTTCTCAGTCTGAAAGGTGAGGTCCACCAGCGAAACGTTCGGCGTCGGAACGCGCACGGAGATGCCGTCGAACTTTCCCTTAAGCTCCGGTAACACAAGGCCTACTGCTGCCGCGGCACCCGTGGTGGTGGGAATCATCGACAGTGCTGCAGCCCTCCCCCGCCGGAGATCCTTGTGGGGGAGATCGAGAATTTCCTGATCGTTGGTGTAGGAGTGAATGGTCGTCATCAGCCCGGAAACGATGATGAATTTCTGGTGGAGCACCTTTGCCACCGGGGCCAGACAGTTTGTGGTGCAGGAAGCGTTCGAGATCACCTTATGCTGCGCAGGGTCGAAGGCCTCCTCGTTCACGCCAAGGCAGATGGTGACGTCGGCGTTCCTGGATGGAGCGGAGATGATCACGTGCTCGACGCTCCCGGACAGGTGAGCTCCTGCTTTTTCCTTCGTGGTGAATCGGCCTGTGCACTCTATGACCATCTCCACTCCAAGATCGCTCCAGGGAATCCTGGCCGGATCGGGACTGGCATACACCTTCAACTCGCGGCCATCGATGAGGATCGACCCATCCGAGCTGGTGATTTCGTTCTGCAGCGTTCCGTGCACGGAGTCGTACTTCAGCAGGTAGGCCAGGGTCCTGGCGTCGGTGAGATCGTTGCAGGCCACAAACTCCACATCCGTGTTTTTCGCGAGCGCTGCCCGGACAACATTGCGTCCAATACGCCCGAAGCCGTTAATTCCAACTCGTACCATCGAATCCTCCGGTTCAAAGTGGGGGTGTCCATCGCTGCCCGCCTGAAAACCAGTGCAACAAAAGTCGGCAAGCCGCTTGTTCCGCTGCGCGTAGTATAACGAGCGCCATGGCTGATGAGGTCCGTCCCCTGTTCTGGAACGACGGCGGGCTGCAGGTGCTGGACCAGCGCCTCCTTCCCTACGCTGTTCGCCATATTCAGTGCAGCTCTCCGGAGGATGTTGCCGCTGCCATCAAGGCCATGAATGTCCGGGGCGCGCCCGCCATCGGCGTGGCAGCGGCGTTCGGGATGGCCATGGCCATCGAGGAGACATCGAAGGCCAGCGAGGCCGGAATCCGATCGAGAATTGACCACGCCGCGGCGCTGCTCCTGGAATCGCGTCCTACTGCCGTGAACCTGCGCTGGGCCGTGGAGCGGATGCAGTCCAGAGCAGCCGCTCTCATGGCCTCGGGAGGAATGGACCCAGCCCGGCTGCGGGCCCAACTCATCTCCGAAGCGGCCTTGATTCTCGACGAGGATATCGCCGGCAACCGGCGCATCGGCCAATTCGGCCAGCAACTCCTCCCCTCGAATTCAACTGTTCTCACGCACTGCAATGCCGGCGCCCTGGCCACAGCCGGCTACGGCACCGCTCTCGGCGTCGTGCGTGCGGCACGGGATGCCGGAAAACACATCTCCGTTTTTGCGGACGAGACCCGGCCCTTCCTGCAGGGAGCGCGGCTCACCACGTGGGAGCTGCAACAGGAAGGAATCGACGTCACCCTCATCACCGACAGCACCGCCGGAAGCTTCTTTCAGAAGGGAACGTTCGATGCTGTCATCGTCGGTGCAGACCGCATTGCCGCCAACGGGGATACGGCCAACAAGATCGGCACCTTCACTCTGGCGGTCCTGGCAGACGCTCACGGCGTGCCGTTCTACGTGGCTGCACCATGGTCCACGATCGACCCGCGCTGTAAGAGTGGTGCCGACATTCCGATCGAAGAACGTAGCGCCGAGGAGGTCACACATACGACGGGACAGGACGCTGAGGGGACGATGCATACGGTGCGTACTGCCCCGGAAGGGATCCATGCGCTTCATCCGGCATTCGACGTCACCCCGGCGCGGCTGATCACGGCAATCATCACGGATCGCGGAGTGCTGCGCCCGCCGTTCCGTATCAGCGAGTGACGTCCAGCGTGACAGAATGATCGAATGAACCGGCTCATTTCCGTCGTCAAGGCGCTCCTGCTCTCTCTGTGGCTGGGAGGGGGTCTCTTCCTGATGTTCTTCGCAGCACCCGCAGCATTCCGGACGGCTCAGAATCGAACCGCAGCAGCGAACATGGTGGGCGGGATGCTCTCGTCGTGGCACTACATTTCGATCGTCGTACCGCTTTTGTTTCTCCTTGCGGTCCTGCGCCGGCCGGGCAGCTCATTTCGCGCGCTCCTTCTGTCTGCCGCACTCATCCTCGGGGCCGCTCAGATTTTTGCCGATCTTCATGTGCGGAGTATCCGGGCGCGGTCCCCGGTGGCCATATCCGAGCTGTCCCCGTCAGATCCGGCACGGCGTCATTTCGGCAGGTTCCACGCCCTCTCGTCGCTGCTGATGCTGCTCCAGGTGGTAGCCGCCACGGGAGTGGTGGCCTCGGAGCTGGACATCCAACGATAGCAGCCCGCTCTGCAGACACGCCGCGTGATATTCTGAGTTGCCTCGCATCTATGGAGTCGCTTCCCTTCAGACACGTCGCCGTGGAAGGTCCGATCGGGGTCGGCAAAACCTCGCTCGTCGACCTTCTGGCGAAGCGTTTCCGCGGCACGAAAGTGCTGGAGGACGCGGACAATCCCTTTCTCGGCGATTTCTATAAGGACAAGCGGGGAGCGGCCTTTCGTTGCCAGCTCTTCTTCCTTCTTTCACGCTACGACCAGCAACGCAGCATTTCCCAGCGGGAGCTGTTCACCGAGTTGATCCTGGCCGACTACACCTTTGCCAAAGACAAGATCTTCGCCTACCTGACCCTCGAAGATTCGGAG
>JBDTRY010000229.1:0-6121 GCA_039931435.1 Acidobacteriota bacterium | reverse complement strand
TGGCCGTGAAACCTCGCCGGCCGGAAACGCCAGCGCTCCACCGCACGCCGCGCCGCTTCCCCGAGACCCATGGGGAGGTCCCGGAGCACCTCCACGTCTTCCACCGACCCGTCACGACGGATGATGGCCCGCAACACCACCGGCCCTTCCACCCCCGCTCGCCGCGCCAGCGTCGGGTAGCGCGGATTCACCTGGTCCACCACCACCGGGGGCGTCCCGCCGGTAGGAACCACCGCGTACACAGGGCGATCGGTCGCCGGAGCCGGCATTTCCGCCTGCGGCCGGGTATGCATCTCCTCCTGGCTCATGGTCTCGTCCATGCCTCGGTCCTTGGACTCGGCCGTAGAGTCCATGCCGCTCATTGTTCCGGTTAACTGGCCCGCCGAGCCTGTCGGCGAGTGACTGGAGGCGACCTCGAACTGGACCCCTCCCGAGGCGGTGACGTCGATCGTGTCCACCTCGGCGTAGCCGATGCCTCCGCCGAACTCCACGGCGAAGAAGTCGTGATCGCGGGTGTAGACCCGCACACGTGACTGTCCGTCAAGCTTTCCGATCACCGGATAGAACACGCCAGGGCCGGCATAGACCGTACTGTCGCTCTCGACCTGAGCCTCCAGCGGAGGGAGCCTGCGAATGGCGGTCACCCGCGCCAGCCGCCGATCGTGTTCCGTTCCGGACTCCAGATACGACCGCTCCGCCCAGCCGTCGGATCCATCGGTGAGCGTCACTTTCGCCCAGTTTCCCTGATCCTCGGTCATGGAAAGCTTCTCGCCCCGGCGGACGGTATTCAGGACGTCGGCCGTCGTCGAGGGCTCCTTGCGAATGCGCAGGGAGGTTGGCAGCACGTAGACCGGCGAGGGCGCCGCCGCCGCGGGTCGGTCCGAATGCTTTCCGCTGTAGATGAAGAGAAGAAACAGGATCCCGAAGAAGATCATGGCCAGTACGGCGATGACAAGAATGCCTTTCCTTGCGGCGGTCGGCTCGGGAGGAATGCTGGTCATGCCTATGCCTGTCAGGAACCGTTCTTCATGAGCAGATAGAGAACTGCTTTCTGTACGTGAAGACGATTCTCTGCTTCGTCATAAATCACGGACTGCTCCGAGTCCGCGACCTCAGCAGCCACTTCTTCTCCCCGGTGTGCCGGAAGGCAGTGCATGAAGATCGCCTCCGGGCGGGCCAGGTCCATGACCTTTCTGCTTACCTGCCAGCCCTCGAAATCGCGCCGGCGCTTTTCGGCCTCCTCCTCCTGACCCATCGAGGCCCAGACATCGGTCTCCACGATGTCGGCATCGCGTACTGCCTCTTCGATGGAATCAGTGACGATCACTCGCGTCCCCGCCCCATCGGCATCGGCCTGAGCGCGGGCCACAACTTCGGGATCGGGCGCGTAGCCTGGCGGCGTAGCCACGGTGATGTTCATGCCCACCTTCGATGCGCCGAACATCAGCGAGTGGGCCATGTTGTTCCCATCTCCGACGTAGGCGATCTTGCGGCCCTCGAGGTCCCCGAATCGTTCCAGGGCCGTGAAATAGTCGGTGAGTCCCTGACAGGGATGGAGCAGATCGGTCAGACCGTTGATCACCGGGATGGAGGCGTATTCGGCGAGGTCCGTGACGGTTTTGTGGGCGAATGTCCGGGCCATGATTCCGTCCAGATAGCGGGAGAGAACCTTGGCAGTGTCGTAAATGGTTTCGCCGCGGCCGAGCTGAATGTCGCGTGCCGACAGAAAGAGAGCATGGCCGCCGAGCTGAAACATCCCCACTTCGAAGGAGACGCGGGTACGAGTCGATGATTTCTCGAAAATCATCCCCAGAGTCCGTCCATCGAGCGCTTTCGAAAAGCGGTCGCGGTTCTTCTTCATTTCGCTGGCCAGAGCGAAAATCTCGCCGACTTCCTCGGCGGCATAGTCATGGATTGAAATGAGATCCTTGTGTTTCACGTGCGGTTTTTCCTCCGTCGATCGGCAGCGTATTCTATATGCGTGCCCGGCACTGCGTGATAACCTCTGAAACGTCGTTCTTTAACCGGCCGAGGTCTCGAGCTCGAAGGTTTCTATGGGATTCGAATTGATGGATGTCCGAGTACCCATGATGGAGCAGACGGTGGATCTGGCTTTGCCCGGATCCGAGCCGGAGGAGCACGTCATTTTTCTGGCACCGGCCTCCGACCGCGTGCTTTCTGAAACCCTGGAAGAGTATCTGCAGGGGCCCCGCCAGTTTCTGCCCATGAGCAGCTCCGGTATCCCGAAGATCGTGAACAAGGAGCACATTCTCTGGGTTCGCGTAACGAGCGATCCGCGCGGCGAACCCGAGGAACTGACTCTGATCAAGGAAACCATTCTGGAGCTGGTGGATGGCTCACGCCTGGAAGGGTATGTGCGCATCGGCGCTCCCCTCATTCATCCACGCGTTTCCGATCTGATGAATCAGCCGGGAGATCTTTTCATCCGGCTGGAGGACTCGGGTGCGATCTACTACATCAACAAGATGATGGTGCGATTCGCGCTTCCGCGCTGAATCGACGATCCCGGGTCCGCCCGCCTTCACCTGGTCAATCCGTAGAACTCTCCCTCTTCATCAACTTTTCCCTGTTCGCGGAGGTGCGTGAGATGGGCCAGCAATTGCGCCTCTGCGGCCGGCTCCAGCCCCTCGGCGAGATCCGGATAGATCTTCGCCCGCAATTCCGGGATGGTCATCGGTCCCGGGGCCAGTTGCTCGATGACTTCCCCTTCGCGCATACGACGGTGCTCGATGTAGGAATCGATCAGAGGAACCGCGTCGTCGCGGATGGGGCCATGTCCGGGGAAGATGCGCTTCGGGTGGCGAGTGCGAAGGCCCTCGAGAGAGTGCAGATACTGGCCCATGTTTCCGTCCGGCGGAAAGATGGCCGTCGTTCCCGCGCCGAGAATCATGTCTCCGGTGAATAGATCGCCTTCGCGCGAGAGAAAGCAGAAGTGTTCGGCGGTGTGCCCGGGGGTGGCGATGGCCTCGAGAATCGTCTGACCTGCTTTGATCTCATCTCCATCGACAAGCCGGCGGTGCACGAGATCATCGTTCAGCACTCCGGGCGGGGCGATTACGATGGCTCCACTGCGCCAGGCCAGGTCAATGGCGCCCGGAGCGTGATCGCCGTGGCGGTGGGTGATGAGAATCTTCTCCAGCAGCGGCGCCGCCGCCAGAAGCCTGTCAACGTGCGGTCTGCTGGCCGGACCTGGGTCGATGATGGCTACGTCATCGACGATGTAGGTGTTCGTCCCATCCAGTGTGAATGGCCCGGGATTCGGTGCCCGAAGTTGCCGGATCACGAACCATCATCCGGAAGAATGATTTTCTTGCTGTCTCCGTCGACAACGAGAATCGGCCGCGTGGTCTTTACCTTGGCGGATCTGCGGGCTGACAGCAGGGCAGCGGGCGAGGAGTACTCGACGATGGCTTCGAGGTTCCGGATCGTAGGGAAAACCATGGGCATCGCCCCGTTGCGGTTCCTTTCCAGTGCCTCGGAAGGAGTGACCCAGGTTATCTCCACAGCTTCCCGCTCGTCCGCGGTGGCCACGGAGTGCGGGGGAACCTCAACGAGGAAGAACCAGGTGTCGTAGCGCTTCCGCACTCCGAGCGGTGTAATCCATCGGGCCGTCAAGACCAGCTGGTCGAGATCGACGGGAAATTGGGATAGCAGTTCGGCGAATCCGCCCGCGGAGTGGAGGAGCGTCTGACGCCGTGACTGGAGGTCATCGGGTGCCGTTCCAGTCCAGATTCCAGCCTCCTCGAACAACTCACGGATTGCGGAGATCTTCATCACGTTCAGCGTGCGATCGCCTGTGGCCATGGTTTCCGCGGCTGCGCGATCGGCATCGTCAACTGCTCCCCCGGGGAAGACCCAGGACCCTGGGACGAAGGTGCTCTTCTCGTGACGACGGAGGAGGAGAACCTCGAACGGATCACCGCGGAGGACGATCGTCGTGGCCGCGGGAAGAGCCTCAACGTCGGAAGATCCCGAGCCTGCGCCCAAGGGCAACTGGCTGCTGGTCACATCAATCATACGGATGAGGATTCTGTCATCGCGGCGTGTGTCTTGTCACCCTGCCGGGGTGGGTACACTCCGATGTTCGGCGGTCTTTTGAGCAACCAGGTAGAAGAGATAGGACGACGGCAGTTCGCTCGACGTTGCTGATGAGAGGGGCTGCTCCTGCGCCGACGATGTCATCCCGAGGAGGGATCTCCCCGTCCCTGCCATGCGGCTGTCCCAGGCCTCACCGCAGATCTTCGCGTCGCTTCGGGATAACGTTTTGAAGGCGGGACACTCCCGGTGAGCGCGCAGGCGACTCGCTCCGAGACGAGCTCACTTCTGCCATCCCACCCAGATCTCGCCGTCGGGTGTTTTCTCTTTTTTCCAGATTGGTACGCGCTCCTTGATCCTGTCGATTACTTCGCGGCAGGCGTCGAAGGCTTCCGCGCGATGGGCGGCGACGCAGGCGATGGCTACGGAAATTTCTCCCACGGAAATCAGACCCAGCCGGTGAATCACTGCTACCCGCACACCGGGATATCTGGTTTCCACGGCTTCGATGACGCCGGCGATCTCGGCATCGGCCATCGGACGATAGCCGTCGTAGGTGATTGACTCCACAGCGTGGCCTTCGTGGTGATCGCGAACGACGCCGGAAAAAACGACCAGCCCTCCGTCCGACGAGCGCAGCACCGCCCGCGCCAGCTCGCCAACGTCGATGGGATCGTCTGTGAGGTGGCGGCTCATTCAGCCTCCGGAAACCGGTGGGATGAACGCCAGCTCGTCGCCATGTTGAAGCACTGCTGACGATTTCACGTACTGCATGTTGATGGCAGTCATGGGCGCGGTGGCGTAGCCCTCGAGGGATGCATGCTGGCGGCGGAGATCCTGCCAGACGTCGTCCGCGGTGGCGCCGTTGGGGAGATCGAGGTCGCGCTCGTCGGCTCCGACGATGTCGCGCAGCACGGCGAAAAGAAGAAGCTTCACGCTGATGCCCGTAGCCGATTGAATCGATGGGTCACTGGTCATTACATCCTCGGAAACGCTTCTCGATGCAAGTTTGTTGCGAGGGCCACCGGTAGAGTGACCAACGCTGGATTCTTGCGTAGATTGTGCAGGAGAATCGGCGAAGTTGGATTGTTTCCGAGCTGCTCTGAGGGGAACCGATGAACGACTTTCTACGAAATCCCGAGCTGGACCGGCTGGTGGAGGAGCTCAACCGCAGCGGTGAAGGCGAGCAGGGTCGCGGTACTGCCGAGGCCCGCGCTTCAGGTGCGGACCATGGTGAGGTTCTCGAGGCCGGTCAGCGCGATGTCCGTCGCGGAAGCTCCCTGGAGCGTCTCCTTAACGAGGTGGCGAGGCAGAACGCCAGCGACCTGGTCCTGGTCAGCGGAGCTCCGCCGATCGTCCGCATCGGAGGAAATCTGGGTCCGGTGAACGAATCGATTCTGGACGGCGAAGACATCGACGAAATGTTCGCTCCGCACCTCTCTCTTCGCATGTTGCGGAGGATCGAAGTTGATGGCAGCGCCGATTTTTCGCTGCGAGTGGGTGCAGGATCGTCCGAGGGTGGTTCACTGCGGAGATTTCGCGTGAACGTGCATCGTCAGAGGGGCGAGCTGGCAGCAGCAGTGCGCAGCCTGCCGCTGCAGATCCCGACATTGTCTGAATTGCATCTCCCGACTTCGCTGACGGATCTGGTGACGACGCGACAGGGCCTGCTGCTCGTTTGCGGTCCGACCGGCAGCGGAAAGTCCTCGACACTTTCAGCGCTGGTCGGCGAGATCAACCGCGGTCGGGCAGACCACATCATCACTATCGAGGACCCTGTCGAGTACGAACACAGAAATGTTCGCTCGGTCATCGAGCAGATCGAGATCGGACGCGACGCGCCTTCCTTCGCCGCTGCGCTGCGGGCGGCGTTGCGGCAGGATCCGGATGTGATTCTCGTCGGCGAAATGCGCGATCTGGACACCGTGGCCACGGCCCTGTCCGCGGCGGAGACCGGTCATCTCATTCTCTCCACGCTGCATACCAGCGACGCCGAACAGGCCATCCACCGCATCATCGATGTCTTTCCGCCCGTTCAGCAGGGCCAGATCCGTCATCAGCTCGC
>JBDTRY010000228.1:0-6211 GCA_039931435.1 Acidobacteriota bacterium | reverse complement strand
TTGCTCCCGCGGCCTGGTAAAGATTCGGATCGAGGCCGTCGATGAGGTAGCCGTAACGGGCGGGCTTTATTGTTGCTGGTTGCGCCGGATCCGGCCAGGGAGCGGTGCGCATATCGAGCGGTAACTGCGCGACATAGGACGTCACGTTTTCGGCGATGGGAAGGGACCATGCGGTGATGTCGTAGAAATCGTCCGTGTTGTCCGTGTCGATCTTGCGGCGCTGCTCCTCGACGAAGCCCTTGGACAGTGACGGAGTGCGCTCCAGGAGAGTCTGCACGAGAGCGCTGAAGCGCTGCTTCGTGCTGACCACGGCCGTTCCGGCCGGCAGATCCCGAAGCTGTGGCTGGCCTCCCTGAATGGCCGCGGCGCGCAGCCGTGCCGGAGCAGTGAGAACCGAAACATCGATGTTCTGCCTGCGCAGCGCGCTCACCAGCCCCGGCTGATTCGGTGAGTCGTTCACCAGCAGGTAAACGTCTTTGGCGTTCTTCATGGCGTCGGCGAGCATGTCGTACCCGCGGAGGAGCAGGCCTTCGCGGTTCTCCGCCGTCGTTTTCAGGGTTGTCAGAGCTGTGGTGTAGTGGCGCTCGGCGCGATCGGCGAGCGTGAGCACCGTTCCATCGGGCTTGCGGATTGCCAGACCACGTTGTCCTGCAACCTCATAGGTCATGCCGATCGCGCCATGCAACGCCGGCCAGGTGTCCCCGTAGCCCGGATAGAAGAAGTCGTACTCCTCGTTCACGAAGAACGGCCATCCGCGTTGAGAAAACGCCTCGGCATTCGCTTTCCCGAAACGCTGATACCAACTCATGATGTCGCCACCGATGTTCGAGTTCAGTGGTGCAGCGGTGGGAGGAAAGAAGTAGCTGGAGCGGTATCCCATCTCGTGAAAGTCCACGAATACCTGCGGGTACCATTGCTGGAACGCTGCGATTCGGGCCCGTGTCTCCTGCTGGCTGGAGATTGCCCAGTCGCGATTCATGTCGATCAGGTAATGGTTGTACCGCCCGCCGGGCCAGGGCTGAAACTGCTGCATCGAATCCGGATTCGGATCAGGGGTTTCGCCGCGCACCTGCCGGTACCAGTTCACGAAGCGGTCGTGGCCGTCCGGGTTCTGGCAGGGGTCAATGATCACAACCGTGTTCTTCAGAATGCCCTCAACATCTTCACCCCCGGCGAGCAGATGATGGGCGACCATCATTGCTGCCTCACTCGAGGACGTCTCATTTCCGTGGACGCCGAAGGCCAGCCAGGAAACGGCCGGGATGGAAGCAGCGAGCTCCCCGGCCCGGGCGTTCGAGGTCGTCGTAGGATCGCTGAGCGCCACGAGAGCACCGCGGATCTCCTCGATGCGAGCGAGGTTGGCCTCTGAAGCGATGATGGCGTAGATCAGGGGCCTGTGCTCGTACGTCTCGCCGTACTGCACGACTTTGAGGAGAGGCGAGGCCTGCTCCAGTGCGTGAAAATATTCGACGATGCGATCGTCCGGCGTATAACGCGCGCCGATGGCGTAACCGAGGAACTGTTCAGGGCTCTGGAGCGCAGGGGCCTGTGCGGAGGCCGAGAGAACGGGAAGCGTCCCCAGCAGCAGGAGAAGGAAGAATCTCTTGATCATTCGGTTGTGTCCTCGCGACGGTTGGATCATTACATCTGCAGAAGAGGAAAAAATCGACATGGCTTATCAGCTACTCTCGCTGGGAGGGGCAATTCTCGTACTGATCGCATTCGCCGCGAACCAGCTGCAACGGATGGAACGGGAGTCGCTTCGCTACCAGCTCCTCAATCTGATTGGTGGAACGGCACTTTGTATTGCAGCCGTAGCCGCCCGGCAGTACGGGTTCATTCTTCTGGAGGGCTGCTGGAGTCTGGTCAGTCTGTGGACTCTCATCCAGCTTCGACGGCGAGGTGCAGTGTAGCAAGTGGGATCGGCGTTCGGAAGCGCTATGGGCGGCAAGATTCGATATTAACCGGACCCTCGCTGAGCCCGGCTCGTTCAAACGCCGCCGCGAGTCTCACCGGAGATCCCTCGAGTGCAACATCGTAGGGCCGCATGGCATGCGGCCGGTATTCCTCGAGGGTGGCGCTCGGTCCGGGATTCGAACGTCAGAAATGGCACGGGGGTACCGGCCGCACGCCGTGCGGCCCTACAAGGGTGCTGTGGAATTTCGGCGATGGCGCAGGCGACCGCGGTTGCAACATCGTAGGGCCGCATGGCATGCGGCCGGTATTCCTCGAGGGTGGCGCATTTGGTCCGGGATTCGAACGTCAGAAATGGCACGGGGGTACCGGCCGCACGCCGTGCGGCCCTACAAGCGTGACGTTTTCGCGAGAGGCCTCACGGGCGCCCTGGTCAGTCGCTGACGGCCACCGCTTCCTCTTCTGCTGCTGCGGCAGATGACGCCGCGTTGGCGGAAGCTTGCGAGCGCCACTGAATGCCGAGGCGTTTCATCATCTCGTTCAGTGTGGAGGGCTTGAGATGCAGCAGCTCTGCAGCGCGCTTCTGCACGCCTTTGGCGATGTCCAGGGACTGCAGGATCATGTTCCGCTCGTACAACGAAACGGCGTCTTTCAAGGACACTCCCTGCTCCGGGACGAACATGGTCGGCTGGTCGGAGGGCGTTGGCATCCTCAGGTAGTCGGGTAAGAGATCCACCCCGATCAGTCCCGAAGTACAGAGGACCACGGCGCGCTCGATGGTGTTCTCCAGCTCACGCACGTTCCCCGGCCAGAGCTGGTCCAGCAGAATGCGCATGGCCTCTGGGGTGATCTCCGGCTGCTTCTTGTTGTTCTCCTCTGCGTACTTTGTCAGGAAGTGAGAGACGAGCAGAGGAATGTCCTCACGGCGTCGCCGCAGCGGCGGGAGCTTGATCGTGATTACGTTCAGCCGGTAATAGAGATCCTCGCGAAACGTGCCGGCCTTGATCAGGTCCTGGAGGTCGGCGTTGCTGGCGGCGATGATGCGCACATCGACCTTCACCGTTTCCACGGACCCCAGCCGCATGAACTCCTTTTCCTGGATGACGCGCAGAAGTTTGGCCTGAGTCTCGAGGTTGATCGTTCCGATCTCGTCGAGGAAGATACTTCCGCCGTCGGCCACTTCGAACAGGCCGCGCTTCGAAGAGATCGCTCCGGTGAAGGCTCCCTTGACGTGACCGAACAGATTCGATTCCAGCAGTTCGGGCGGAAGCGATCCGGAGTTCACCGTCACAAAGGCGTTGCGGCTTCGGGGGCTGCCGTGATGGATGGCCTTGGCCACCAGTTCTTTTCCGGTTCCGGATTCCCCGGCGATAAGGATGTTGGATCGCGAAGGAGCGGCCAGCCGGATGAGGTCGAAGACCCGGTGCATGATGTCGCTCTTGCCGATGATGTTGGCGAATGAATAGCGGTCGGAAAGCTCGGCCTTGAGGCGTTCGTTCTCTTTGGAAAGGCGCCGCTGTTCGAGAGCCTTGTTGACGGTAAGGATGACTTCTTCGTTCTTGAAGGGCTTGGGGATGTAGTGGAAGGCGCCCTGTTTCATGGCTTCGATGGCGCCGTCGATACTGGAGTAGGCGGTGATCATGATCACCTGGATCCCGGGGTGTGTGCTCTTCAGCGAGCGCAACGTCTCCAGACCGCTCATTCCCGGAAGCATCATGTCCAGGATCACCAGGTCCACGTCTTCGGTGTCGATGGTGGTCAGGCCCTCTTCGCCGGTGGCGGCCAACAGCACCTCGAAGCCCTCACGGGTCAGGACCGTCTGCAGGACGTCACGAAGGACTTCCTCATCGTCGACAATCAGTACTCTCATCGAATCGCTTCTCTCGCCATTGGTTCGGTGTCGGGCACGACTTCGTGACCTCGTCAGGACCGCGACGTCACGGCCTCGTTCCCTGTCTTAACGACCGGACAACTGATTGTGACGTCAGTTGCCAGTCGATAACGGTAAAGAGACTGAAAATGTTGCACCGGGACCACCGCCGCTCTCCAGGTTGATCTCCCCACCATGCGAGCGCACGATCCGTTCGCTGATGGCCAATCCTAATCCCGTTCCACCCTGCGCCTGCTTTGTCGTAACCAGGGGTTGAAACACTTTTCTGCCCATCTCTGTCGGGATGCCCGGACCGTCGTCGGAGACGATGATCTTCGCCCAGCCGCCTTCCTTCAGCAGCGTGACCGAGATCAGGCCGCCCTCGCTGACGGCGTCTTTGGCGTTGAGAAGCAGGTTCGTGAGCACCTGCTGGAGCTGGTAGTGGTCGCCGTGAACGGTGACGGGATCGGCGATATCGAGATGGACGGTAATGTGCCGGGCCTCGAAGAGCGATTCGTGCAGGGAAACCGTGGAGCGGATCAGGTCATCGAGATCGACCTTTTCATTCGAACTCGACCGGTTGCGGGCGAAGTTCAGCAGGTTGTTCACGAGGTGGGAGGCGCGGAAGGTCTGCTGCTCCATCTTCTTGAGCATGGCGTAGCGTGGGTCGTCCTGCGGTGTGTCCGCCAGGATCAGTTGCGCGTACGAGGAGATTCCGGCCAGAGGTGTGTTGACCTCGTGGGCCACGCCGGCGGCCAGAAGTCCGAGTGAAGCGAGGCGGTCTTTGTCCTGAAGCTCCCGTTCCAGCCGCACTCTTTCGGAGACGTCTCCCAGGACCAGAACGATCGTGCCCGGAGGGGCATCCATGGCGCTGAATGCATTTGCCGAGACGGTCAGATATTTTTCCTGTCCAGCGCGGTTTACAGAATGGATCTCAGCGGTCATACCCAGCGGCAGATCCAGCTCGGCGTACGCCGGCAGGAGCTGGGCGATGCGTTCCTGCGAGTCGGGACCGACGCCAACGAGTTCCCAGAAGGCGCGGTTCGCCGTGAGAACGGTTCCGTCGCCGGCGACGACAACGATCGCCGACGACGACGATTCGATGACGTGTTCGTTGTACTCCTTCAGCGAGCGAATCTCGTCGAGCTGTTGCCGCAGACGGCCGTAGAGCCGGGCATTCTCGATGGCCAGGGCCACCGACGCCGTGATGGATCCGATCAGATGCGTGTCGTCGCGTGAGAGCGCTTCCTGGTCGCGCTTGTTTCCAACGATGAGCATGCCCTGCAACTCGCCTCGGTGGCGCAGCGGGAAGAGATAGCGGTAGCCGTTGGCGATGAGCCGTCCGGGAACCTCCGAGGCGTGGGGAAGGTGAGGTTCGTCGAGAGTGAGCGGGCGGTTCACGGGTAGCACGGGAAAATCGCCGTCCGTGATCTGCGAAGGAATGGCCTGCTCGTATTGCAGGATCCGGAAACGGCTGCCCTCGCGCACGTAGAGATTGAGCTGGTGAAGGTTGATGGCCGCCGCCAGCCGCTCGCGCACGCTGTCGATCAATTCACCGAGGTCGCGGAAACTGGCCAGCTCCTGGGCGAAGTCGATCATCGCTTTGCGGTGCCGGTATGTGTCGCGATAGACGAACATATCGATCAACGATTCGATGCGCCCCTTCACCGGAATGAGGACTCCGGCGATCAACAGTCCGGAGGTGAACGCCAGGAAGTTCCGCTCCATCCCGTATTGCTCTTCGATCATTCGCGAGAGGAAGAGGTTGATCGTGGAGAAAGCCACGACACCGAAGATGAACGTCACGGCGTAGGCCAGAACCTCCTTGATGATGACCTCGACGTCCCAGAGCCGGTAACGAAGTATCGAAACCGCGAAAGCCAGAGGGATCAGGGCCAGGGGAAGAATGGCCAGCGACGTGTAGCCGGTCTCCGATCCCTTCAGCACGAAGGGGATCAGATAGAAGAAGAGGAATGGAAAGAATCCCAGTCCCATGCCGAAGAAGATCCATTGCACCTGGCGCCTCTGGCCGGCGACCGAGGCCGTGCGGTAGGTGTAGGCCAGGGCGGCGAACGCCACGGTGAAGTAGATGGCGAAGTGCAGTACCTGCCAGCGCTCGACGATGATCGAGGAGGTGGCTAGGGAGGCGATGGGAACGACGTTGCCCAGAATGAGCAGGTCGATTTCCCAGAGGGCCAGGAGTGCGGGGAAGGCATAGATGGCCGGGATGGCCCACCGGCTTCTGACAAGTGGCCGGGGGAACCGCAGAAAGAAATGCAGTGTCAGCGGCGGAAGGATGATCCGCGCGAAGTCCTCGATGAGGTAGAGGACCTTGTAAAGCAGATCGACGTCGCCCGCCGGAGAGTAGGCGTAGACGATGAACGACATCAGGGTCATGAAGAAAAAGAGCAGGCTCTCTCCGCGCGA
>JBDTRY010000227.1:0-6240 GCA_039931435.1 Acidobacteriota bacterium | reverse complement strand
ACTCGCCGCTCCACTCTCTCGCGGTCGGGCGTTTCTGCCGCGCAGACTCCTAGTCCGCAATCGGACCGGATTCCAGCGGCACTTCCAATGGGACGATCTCCGGCGAATCCACTGGTGGAAGGAAAGTCTTGTAAATCCCCACAACCGTTACGAGCAAGGCGAAAACCAGGGGGCCGATGAGGATTCCCACGAAGCCAAAAGCGGAGATTCCACCGAGAATAGCGAAAAAGAGGACGATGGCCTGCATGTTCATCCCCGCCTTCATGGCCCAGGGACGGATGAGGTTGTCGACCGTGGAGATGGCCAGGATGCCCCATAGCAGCATGAAGATCGCCCAGCCGTAGCTTCCTCCGCGCATGGAGGCGGCTGCGAACAGATAAATCGTCGCGGGAACCCATACCCCGGCGGCACCGACCATGGGAATGAGGGAGGCTAGGGCCGCCACCGCTGCCCAGAGAATGGGCGCGGGCACCCCTGCTACGGCAAGACCCACTCCGGTCACCGCCCCCTGGGCCAGTGCCGTAAGTATCTGTCCCCGGAAGGTGGCGTCGACGACTCCTCGGAACTGGGCGAAGATCTCCCGATCGTACTGGTCCGGCAGCGGCGAGAGCAGCATTAGTTCCTCAGCGATCCATTCTCCTTCCGTATAGAAAAAATATGTGGCGATGAGCATCATGAAGAAGCCGACCACCATTCCCGCAAAACCGGTCACAAAGTCCGTCCCGTGCGCGGCGATGAAGCCCGGAATCTCGCGCAGCACACGCACCATGAGCGGACCTGGCTGAAGAAGGCTGGCATCGAACCCGGGCGCGAAGCGATGGATCCAACTCAGCTTCTCGCTCACGTTCAACGACGCAACGATCTTCTGGAAGTTCGTCGTTTCGAGCAGGCGCAGAAGGCCGGTGGCCTGGTTGATGAGCATCAACGTCAACAGAAAGGCGGGGATGACGAGAACGAGCGTGATACCCAGGAGCATGATCAGAGCGGCCAGACCCTTTCGGCCGTGCAGGCGGCCCCGCAGCCGTCTGTACATCGGATGCGTGAAGGTGGCCAGGATGCCCGCCAGAATGATGGGAGTGATATAGGGAGCGAGTATTTTCGCCGTGGCCCAGAGCAGAAGGATCGCGAGAGCGGCGAAGGCGATAATGGCCATGCGCCGCTGCACCAGACGGGCTGATCCGAAGCTGTCCCCAGGGCCGGGTTGAGACATGATGGAACGATTGTATCCAAAAGGACTGTTCGACAGTGACGACTCGTCCGGCGAACCACCGCCATCCAGCCGGTGGCCGTTGAGGATCGGCACATGTTCCTTCACGGCCGCGGGCTGGCGAGGCCCGTTTTACCCGCGTGGGCTCAAGGACAGTGAGTTTCTATCTCACTACGCGACGCGCTTCGACACTCTGGAGATCGACAGCACGTTCTACGCGATCCCGGATCGCCGGGTCGTACGCAAGTGGTACCAGACAACTCCGGCGGCATTTCGATTCGCACTGAAATTTCCATCGGCCATAACGCACGAGAAGGTCCTCGAGGATTGCCACGGAGAACTGACCGAGTTCCTCGGTGCCGCAGCAGAGCTGGGCGAAAAACTGGGGCCGCTTCTGCTTCAGTTCCCCTATTTCGGACGTGGTGCCATGCCCGGCGACGAATTCTTGCGAAGGCTGGAAAACTTTCTCGAAGGGGTGGGCCCGGACTTCAGGCTGGCCGTCGAGGTCCGCAACAAATCGTGGATCGGCCCCGGACTTCTTGATCTTCTGGGAAGGCGAGGAGTGGCCCTCGCTCACATCGATCATCCCTGGATGCCCCCCCCGGATCAGATTGCTGCCCTGGAGACGCCCAACCCCGCTTTCACGTACGTCCGGCTCCTTGGCGACCGCAAGGAAATCGAGACGCGGACCACGAGCTGGAAGGAACTGATCGTCGATCGATCGCGGGAGTTGCGGGACTGGGTCCGGTTGTGCCGGGCCACCGTCCGCCGGGGTGTGGAGACCCACGTGTACGTAAATAACCACTACGCCGGATTCGCGCCGGCAACCGTCAGCCAGTTCGTTGAGTTGTGGGACGGCAAAGAGGCGGACGGAACGTAGCTACAAGGCTCGTTGCCATCAACCTCAAAGTCCAGCGAAATTCAGCGACGATGCGGACGCCGCCCGGAGGATCGGGCCTCGATCAGCTCATCCACGGAGAGATCTGCGCGACCCTGACGTTTCAGCTCTTCGACAAACTCCGGAGTTACGCCCGAGTTTTTCAGTCCGATGAGATCCTCCGCCGACAGGGAGTCGTAACCAAGTTGCGCGAAACGCCTGACGTCGTCCGGCGGAACACCGACCGATCGGAGTGCGATCAACTCCCCAGCGTCTCCATGAAACCCGGCTGAACGGTATTGCGCTACCACGCTCTCTGTAATCCCCAGGCTCCTGAATGCAATGATTTCGTCGATGCCCAGATCGTCTACATGGGAGGCCTTCATCGATTCCATGTACGCGGCAGTCACTCCCACAGCCTTCGCTGAGAGAACGTTCTCCGCTGAAAGATCCGTGAATCCGGCAGCGTGCATTGCCTGCACGAGAGCCACGTTTACTCCCGTACTTCGAAGGGCGATGACGTTTCCCGTGGAGAGTTCGTCCAATCCCACACTGCGCATGCCGCTGATGAAATCAGGAGTCACTCCGACCGCCTTCAATGAAATCAGATTTCCGGCTGACAGATCGGACAGTCCGGAGCCCTTCATTCGGTCAACGAAGGCGCGCGTAACGCGCAGGGAGATCATCGCTTCGGCATCTTCCGCGCTGAGCTGATAACCGGCCTCCCGCATTTCTCGCATGAATTCAGCAGAGACCGCTGGATCATTCGACCGGCCGGCCTCGTGCCGCCTGCCGGAGCCGTCCTCCGCCACCGAAGCCACTCCCGGAACGGCGACAGCGGGCAGACTGAATACCCGAGGCAGAATAGCCATCCGGGCGATGAGGGGAGCGGTTGCTTTTACTCGCTCGAGCGCCTGGACCACGGCCGGCGAAAGCAGGGGCCGGGGCGCGGCCAGGAATGCCGCTTCCCCGGCGGGCATTGCCGCGATCACCGGGACACGAATCAGCAAACGCGGCATAATCGGTGGTGCCCGTGGAGGTAGTGGGGCGATCGCCGGTGCAGCCGGGACCGCGGGAATGGAAATCGCCAGAGCGTTCTCACCGATTGCTTCGGTCACGAAAACGTCCAATGGAACGGCGAGGTCCGACAGATCGCGCCTGGCCTCGACGCTGATCACGGTCGAAGGCGAAACCGGAGACGCCGGGGGCGGGACTGGCACGCGCTCACTAATGGCCTTTGGGGGACTGGGGGCCGCAGGAGGCGTGGGCATGGCCATGACGGCCAGTGGGGCGATGGCAATGAGACCGAGAAACGAGATTACCGATCCTGCCACGAGAAACGACGCCGAGTCGCGTGGAGAAACTTCGACGCCCAGAATGCGCCGGATGCGATACAGCAGGTCGCCTCCGTTCGCCGCCAACGCCGGTTGCGGGTGCGAGCGAAGTTCCTCCAGATCGGCCAGCGCTCGCGCATAGCGCAGGCGGTCGCCGCAGGCCATCACGGCCATGTCGTCGCAACACAACTCGCGCTCTACACGCAACCTTCCGGAGATCCACCAGACCGCCGGGTGAAAAAAGAACAGCGTCTCCAGCAGATTCTGGATGACGTTCACCAGAAAGTCGTGACGCTTGATATGTGCAAGCTCGTGAGCGATGACCATTTCCAGCTCGTCCTGCGGCAGGCCCGTGATCGCGCTCAGGGGAAGAAGAATCACCGGGCGTATCGCCCCTGCCACCGTCGGAACCTGGACCATTGCCGACTGCATGAGCTTCACCGGGAGGGTCATGTTGAAACGCTTATGAAGACGTCTTACGGTTTCTTCGCACCGGGACAGTGCTGGCGTGGTAGCGGTCCTGAGAAGATTGCGAACGGCAAGGAGCGCCCGGACAAAGCGCATGGAGAACAGAAGAACTCCCGCAAGCCACAGTGAAACGACGATGGGGAGCGACGACTGCACGGCCTCGCGCACCGTGTTCCGCCCCTCGAGGAGCGCCCGCATCTGATGAGAGGCATCCCGGAACACGGCCAGAATGATGGCCGCGTCTGGCGATGAGGCGTGAGTGAGAGAGGCCGGGGTCTTCACAGATGGAAGCAGGGAGATGGCAGAGGCCGATCCGGAGGAAGCCGGCTGCCATTGGTGCGTGGCAACGGCAGTAATCAGCGGAATCGTGGAGATGAGAAAAAGCGAGACCAGGGCCATGGCGTAACGGAGTTCCGGGGACTTCTCTCTGGCCCATTCGAGAAGAAGGGCCAGAAGGGCGGCCAGGAGAATTCCCTCCCAGACGAAATGGACCAGCGTCCAGCCAATGAGCCGCGCTGCCGGTGAAGTCAGAAGAAATTCGCTCAAGCTCATTTCCGGGCTCCTTCCAGTTCATCGATCAGTCGACGGATCTGCTCCAGCTCCCTCGGCGAGCTCCCCCGATTGGAGAGTGCCTGCAGAACCAGCTGTGAGGCCGAGCCGCCAAAGGCGCGATCGACGAGATGTCCGATCAATTGCTGTTGGGTGATCTGTTCGGGATTTCGAGCGGCGTAAATGTGAGCGCGGCTGCTTTCATCACGGGTGAGGAGATCTTTTTCCGCCATGATCTGCATGAGCTTCAGCACGGTCGTGTAGCCGAGGTCATCCTGATCGCGCAAAAGCTCTTCGTGAACTTCGCGGACCGTGCTCGGACCTTTTGACCAGATTACCCGGAGGATCGATAACTCGGCTTCCGTGGGACGGGAGGGTGGACGCTTTCGCATGCCGGAGAATCTATACGAAAGATTTCGTACATGCAATCAGAATGTCGGTCGTCACGGAAACGTAACAGGAACCACCGCACCGCAAGACCCTCGAGCGCAGTGCTCAGGTCAGGGCGACGTGATGGGCTCGTTCCAGCGCGCCGGAGAGGTAGACAGATTCGATGCCCGCAGCCCAGTAAGCCACCGCCTCGCGGTTGCTCTGTTCGGTTTCCCTATTAGTGCGATAGACGAGATCGTCTCCGTTCAGGGAAACGAACTCGAAGAACGCTTCCCAGATTTTGTCGGAGCGCTGCTGCGCGTATACGCGAGCCATGAAGCGACCTCTGCGCGGATCTTCGGTAGGCTTGGAGTACTGATGAATCAGCTCAGCCATCTTTCACCCCATTCCGGAGCAACTCTCACAGAACGGTCTATCGCAAGATGCGGACCATTTCCACGATGAATGGGGCGCGATACGCCTGCTAATCGGAGTCCACGAGAAACTCCACGCCCGCGGAAAGGAAGGTGACGTCGGCGTCTCCATCAACCGGATCGATGATCACCCCGATCCCGATCCCCCAGAAGACTTCGGGGACACCGGGGATGTCCCAGGACTGAAAGCCGGTCATTTCATCGGGTGACGCGGCATCGGGCGCAGGAGCAACATAGCGATGCTCCGATGGAAACTGCAGATGAAACAGTTCGTTCGGCCCATCCATCACGGAGAGGCGCGAAAGGCGCGCGGAGTCGTCCAGCTTGAAAAGCAGAAGGACGCGGGAGAGCCGGGCTCGACTGACTCCGAATATTACTGGTGTGGGGATGCTGAAGCTGAATGAGTTCGGTTGGCGGGCCTTAAGACGGAAGCGGGACAAACTTGTTCCCCGGAGACCTACAAGGTCCGTGCAGGGAAGACCATCGACCTGGTGCAGGGGGCCGGCGGAGCCATGCACCCCTCCCCCAACCAGCCAGGGGATTGCAGCGTTTCCGGGAACCGTGATTGCAAGTTTCTTTTCCACGCGTGGAACCCCATCTACAGTCGTCATGTTTGGCCTGATCCTAACCGTTGCGGACAACTGGCAGCGTGACGAAGAAGTGAACTCACAGGTCTCAGTACGATTCCCGAGCCGATTGGTTTGTAACGAATGCATGGAATTACGAACAACTTCGTATGGCCAATCGAAAAACACTGAAAACCTAAAGCGGACGCGTCCGCTACTGCGGAAAGGAAATCAGACCGCGCCGGGAGTGTCCCTGACCGGAGAGACGTAGATGCGTCCGACCGAACGCGACGGGTCACCCGCGCCTGGACCGTTCCCCCGGCTTCCAGTGAAGTGCCTGCGTGATTCAACGATCATGTCACCCCGAACGAGAGACTGTGTCAAAAGTATCTTGAAATCACGACCGGCGCTGCTGCTCGTAGGGCCGCACGGCGTG
>JBDTRY010000226.1:0-6251 GCA_039931435.1 Acidobacteriota bacterium | reverse complement strand
GATCCTCCGCTCTTCCGCGTGATCGACATCCGCAACCCGGCGCAACCGCGCGAGGTGGCCTCGCTGCCGATGTACGATGCGGCCGATCGGATTTATCTCCGTGGATCCAGAGTGCTGGCTTACGGGCGGGCAAACGTGCACATCATCGACGTCGCCGATCCCTTTCACCCGCGGGAGCTGGGCGTATACCTGTCTCAGGGTAATGTGCCCGACGACGCCGCCCTGGCCGGCCAGTATCTCGTCGAAGACAATCGGGCCAGCGGTTTTCACGTCGTGGACATCTCCGATCCGTCACGCCCCACGTTTCTCAGCGGGTTGAAAAACGATCCGCAGAACGGGCAGTTCTTCGGCCTCGTGGCTGTAGACGGCGCTGCCTACGGGTTCACTCCGAATTCCCTGAAGGTCATCGATCTCTCCGAGCCGCGGGCGAATCGCCTCGATCACGTCATCCCCGCGCTGAAAATCGCGGACGCGGCGATTGCCCCCGCGTCGGAAACGCACTCCCAGCTTCTGCTGCTCATCGATGCCGATCGCGTCCGCGTCTTCGATCTTTCTGACATCATCCATCCGGCAGAGATCGCGGACCTGGCCATCCCCCACCTTCTCGATATCGCGGCCGTGGCTGACGTCGCCTACGGAATCACGGCGGAGCGGGAATTGGTCAGGTTCGACATTTCCGATCCACGAAATCCGAGAATCACGAATGTGGCAAGCGGGCTGTCGAACCCTGTGCAGGTTTCCTTCGCCGGTGACCGGGTCGTCGTTGCTGATTCCTACTCGCTGCAGGTCTTCCGCGACCTGCAAAGCGCGGCGGCACCAATCGAACAGACGATCACACTCAATCTCTTCAATCAGACCGCCAGAGCCGTGACCGTCGAATGGACCGGCGCGCCGGGAGCCTCGTATGAGGTGGAGACTTCGACCGATCCGCTATTCGCCCAGACAGAGACGCTGACGACAAGCGCTACGCGGTCAGGGCTCATGGCAGCCCCCGGATCGTACGTTCGCGTCAGGGCCACCAACGGCTGCACGGTCAGCGAATGGTCAAATGTACTGACCATTCCTTCCCCGGACACCTCAGGGAATGGAGCGCTCCTTTTCGCCGAGATCGGACGGACGATCGTGGCCGGCCCGGCCGATGAATCGATCACGATTTCTGTTCCGGTAGTCAACGTCTCCGCGGTTGCCGCGTCTGCGAACCTGCTCTTCCCCACCACTGCGGGTGGAGAGATCTCTGCCGGTAGTCCCGCAGTCATCCAACCGGGACAAACGCAACTGATCGACGTCACCTTCGCTGGCGGTTCGCTGCACACCTCAAAGACGATCTCCCTGCAGCTTGCGAACTCTCCGGGACAGTACAACGTGCGCATCGTCGATGCGCTGGCCAGCCCGGCCGACCGCTCGCCCCTCGAGGACGAGGCAGTGCTCGCCGGCGTGGCCGCGACGCCGGGCTCGAACGGAACGATCTGGAAGTCCGATCTGAATCTGCTCTGCCGGAGCACCGCTTCGTGCGATGTCCAGGTCACTTACCGGGCCTACGGCGCGGCCTCGAGCCCCACTGCCTTCAACCTCTCGCTGGGCAGCGGAGAATCCGTCGTCATCAATGACGTCGTCAAACGCATTTTCGGAAAAAATCCCTCAACCGGTGCGCTGGAAATTCGCGCATCGGACCTGAATGGCGTTCTGGCAAGTGCCGTGACCTACAACGAGGGCCCCACGGGCCGCTTCGGTCAACGAATCGTCTCCGCACATGTCAGCGCCGATGCGTCCCAGTCAGTACGCAAGCGCCGGTTGCTGGGAGTCCTTCAGGACGACCGTTTCCGTACGAACATCGGCCTGGCCAATGCCACCGACACCGCGAGCATGGTCGCCATGCAGGCTCTCAATGCCTCCGGTGAGGTTCTGGCGGTGGCCTCACGCGCGCTCGATGCCCGTGAAGGAATTCAGATTTCATTTTCCGATTACTTTCCCAACGTCGGACCGTTTTCCGGTGGATCGATTGCCGTCACCGCGCCCGATGGTGTGGTTGTTTACGCGAGCCGCGTGGACCAGAGCACCGGCGACGCGACGTATTCCCTGGCCGCTGCCGCAGAGCCTCCGGATGACCAGAACACCCTGCCTCGCTACGTCAGGCAGCTGGCGGTGGCCACGTCGACTCCCGGAGCCAACGGCACGCTGTGGAAGACTGCTCTGCAGATAGTCAACGAAGGACTGGCCATCGATGACTTCATCCTGACGTTCATTCCTTCAGCAGACCCCTCGCAGACACTGCGGCGGTCCGTCACGCTGCCCTCACAGGCGTCGTTGAGCACCGAGGATCTGTTCGGCGAGCTGCTGGTCAACGCTCCCGGATCGCCATCGCCTTACGGAACGTTGCGCATCGATTCCGCGTCACCTTTTTCCGGATGGGGAAGGCTCTACACAACAGGAGCGGCGGGCACGTACGGGCAGTTCGTTCCCCTGTCGAGCGCTGCGCCGGCACGATCCGTTCCCGGAAGGGCCACGGTCTCGCCATACGCGAAAACAGGATTTGCGGACGTGCTGAACGCCCTGCAGATCTTCCCCGTATCGGACAACGCCAGCGAGCGCACAAATTTCGGAATCGTGGAAGTGCATGGCAAACCCGGCGCCGTCACTCTGAAGTTTTTCGATCCGGCCGGACACTTCGTCGGGGCCATGTCGCGTTCGATCGCGGCGTTCGGAAGCCAGCCTCTGTTCAACGTGCTGAGCGATCTGGGGCTGAGCGGCGTAAGCGGACTGCGAGTGGAGATCGAGCAGGAGGGTGAGGGGCTGGTCAAGGTCTACGCATCGGTCGTAGAGCGCTCGACGGGGGACGCCGTATTCATCCCCGCACAGTAACCCGAGGTCGTCAGCCCAAGTGGTCCAGGAGGCCGCTATTCTTCCGAGCGCGGTCAACTTCGTAGGGCCGCACGGCGTGCGGCCGGTATCCCGCTCGAAACCGCACGGAATGCACCACTCTCCAGGACTACCGGCCGCATGCCATGCGGCCCTACGAAGAACGTTTCCGCAAGAAATGAACGATCCCGACCCCATTCCGGCAACAGTTTTGTTTCAGAAATGCGTCCGATTTCAGGATGTTTTTCTGATTTGTCACTTTCGCTGAGAGTTTCGGCTGCACAACCTCGTTATAACGGGAGTTGCAATTATTACGGCCAGACGCGGATTGACTAATTCATGACCCCCAAGCCCCGAAACATTCTTCTGCTGGTCGCCATGGCGCTGCTCTGCAGCGTTCTGCAGGCTCAAACGAAGTGCAATGTGCCGGCAGACGAGTGTGCGCGCCAGATCCGGAGCATGCTGGCCGGCAAGAAGTACCTCGGGTTTCAGGTCGTCTCCGGGGCAAATTCCACCGGGATCTTCGTAAAGTCCGTTGCCGCCGAGAGCCCTGCCGAAAAGGCGGGATTGCGCGCCGGAGATCGGATCATGATGCTCGCCGGTAAGGATCTGACGAATGCAAAACTGTCAGAACTGAGAAAACTTCGCGAACGATGGCTTGCCAGCGACCGAAACCCTGACGACGAGAAAGTCGTAATGACTATCAACCGAATTGGAACTTACAAGCGCTTGACGCTGCACGTTCAGAAACTGTCGAAGGAACAGATCGACAAAGTCGTTGCAGCACATCTGCGTTCCGCGCACGGCATGGTCGTGGCGGGATCAAACTGACAAACCATCAACGGGAGCACAGCAGCGCAAAGGTCAGGACGATGGCATCGAGTGTCACTACCCGCGGTTTCAGGAGCATCTTCGATAAGAGCTCCTCGTATCACCGCGCCTCCGTGCTCATTCCCTTTCTGGCTATCTCCATCGCTCTGGGCGTCCTCGCCTACCGCTCCTACCATCTGTCACTGCAGATGGAACAGGCTCTGAACAGTTTCGCCGTTCACTATCTGGCCTACGCCGCCGAGGTCACGGCGCGACGAACCGACGTCGCCGTGAGCTCCGAGATGTTCCGGGCAGCCGACCAGTGGCAGCAGACCGAACGCTCGAACCCCAGCCCTGAATTCGATCAACTGAAAACCTGGATCGAGCAGCACCCATGGATCATGTCCGCCATCTACATCCCCGATGACGATCCGGCCAACTCCATCTACGTGACCGTCCTCGACGGACGCGGGAATCATGCGGAACGCCGAACACAGGACTTCATCACGGCCAGCGGCTCGGTCCGATACACGTACAGTCCGACAGCGCTGCTCTCACGAACCCGAAGCAGCGTCACCCGGCAGATCGTGCAGGAGGCCGGCCTGCCCACTGCCAACGAGGTGCCCGCCCACTCCCGGATCGAGCTGGTGAAAATCGATCACAAGGGCCTCAAGGAAACAGCGGATGGTTTTTCGATCGTGGTGCCTCTGTCCGAGCCACTTTCGACCTACGGAGTACGGGCGGCCGTGTTGACCTCGTACGCCAAGGCGGGGTGGGGACGTTACCGCATCGTCTCGATCTGGTTCGCGGTGTTCGCCATCCTCGTCGCCGGCTTCGGGGTGTTCTTCGCCATCCGCGGTCTGCGCAAGGAGAGCGAAGCGATGAATCTTCGCGCCGCCCTGATTGCCAATGTTTCCCACGAACTGCGCACTCCGCTGGCCATGATCCGGCTGGGAGCGGAGACTCTGAAACGGGGAGCGAAACTGACTCCCGAGGACCGCGGCTCCCTCGAAGACTCCATCCTCAGGGAAGTCATCCACCTCAATCATCTCGTGGAGAACGTTCTGGACGTGGCCCGTCTGCAGCGATCGGGAGATCGCCTGGCTTTCACGCGCGTCGATCCCGCTGATCTCGTACGAGGCCTGCTGGCCACGTACGAGTCCTGGATTCTAAACCGCGGCTTCACGCTGCAACTCGACATGCAGTCCGGTCTGGGCGAACAGACCTGGGATGCCGACAGCGTCTCCCGCGCCGTCCTCAATCTCATCGACAACGCCATGAAGTACTCCTCGGACGACAAGCGGCTGCTCGTTTCTCTGTATCAGTCGGACGACAGCGTCGTCATCGCCGTCACCGATCACGGGATCGGCATCCAGAGCCGCGAGTTGAGCCGGATCTTCGAGCCCTACTATCGCGCCTCCTTCTCCGACACCGAAACCCGGCGCGGGGCGGGACTGGGGCTGACGCTGGTCCATCAGATCGTCAAAGCTCACGGCGGCCGCATCGAGGTCGACTCTGTTCCCGACGAGGGCTCGACATTCCGGCTGCTGTTCCCGAGACAACTTCCCAATCGTGCCGAACAGACTTCCACTGTTCTCAAACCAAGTGAGGCTTCATAAGGAGGAGTGCAGATGACCAAGATTCTTATTGTTGAGGACGACGCCGGACTGCGTCAGGGGCTGGAGATCAATCTCAGGCTCGAAAATTACCAGACCGTGCAGGCCTCAGACGGCGAGGAAGCAATTCACATGTTCCATGAGCACCCGCCCGATCTGGTGCTGCTGGACCTGATGCTTCCAAAGAAGAGCGGATTCGAGGTGCTCGAGCACATCCGCAAGTCTTCGCAGGTGCCGGTAATCCTCCTGACCGCCCGGGGACAGGAGACCGACAAGGTCCGAGGCCTGCGTGGCGGAGCGGACGATTACGTGACGAAGCCCTTCGGTTTGCAGGAGCTGTTCGCACGGGTAGACGCCATCATGCGCCGGACCGATGGCAACCGCGGCGCGGAGACGGCCTGCGAGGATCACGTCATGAGACTCGATCCGGGCACGCGCGAAGCCATCGCCAACAACCAGAAACTGAAGCTCTCCCCGAAAGAGTTCGACCTCCTGCTGTATCTCTTCAAGAATCGCGAGAGGGTCGTCCCCCGCGACGAGCTTCTCTCTCGGGTCTGGAACTATCGCGTCGATCTGAACCTGAACAGCCGTACGGTCGACACACACGTAACCAGATTGCGCAGAAAGCTGCAGAAGGCGGTGGGAACCGACGCCGCAGTGATCATCGCCGTGGCCAAGATCGGTTACCGCTACCTCGGTAGCGCTGTAGCGGCGTAAGCATCATTCCGCACCCGCCGGTCCTCCTGAAGAGGGAGGCCGGCGCGGACGCGATCTGTCATCCCTGAGCCGGGGAACAGCGCAGGCGCCAGTGTGCGCGGAATCACATCACTACCACCCGCGTGTCATCCTGAGCGGATCAACAGCCGGGGCGCTGAACCAGAGTGAAGAAACGATGAGCGCCGTCATCCCGAGCGGAGAGCGAGGGACCCCAGTGGACGGGGGGCACGATCCCTGGGGCGCTTACCACCC
>JBDTRY010000225.1:0-6258 GCA_039931435.1 Acidobacteriota bacterium | reverse complement strand
AGCAGCCGGACCCAGGATGTGGCCACCTGCCAGTCGACGTCATGCGGCGTAATCAGGTAGGCCGTGATGTACGCACAGATCTGCAGACCGCAGGCCACGAGGATGAACCGCTCCCGCCGCAGGACCTTGCCGCCCGCGATCAGAAAGGCGATTACGATCGCCCCCCAGAACAGGGGGCGGTTCGGCGTGTGCAGCGCCACATCTCTGAGCACCTCACCGGCGCGTGAGGCGCCGTGCATCAGGCGGGAGAGCGTCAACCCCGCTGTGAGATCGGATGAGAGGTTGTGCAGGCGCGAAAGAATCCACCAGGGAAGGGCCAGGGCGTAGGCCGGCCAGAGACGCACCAGGGTGCGGCGATCCTTCCAGCCCAGGGACACGCCGAGGGCGATCGTGGCGGCGAGAAGGAGCGTGCTTCCTTCGTTCTTGGTCATCGCCGCCAACCCGAGAAATACGGCCCCCGCTGTGACCAGCTGCGCCTGACCGGCAACGAGTCCTCGGCGCACGAGCAGCAGGCCTCCCGCTCCGAAGGCGATCAGCGGAGCTTCGGCCATTCCAATCCAGGGAGAAAGAGCGATGGCGGCCACGGCCAGGGTTGCTGCCGCCGTCCAGGCCGTCGAAGGCAGTTCGCGGCGCAGGACATCCCGGACGATGAGGAGCGTGGCTACGCCGAACGCCGTCGTCAGCAGTCCGATCTGCCGGTCTTCCCAGTCTCCGCGAACGATGGTGTGCAACGCGTAATTCAATGGGACGAGCAACGGATATTCAGGATGGACGAAGGCGTGGAGAGGGTCTTCGAGGTAGACCCAGTCGATGCCCTGATTCGCTGCGAAGACGCGGCCCTTCAGGCCCCAGATGGCCCAGAAATCCCACTCGGGGATGGGAGCGCGCGTTGCGTAGATGGCGTGGCCGGCGACAGTCAGAAGCAGGACGATGAGGAGGACTACGCTGAGAACTCGTCCCGCCGTCGTCTCCTCGGCTCCGATGAACCGGGTTCGCTCGAAACTCTCTCGCCGTCGAACCAGGGGAATGCAGCCCGCTGCAAAGAGAACGAGCGAGGCGGCGATGACCGATGGCCGAGTCCAGGCAACGCCGATCTGAGACATGGCCATCAGGATCACCGCCACGGCGCCGCTGCCGAGGAGAAATGCTTCCCCGGCAATCCGCCCGGGGCTCGCTTCGGAATCGAGCGTGAGGGCAAAGGGAAGACCGAGAATGAGTGTGCAGATGATGAGAAAGAACGTCACTGTGACCGCCCGAGAAGCGCTCCGCCCGAACCTCGCCAGACGATTTTACGGCCGGGAAAGCGGGCGGTCACTCCCCAGTCGGCGATGTAGTCGGCAGCATCGAGGTTCTCGAGATGAACGTGGTCGGAGCGATCGAGCAGCGGCAGCACGCGCCGTCCCTCGAGAAGATAGGAGGCCCGGTAATAAGCGTAGTCATAGCCGTCCTGCCAATGGCGCATCGGAGCGAGGATGGCGATGGAAGTGCCCTCGGGCGTGCGCTTGCGCACCTCGTCGAGAAAGAGTGGATAGCGAGGAGTGTGGCGGTCAGAAATGAGAGAAGCGGAGGCGCGCAACTGCTCCCGGTCGGCGACGAGCATGCGCATGTAGAGCGGCTCGAGTCCGCCGGCTACGGTGGCGGCAAAGAGAACGGCGGCGGCCAGGGCTCGGGAGGAAAGGCGGTTCGTGCCTGTCAACGCTCTGTGGCCTCCATGATGAGGATGCGTGCTTCCCGCGGGAGATTTTCAGAATAGCGCAGAACGCGGCGAAGGTGCGGGCCAGCGTTGCGGGGCCGCCAGGGCATTGAAGGAAAGGATACAAGCGGGGCGTGCCTCGCTCCTGCTACGATATTGCCGTGGCCGAAGACCGGGAGTTCACCGAGGAGGAGTTGGCGCAGTTCGACGAAGCGCTGGAGTTCCTCGATGGGCACGTTCATCACGAGGATATTGACCAGCGCATCACGCCGGAGTTTCGCGAGGCCAACATCCGCTTCTACGAGCGCATCCTCAGCGATCCCGCATTCGGCGAACGCCGGGGAGTGACGCTGGAAACGGCAAAGAGCCGGCTGGAGCAGTGGAGACAACTGGGCGATTCGTAATGCCGCGGAGGTGAGCCGGCCTGCAATCGCCGCATCTGGATCGATCACCGCGTCCGTGCATGACCATTAACAATCTCCCTACTTCAGGTGAATGCCCAGCTCTCGGATCTGGTAGGCCAGCGCCTGGCGGGACATGCCCAGCAGCTTCGCCGCCTGATTCTGATTGCCGGCCGCCTGGGCCAGCGATCCCTCGATGAGCGTGCGCCGGAACTTGTCCAGTTCCTCGAAGTAGGATCCAGCCGGGCCGCGCACGACGAGAACTCCCTGGAGCCGCTCCGGCAGATGAACAAGCTCCACCCGCCGGGCATCCCCGGCGATGGCATGTGCGGCGCGGATTGTGTTCTGCAGCTCGCGTACGTTGCCGGGCCAGCGATAGGAGGAGAGCACCAGCTCTACCTCTTCCGACAGGCGCGCCGGCCCTACTCGCTGGCGCTGGCATTCCTGATCCAGGAAATGGTGCGCCAGTAGTAATACGTCCGACCCCCGCTCGCGGAGCGGAGGAATGCGCACGTCAAGAACGTTGATGCGATAGTAGAGATCCTCGCGAAACGTCCCGTCGTCCACGGCCTGCTCCAGCTTCCGGTTCGTGGCCGCCAGAACGCGAACATCCGCCTGGCGGCGCGCGGTGTCTCCGACAGGCCGGAATTCTTTTTCCTGAAGAAACCGAAGGAGCTTGGCCTGGATGGGCAGGGGCAGCTCGCCGATCTCATCGAGGAACAGCGTTCCGCCTTCGGTAGCCTCGATCAGTCCCATGCGGTCGCGATCGGCACCGGTGAAGGCACCACGCACGTGGCCGAAAAGCTGGCTCTCCACGAGCTGCTCCGGGAGCGCGGCGCAGTTCACCGGCGTAAAGGTCCGGCTGCGCCGCACGGACAGTTTGTGAACGGCCAGAGCCACGAGCTCTTTGCCCGTCCCTGACTCGCCGAGAATGCATACGGGCACCTCGCGCGCGGCGACACGACGGACGCGGTCCATCAGGCCGAGCATCACAGGGGATTCGCCCACCCACCCGTCGATGGGAGTCGTCCCGCGCTCGGCAATGGCCTGACTTTCGTCCTGCTCTGCGGCGCGGCGAAGGTAATGATTCTCGGCGCGGAGGCGAAAGAGTTCCGTCAGCGCATATCGCGAGGGAGCGGACCAGTGCTGAAAGCCCTGGACGTGCAGCAGGGAATGATCATCACATCGCGTCCAGTCCAATCCTGGTTTCTCCATTTCCCTGTCCAGCTCGGCGGCGTCGAGTGGAGCGAGCGATCCCAGCTCTGTCCAGCGCCCCAGGCGGTTGCGAGTGGCAAACCGCCACGAGAAGTCTGTCAGGGAATCGAACGGGAACTCGGAGGATGCAACGCGCTGCATCATTTCAAGCTCGTTCAACTGCCCGTCGTTCGCCGGCGTCTCGGGAAGAACCCCGGTTTGCTCGCAGAGACTCTTCAGGGCCGCCGTCAACGACTCTCGACGTATGCGCCGCGTGATGCCTCGCAGCGAGCGAAGCAGTCGAAGTTTTTCCGATCCGCTCGTCGCTTTCGGAAGGGGCGCCGGTCCACCCCGTATCGTTTCGATCTCCCACTCCGCGAGAGTGCGATTGAAGCCGGTCTCCATCTCCGCGGGAACGACTCCTTCACATCGCGCTCGCTGCAACAGATGGCGTGCAATCAACTCGCGCGAGGACCCGGCCTCGCTGCGAACGGACGTTGCTGATCCTTCGATCCATTCCAATTCATCGATGACCAGCGCCGCCGCCTGGCGGATGTCGCTTCCGAAATTCGCATGCAGAACATCGTCAGCCAGTTGCCTCGCCTGCCCGTGACGCCCCTCAGCCAGTGCCAGGTGTGCTTCGAGCAGGGCCAGCTCGCGCTGCCTTCGATCGTCGGAATTGGCCGCGTAAAAATGCTGAAGTCTGTTGATCTTTTCTCGCGCCTGCAGAAACCTGCCATCGTCCGCGCACAGATAGGCCAGAGTGAACAGGATCCCACCCGCGGCACGATCGCCCTCAGTTTCCTCCACCAGCGTCAATGCTGCCCGGGCCTGATGCCGGGCTGCTTCCCAGAGTCCCGACTCGAAGTGAACGTACAGAAGATCCAGGGCCACGTCGGCCTGTTCCGGAACGGTTCGCGCCAGTGCAAACGCTTCTTGCGATGCGGCGGCGGCCTCGACGAAATCGGGCTCTCTCAGGGCCACGTACGATCGAAAACAGGCGGAGAGGAAGCCGCGATCATCCTCTGCCATCCAATCCGTGGGGGCCCCGCGTCCTGCGTCGAGCTCGAGGAGTGCGGATTGATAACCAACTCGGGCCATCTCCTCGCTGTTGACCGCCAGGAGTTTCGCGCTGGCGAACGCCTCGGCCGCGCCTCGTTCATCGTCGGTCAGCCTGTAAATTTCCCCTCGCAGCAGCGCCTGTTCGAAAGATTCCGGACCATCACACCTGGCCAGCGCAGCAAGGGCAGCGGCGTAGCTTCCCATACGGCGCCGGGCATGGGCAGCGACGATGTGCTGCGCGTTGCCCGATGCGAATGCTGCCATGCCCATCGCCCTTCGATAGCAGCCCGAGGCCAGCCATGCGCGGCAGAGGGTTTCGACGAGAACGGGAGACGACTGGATGAATTCTTTGGGAAGAGTTTCCAGTAACGCAATCAGCTCAGGATCCGGCGAGATCGCCAGGTCCTCGAGTAATTCGCGCGCGCGATTGGCTTCGGAGCCGGCAACGAATAGCGCTGCGGCCGTGCGTGGCCGGCCGTGTCGCACCAGCACTTCGCCAGCGAGGCGCGCCAGAGGCGGATAGGAGTTCTCGGGAAGCGAATCTTTCAGGAATTCGCAAACTCCGGCACCGATGAATTCAAAACTGCCCTGCCGGATGGCTGTGACATCCCGAACTAGCAGGTCTTCGAGCGGAAGGTCTGAACTGAGCGAGCGTAGCAACTCAGTCGCTGCGCCGATCGGAAGGGAAGGTCCGGGTACTGCCAGAGCGGCAAGAAATGACCGGCGCGGCTCTCCTAGTTCTTCGAGAAACGGTCCCATGAATACTTCGGGCACGGTTCCCCGATGAAGGAAGTCCTCGTAGCCGGTGCTGTCGATCCACTGTGTGAGCCACTGGTCACGAAGTTCGACCGGCGCCGAATTCAGTTTCTGAGCCAGCTCGAGTGACGGCGAAAGCCACCGCGAGAGAACGAACGTTCTTCCCCGCAACCGCTGCGTGTCGGCGCTCGTCGCTGGCGATACTGCTTCGTTGCCGTGCAGAAGCCAGGAGCATCGCGACTGATTTTTGAGAATCTTCAGGAACTCCCGTGACTTCGAATCGAAGCGTTCTTCGCGAACCACGATCACGAGGAGAGGCGTGCGTTCGGCTCGCTCGGCTACCACTTCAGCGTATGCGGCGGCACTGCGCTTCCCCAGTGGGCCGACGATCGGTTCGAATGTGCGCACGGACGAAAACTGGCGGAGGGGACTGGCGGATTCTCCCATTACGACGACAGATTCTGGCAGCAGGGCCGCAAGTCGATTTCCGGTGCGAAGCATCTCGACTTCGCCAGCGCAGGCCGCCGATCGCGATTTTCCAGCGAGCAGATCACGAAGAGTTTCGATTCCGGGAACTCCAAGCGACCCATGGCTGGCTGCTCGCAGCCAGAACCTCGATTCTCTGATTCCATGAATGCGCTCGTCGACTTCCGCGTATACCGCCTCCGGTTTTCCCCACGGCTCCTTGAGGCATTCGAGGTGATCAATTTCTGCCCAATCGGCGAACTCCTCGATCAACGCCAGACCAGGCAGATTTGATTCTGCCTGGTTCGCCAGCCCGGCACCCGTGACTCGGATCAGTCGAGGATCTTGTCCACGTGTCCAAGCCACGGCCCATTCCTGTGCGTCGAACGACCTGTCGGTAAATCCGCAGAACCGTAGAAAGGCCTGATGAGCGCAGTACTGTCCGAGCAGTGAAAGGGATTTTCGTTTGTCACCCGGCCGGAGTTCCGCCAGCGATTCCGCTGCCAGACTGACGCTGTTCGACGGCAGCTGCGAATGCCAGGGAAGACTGCAATGGTCAAACAGCGCCACAGTCGCCGCGTCCCATCCGAGATCGGAAAGTGAAAGCGATAGCTGTGGCTTGGTCTGTCTGCGCGTTCGCCGCACCGACATCCGGAACACTCCTTTTCTTCGGGAGCGTCGATTGTA
>JBDTRY010000224.1:0-6279 GCA_039931435.1 Acidobacteriota bacterium | reverse complement strand
GGCACGATTCTCGTTGAAGAGATCCTTCGGTCGCTGCGCTCCCTCCAGGATGACAAGTTCCCCAGATCTCGCAAGAACGATGGGCGCGTGATTAGGAGCGAGCGAAGCGTCGACGCCTCAAGACTTCAAGCGGTATCCAACCTTGCGCACGGTGAGAATGTGCCGCGGCACCGCGGCATCCTCTTCCAGCTTCCGCCGCAGCTCGGCGATGTGCGAGTCGACGGTGCGGCTGATCACGGCATCGGAATACCCCCACACCTGGCGGAGAAGATCCATCCGGCTGACCACCGCACCCCGCCGCTCCACGAGCGCCAGCAGCAGATCGAATTCCTTCGGTGTCAGCGACACCGCCTGCTGTCCCCGCATCACCGTCCGCGTCTGAATATCGATCTCGATCTCCCCGAATCGTTCCGGCTCCGGCGGGCTCTTGACGATGCTCAACCGGTTCCGCCGGATCAGCGCCTCCACCCGCGCCAGCAGCTCCAGCACCCCGAAGGGCTTCGTCACGTAATCGTCCGCACCCAGCTTCAGTCCCTGCACCTTGTCCGACTCCGCTCCCCGGGCCGTGAGGATGAGCACCGGGATGACCATCCCCTTCTCTCGCACGTTGCGCAGAACGCGGAAGCCGTCCATCTCCGGCAGCATCAGATCGAGAATGACCAGGTCGAAGGGCGATCGCTGCACTTTCTCCAGACCCGCGGAGCCGTCGTGCGCAACATCCACGGTGTAGCCTTCGATCTCGAGGTTGTTCCTCAGACCGAAGGCCAGGTCGACGTTGTCTTCGATGACCAGAACCGATTTTTTCATGATGCGGATCCCGTCGCCGGCAGATTGATGTCCGTGCCCGGTTCGTCGGGCAACGGGAACTCCACGTTGAAGCATGCCCCTCCACCGCTGACCGGGTCGACCCAGGCACGTCCGCCATGCAGGATCATCAGCTCCATCACCAGCGCCAGTCCGATTCCCGTTCCGGCGCGGTGAGTCTCCAGATCGCGGTCCAGCCTCCGGAACTTTTTCCAGATCGAGTCCCGCTCGTCCTGCGGAATCCCAGGTCCCTGATCGCGCACGGCGATGCGGAAAGCCTTCGACTGTCGCGAGGTCGTCACCGTTATCCGCTGCCCAGCCGGTCCATACTTCACCGAGTTGTCCAGCAGGTTCAGAAGGATCTGGCGCACGGCGTCGGCATCGACGTCAAGGACAGCCGGATCGCTCAGCTCCGTGATGACGACCACATTCTTCGCCCGGGCGATCGGACCGAAACTTTCCACGGCGTCGGCCACGAGCGGGTTGATCTCGACAGGGTGGCGATTGACGCGCAGTCCGCCCCGCTCCCCTTGCGAGAAGAGGAGAATGTTCTCCACCAGCTGCGCCAGCCGCCGCGCTTCCTGATCGATGATGACGATCGAGCGCCTGCGCTCCTCCGGAGAACGGACACGATCCAGCCGCAGCGTTTCGGCGAACATCCTGATCTGCGTCAGCGGCGTGCGCAGCTCGTGCGAAACGCTGGAAACGAAATCCGAGCGAAGGCGCACCAGGGCCCGCTCTCGCTGCAACTGAAAGATGGCCGCGCCGAGCAGCGCCACGGAAATGCAGAGCGACAGCAGGAGCTGGGGAACGCGCGAGACCGGAAGCCCGCCGACGACCATGCGCGGAATGGCTTCCCGCGTCACGGATGCGCGAAGCTTCAGCCCGTCCAGAGTTCCCGTCGGATCGTTCGCCCGCTCCTCGATTCCCAGTTGCGGATCGAAATGATCGCCAGCGCGGAACAGCACCGCGCCCGCGCCGTCCCGCAGATCGACAAAGAGAGCGTCGTTCGTCAGCGTGCCGTTCCCCAGCGCCACGGGAAGCAGCGGCTGCCGCTCGTACGCCCGACGAATCCATTCGCCGTAACGCCGCGGATCGGACCGGAGCGCCGCCACCACGCGGGACGTTCCATCACTGATGATCATGTAGGCGAACGTCTCCTGCCGTCCACCGTCGTTTCTCTGAATGACCGGCACATCGCCGTCGGCCGGCTTCTGTTTGACGATGTCCGCGAGAATGGCATCGCCAAGCCACGTTCCCTCCGCCGCCGAGAGGTTCGGCGAGGAATGATGGAGACCTCGGGGAAGGGACATGACGAACGCCGCATCCGCCAGCGTCAGACCGCTCTTCTGCCGGGCGTTCGATGTGGCCGCGATCTCCGAGGGGAGCGGGAGGGGGGCCTCGGGATCCTGACGGGACCGGAAGACGATAGCCCGCAGCGCCGGACTGAACCCGTAGTAGGCAACCTCGTAGCCGCCGCGCCGCACGAGTTCCTGTCCGGCCAGCCGGGCGTTGTCCCGGACGATGCTCTCGGCCGCGGCGCGATTGCGGCTCGTTGACCGGAAAGCCTCCAGCGCCAGATAGGCAGTCGAACCCAGACTGAGGATCAAGAGGACGATCACCAGACCAGCCTGCGACCTCTCGCTTGCGCCTCGCATCGAGGCAGAATGAGCAAACGGGCCACAGTCCGCAAGAACCAGGCGGTTCCTGACCCCGATTCTTACCGTTTCCTGACACGCCGCGAACGTTACCCGCACCGAAAGCTTCGCGCTCGGGCGTATCGTTGTCCTCGCTCTGTCGTTGCGCCGCCACCCGGCGGAACGGTGAGCGGAACTCTGGCGGAACATTAAGGAGAGCAGGCCATGAAAAGACAGCTTTTGATCGGAACCGTCGCAGCACTCGCTGCCGCAACGATGCTCGGCAGCGGCATGAGCACCCAGCCCGCCCCGGCGCAGGCCCGGACCCCGCAGGAACAGTCCGTCAACTTTTACAACGACGGCATCCGCGCCCGTGAGAAAGCCTGGAAGATGGAGAAGGAACTGACCACGGAACAGGATGCCGGCAAGCAGGCCAGACTTCAGGAAAAGATTCAGAAGTCGTACGAAAATGCCGTTCGCCTGCAGCGCAAGGCCACCGACAACAATCCCAACATGTTTCAGGCCTTCGGCGAGCTGGGATACGCCCTGCGCAAGAGCGGCCATTTCAGCGACGCTCTCGTGGCCTACGATCACGCCCTCGAGCTGCAGCCGAACTTCGCCGAGGCCATCGAATACCGCGGCGAGGCCTACCTTGGGTTGAACCGCGTCGATGACGTGAAGGTGGCCTACCTCACTCTCTTCAACGGCGGCGACAAACCCGGCGCGGCCAAGCTCTCCTCGGCCATGGTGAAGTGGGTCGACGCCCATCGCACCAGTGCCGGCGACGTTCCCCAGCAGCAGATCGACGATTTCGCCAAATGGGTTTCGCAGCGATCCGAGATCACCACGCAGTCGGCGTCGGTCTCCGGAGCGACATGGTAGCTGGTTTCATCCGAGTGGCGACTGCCAGTGCTCTGCTGGTGGCAGCCGGGCTTTCCGCCGGCTGCCACAGCCAGAACTTGCGCAAGGTCGCACACCTTCTTCCCGATCAGCGGTCGCGTTACGTCGTCCCGCTGCCGGCAGGATTTCCTCTGCCCCTCGTTCCCGGCGACAACGCCCTCACCGCGGAGAAAGTGGCGCTGGGGCGACGCCTCTTCTACGACAAGCGCCTCTCCCTGAACGAGACCTACAGTTGCGGCAGTTGCCACCAGCAGTCGAAGGCATTCACGGACGGCCGCACGCACGCAGTGGGATCGACCGGAGCGGAGCATTACCGCAACACCATGTCCCTGATCAACGCCGTCTACAGTCCCGCGTACACCTGGGCGGATCCGTCGGTGCGCACGTTCGAAGAGCAGCTGCTGGTGCCGCTGACGAACGTTCATCCCGTGGAGCTGGGCTTCGCCGGACGTCTGCCGGAGCTGGAACGGCGGCTGCGAAGCGACGTGCGATACCGCGAACTCTTTGCACGATCCTTCCCCTCGGACGACGAGCCGGTCACGGTTGGCAACGTGGCCCGGGCCATCGCTTCATTCGAACGGACGATCATCTCCGGCCGCTCGCCCTTCGACCGCATGCTCCATGACGGCGATGTGGAGGCTATGTCCCCTGCCGCACTGCGCGGCATGAGAGTCTTCCTCTCGGCCCGCGCGGCCTGTTCCACTTGCCACAGCGGCTTTGATTTCTGCGGCAACGTCACCACCGCCGAGAGCCCGCCGAAACCAGCAGCATTCAGAAACACAGGAACCTGGGACGGCCAGAGCTCCGACTCCGGACTGGCTTCGGTGACACACCGCAACGCCGGCCTGGGCCGCTTCCGCATCCCTACGCTCCGCAACATAGCGGTGACCGGACCGTACATGCACGACGGTCGCTTCGCAACGCTCGACGAAGTAATCGACCACTATGCCGCCGGCGGCCCCCCGCGCCCCGGCCAGAAGCTGGACATCAAACCCTTCCTCATCACTCCCACCGAAAAGCGCGACCTGATCGAATTCCTGAACAGCCTGACGGACAGGGAGGTGCTCACGGACGGGCGGTTGGGGGAAGCGGGGTCGGGGTGAAACCCGGATAGGGGCCGCACACCGGGAACCCTCGTTCTCACGATGATCATGCCGTCAACATAGGCGGCATATACTGTTGTCCTTCACCGAGTAAGGTTGCGGAAGGAACGCCTCACGTCCTTCCCTGATTTTCGTTCCGGCGCAAGGAGGCGACGTGATGGGCCGTGCTGCAGTCGTTTTTTGCCTTTCGTTCTCTCTGATCGCCACAGTGGCGTTAGCGGCCGAGACTGTCGACCTCAGTACGCGACGGAACAACATGCGTGCATGTCCACTGGGACAATTTGCTGTTGGGGTCGACATGAACGGCAATCGGCTTCTCTGCAACACCTTTTTCACGCCGTACACGAGCGCGTTCGAATCCACCGACTCTTCGACAATCAGGCAGCAAACGAAGGCCTGTCCGACCGACTATGCCGTCACAGGAGTCAGCCCTCTGCGCAACGAGGTGAGCTGCGCGCACATCGGACTGATGAACATCGTGGCCGACACCACAACGTCGCGGAGCGGAATGCACGCCTGCCCCGTCGGACGAATCCTGCTCGGGATCGACTTCAATTCCTCGAAGATCCTCTGCGGGTTGCGTGAAGACTTCTGTTTCGGCGGACTCGGACAACGCTGCGGTCCGCAGCGTGAAGGGTTGACCACGCCATTCTCTCTCTGCCTCAACGGCGTCTGCTGGGTGAACGCCGGGAGCTGGGACCACGACGAGTGCTGCTTTGCCAATCCGAACGGGATGGCCTGCACGGCGGGACCTATGGCCCCGCAGGATGGACATTGCGGCGGCCCGTGGGACAGGGCGCTTTCACGTCTGGCGGCCGGGTACAACTGGACTCGCGCCGTCAGTTTCACCGTACCGAATCGGACGGGAACCGTCGGGCACAACCAGTGGTGCGCACCTTCCGGCACGATCGTCCATCGTCTCGATGCCAGTAAATGCTGCAGTAGCTCCGCACGATCGATCGACGCCATACGGGATGCCGCTCCGCTCTTCAACCAGCGAGTGCCCGCGAGCGAGCTGGCGCTGGGAAACGCCCGCGCCTGTAATTGAGCGGCGGCTGTCCCCTCAATATCTGCTCGGGGGCGCTGGGGCAAACCACCGGGCTGACGCCCGGTGCTATGTCTCTGTCGCCGGCTTACGCCGGCTCACAATCGTTTCAGTCGCAGCATTCGTTTTCACCGGGCTGACGCCCGGTGCTATGTCTCTGGCGCCGGCTTACGCCGGCTCGCTCCACTGATTCCCATCGATTGCCTCCACTGGAACGTTTCACTCTTCAGAACGCACTCGACACCATCGATCACACATCGGCGACGACCAGGGCGATCGTATTCGTGAGCCGGCGCAAGCCGGCGCCAGAAACGTAGCACCGGCCGTGAGGCCGGTGTTCGCACAAGAGCCCCGGTGCCGGGCCGCCGGTCACGCGCTCGCGGAGCATAGAATCGAATCCCGATTGCCGCGCTGATGAGCAAAAAACCATAAGATTGCAGCTGCTGTGCGTCTGACCCCGGGAGGTTCCAGTGAAGATGACCCGCCTCATCCCCATGCTGCCTGTGAGAAGCATGCCCGCAAGCGTCGCCTTCTATCAGAAGCTCGGCTTCAGCGTCGAACGCCGAAATGATGACTGGCGTTGGGCGAAACTGTGTCTTGGCGACTGCCGTCTGATGGTGGATGAGTCCATCAACGTGCATCCGGCGGCTACTCGCGATTCGGTCCTCTACCTCTATCCGGATGACATTGCCGAGTACCACAGCCAGGTGCGAGGAAATGGTCTCGACATCCCTGACCTCGAGGTCAGCTTTTACGGCATGACCGAATTCCGCATCGATGATCCGGACGG
>JBDTRY010000223.1:0-6308 GCA_039931435.1 Acidobacteriota bacterium | reverse complement strand
CGCTTGCGGGGAGAAGGTGGCGAGCGAAGCGAGCCGGATGAGGGGCGCGCCAGAGACAGCGCACCGAACCAGAACCGCTTTGAGCGCCGTCATTCCGAGCGAGAGCGAGGAACCCCAGTGGACGGGGGGCACGATCCAGGAGGATCTTGCCACCCACCCCTCTGGGATCCCTCACTCACGTTCGGGATGACGCGTTTGCCAGGCATCGCTTGTTAAAGATCCAGGCCCCAGCTCCCACGGCTCCTTGTGAGTTTCCGACAAGCGAGCGCCGTGCGGCGTGCGGCCGGTATTCTTCGGGAATGGTGCATAGAGTCGACGATTCAACAGGATGGAATGGCAAAGGGTACCGGCCGCACGCCGTGCGGCCCTACGAGCGACAGCAGCGCCGTTTGTGATTTCAAGATAGTTTTGACACCGTCTCACGTGAGTGAGGGAACCCAGAGGGGCGGGCGGTACGAAGCTCTCCCTTGCGTACCGCCATGGAAGGACCCGTGACCGCCGACGGAGCAACCACGTCACTCCTCAGTCACGGAGCGACGATCGTGACGTTCTGCGTTTCGTTGTGCGTGACGCTGGCGAAGGCCCAGATTTTCTCACCGTCCAGGGCCTCGACGGTGATGGCCACGAGCGGCTCACCAAACTCGGGAACACCTACGGCCAGCGCGAAACTGTATGGCGGCGAATTCTCATCGAACTCGTAGTCGCTGGTCCCGAGGACTCTGTCGGCTCCGACAGGGGGATTTGTGTACGGTTTCGTACTATCGATTGCGTAATACCGGAGCCGAAACCGGCCTCCGGTCACTCCATAAATGCGGACCAGGGAGCGGTATGCGGAGGTCGTGGGAACTCCAGTCAGGTAAATGGTTGTGCGGAATTCGGATTCCGGAACCACAGGGACACGCGTACCAAAATGGCCTCCCTGCCTGGTCACATCCTGGACGCGGAGCGAGAGCGACACCTGCTCGACAAATCGTTCGTCCACACCCAGCCAGGTCATATAGAGGGGCGGAAATGCAATGAAAAGGGGGGCGAAAGTCAGTCCCGGGGGAATGGGGCGGGGCGGGGGGCAGAGCGAAATTCCTCCGCAGCCAATATCGAAACCGATTACGGAGACTGATTCCGATGCGTCGTTCCGCAACAGGAAATGCGAAGTCCACACTGAACCGTTCGCTCCGGGGATGCCCTGCACAGGCAAGGCGATCGGGACGAGAAAGTATTTGTAGCTGAGATTCTGAGCCCACGCCATCGGGGCCGCGAACGCCAGAAGGAGGAGCAGAACAGAAGTTTTGCGCATGAGTCATGCCTTTCAGGGATATTCGGGTGTGCAGGAAGCATAGCCCACCCGTTTGGCCAGCAGGTTATTCCCGTTCGGGTTGGCCAGAACGTATGGAGGGCACAGCGTTGTTGCCGAACCAGGGTGAAGAAACTCTAACCCTATCTGAGTGCCGTTACGCCCGCGTAGCGGGCACAAGACTGGAAGCCCCCGGCTTCAGCCGGGGGTCATGACGTCGAACCATTGAAGGTAGAGCCCGCGTAGCGGGCGACACTTCGGGGCACGTTCAAATCGTCTCGTCGACCGAACTGTCGTGAGGACGAAGGAGCAGCACGAACGTCGGGCCCCGATTGAAGCCGCGATTACGGTTCTGTCGCCCGCTACGCGGGCTCTGGTGCAGGGATCACGACTATGACCCCCGGCTGAAGCCGGGGGCTACGGTTGTGTCGCCCGCTACCGCGGGCTCTGGTGCATGCACGCCTTCCTGCGAAACGCCCGGGCGATTCGGCGGGCTTCGGAGAACAGCAAAACAAAAAGGCGCAGCGGATTGCTCCGCTGCGCCTTTGTACTGCCTGCACGAGCCATCGAGACTCGCTGGAAACCTGCTTAGTACATGCCGCCCATGCCGCCCATGCCCTGAGCTCCGCCGCCACCAGCACCTGCCTTCTCATCTTCCTTGATCTCTGAGACGAGCGCTTCGGTGGTGAGCATCAGTCCGGCGATGGAGGAGGCGTTGACCAGAGCCTGCTTGGTGACTTTGGCCGGGTCGATGATGCCAGCCTCGATCATGTCCACCACTTCCTCTGTCTGGGCGTTGAAGCCCCAGTTGCCGCCCTTTTCCTTCAGCTCCTTGACGATGACGGAGCCTTCCATTCCGGCGTTGTGAATGATCTGCCGTGCCGGCTCTTCGAGCGCGCGCTTGATGATGTTCACGCCAACCTGAACGTCGCCGCTGGCCTTGACACCGTTCACTGCTTCCACTGCCCGGAGAAGGGCCACACCGCCGCCCGGGACGATACCCTCTTCCACGGCAGCCTTGGTGGCGTGCATGGCATCTTCCACGCGAGCCTTCTTCTCTTTCATCTCGGTCTCGGTGGCAGCACCGACTTTGATCACAGCGACACCGCCGACCAGTTTGGCAAGACGCTCCTGGAGCTTCTCGCGGTCGTAGTCGGAAGTCGTGTCATCGATCTGCCTGCGGATCTGCTTGACGCGTCCTGCCAGGGTGTCCTTGCGGGCCTTGTCGTCAGTGTCCGTGACGAGGGTGGTGGTGTCCTTGTCCACGACGACGCGCTTGGCTTCGCCGAGGTCTTCCCACTTCACGTTCTCGAGCTTGATCCCGAGGTCCTCGGAAATGAGCTTGCCACCGGTGAGGATGGCGATGTCTTCGAGCATCGCTTTGCGGCGATCGCCGAAGCCCGGGGCCTTGACGGCGATGACGTTCAGCGTGCCGCGAAGTTTGTTCACCACCAGGGTGGCCAGCGCTTCACCTTCAACGTCTTCAGCGACGATGAGAAGCGGCTTGCCCTGCTTGGCAACCTGCTCGAGCACCGGGAGGAGGTCCTTCATCGAGGAGATCTTCTTCTCGTAGAGGAGAACCTTCGGGCCGTCGATGGCTGCTTCCATGCGCTCGGGATCGGTGACGAAGTAGGGGGAGAGGTAGCCGCGGTCGAACTGCATTCCTTCCACGACTTCCAGTGTGGTCTCCAGGCCCTTGGCCTCTTCAACCGTGATCACTCCGTCCTTGCCCACTTTGTCCATGGCCTCGGCGATGATTCCGCCGATCTCTTCGTCGTTGTTCGCGGAGATCGTTCCGATGTGGGCAATGTCCTTGCCCTCGACGGGCTTGGCCATCTTGTCGATGGAATCGACGGCGGCTTTGACAGCCAACTCGATGCCGCGCTTGATGTCCATGGGGTTGGCACCGGCGGTGACGTTCTTGATGCCTTCGCGGTAGATGGCCTGGGCCAGAACGGTGGCCGTGGTCGTTCCATCACCAGCGGTGTCGGAAGTCTTGGAGGCCACCTCGCGCACCATCTGGGCGCCGGCGTTCTCCATTTCGTCCTTGAGCTCGATCTCCTTGGCGACGGTTACGCCGTCCTTGGTGATCGTGGGGGAACCGAATTTCTTCTCGATGACGACGTTGCGGCCTTTCGGACCGAGTGTGACCTTGACGGCATCCGCCAATTTGTTGACCCCGCGAAGGATCGACTGGCGCGCCTCTTCTCCATATGTGATTCTCTTTGCCATTTTGGTTTCTCCTGTTTATTTTGTTCAACGCCACCGGAACCCGTTTCGGGAGCGGCGGCTTGGCTGTAGCGGTTATCCGATGACGGCGAGGACTTCGTCCTCGCGGAGGATGGTGTACTCGACGTCCTCAAGCTTGATCTCGGTGCCCGAGTACTTGCCGATGAGAATCTTGTCTCCGGCCTTGACGTCCATTTTGATGCGCTTGCCTTCGTCGGAATACTTGCCCTCGCCGACTGCGATGACGTCAGCTTCCTGAGGCTTCTCTTTGGCGTTGTCCGGGATGACGATTCCGCCGCGGACCTGCTCTTTCTGTTCGACCCTCTTGACGACAATACGATCGTGTAGGGGGCGGATGTTGAGGCTCATGAATGAATCTCCTTTCGATTGAACTACTCTGTGATTTGACCGCCCGAGGCGGTCTGTTTCGATTCCGAAGGGGTTGGGAGGGGAAGGCTCAGCTTAGCACTCACCTCTGCCGAGTGCTAACAATATCACGCTCATAATATTCTCTGTCAAGAGGGTTTTGTTAGCGTCCCGGGAGTGCCTGGGAGGGTAGCAGGCGAAGAGCCTGAGTTCAGAGCTTCGGGTTGGCGGACTGGGCCGGTAAACGGTTGCAGCGTATTGAGTTGGCGAGCTGAACTAGGGAACCTGAGTCGAGGCGTTTTTCACGGCCTTCTTCGCGGCGTGGCGTGCGTAGCGCAGGGGGAGGGTCAACTTCTTGTATGCCGTTCGGCGCAGGCCGCGGATTTCCTTCCGGCTGCCGATCCAGCCCTTCCGGACGAAGTAGGTGAGCATGAGCATGCCGAAGGCCAGCATGAGCAGGATCGAGAATTCCCAACCGTAACGCCAATGCACCAGAGGCATCCGTTCGAAGTTCATTCCGTAGAAGCCGGCCACGAAGTTCAGGGGCAGCATGATGGCCGAGAAGACCGTGAGAACCTTCATGATGTCGTTCGTACGGTTGGCGACGACCGAAAGGTAGGCCTCCATCGTCCCGGAGACAAGGTCCCTCTCCACGTCGACAGATTCGGTGATGCGGAACATGTGATCGAACAGGTCCCGGAAGTAAATCAGGTGGTCTTTGGAGATGAAGGTGGACGTGCCCCGGCTGATCATGTTGAACAGTTCGCGCTGGGGCATGGCGTGCCGCCGGAGAGTGTTCAGATCCCGTTTGAGGTTGAGCAGCTCGTCGAGCAGGGAAGGCGCCGGGCGGGTGAAGATCAAGCGCTGGATCTGGTCCACCAGTTCTTCAATTTCGTCCAGCAGCGGAAAATAGAGATCGACCTGCACGTCCAGAATCGCGTGCAGGAGAAAGTCCATGCCTTCTCCACAGAGCCGCTTGTCCTGCGGCAGCCGTTCCCAGACCGAGTCCACGGAAACGAGCCTCTGGGCATGGATCGTAAATAGGAATGATTCACTGAGAAAGGTGGCCATCTTCAGCGTGTCCACGTCATGTTCGATGACGTTCATGTTGATGGCGCGGAAGACGAAGAAGTCGTATTCGGGGAAGGCGTCGTACTTTGGCAGTGTGGCTGAGGAGAGGGAGTCCTCGGCTGCAAGTTCGTGGAATCCGAATCGTTCCTCGAGCAGGGGCTCGACCAGCTCCTTCTCGTCGCTCTCGATATCCACCCAGAGCTTGTCGCCGTTGGCGGCGGACCAGAGATCGATCAGAGCCTCATCGCCCTGCTGCAGGCTCCCCTCGCGGAGCAAGGTAACGCGGATCACTGGCCAAGCTTACACGAGGGCAGTAGACGGTAGCGACGGGGTTGGCCGATACTGTCGCCCTCGATGGCGCCGCGCACCTACAAGTATTACGACCTGATCATGGCTGCGTTCGTGACGGTTCTTCTCTGCTCGGACGTAATCGGGGCGGCGAAAATCGTCCGGGTGTGGGGATTCACCTTCGGCGCGGGCATTCTCTTTTTCCCCATCAGCTACATCTTCGGAGACATCCTTACCGAGGTCTATGGATACGCGCGCGCCCGGAAGGTGGTATGGGCCGGATTCGGCGCCCTGGCCTTCGCCTCGATGATGAGCTGGGTCATCGTTCACCTGCCCCCCGATCCCGGCTGGCCGAATCAGGGAGCCTTCGCAGTAGCCTTCGGATCCACCTGGAGAATTGCTGGATCGTCGATCATCGCTTTCTGGGCGGGGGAGTTCACGAACTCCTTCGTGCTGGCAAAAATGAAACTACTGACCAACGGCCGCTGGCTGTGGACGCGCACGATCGGCTCCACCATCGCCGGCGAGGCCATCGACTCGCTGATCTTCTATCCCCTGGCCTTTTACGGAATCTGGACCGGAAAGCAACTGCTCTCCGTAATCATCGCCAACTATCTGCTGAAGACTGCCTGGGAGATCGTGAACACACCGGTCACCTATCGCATCGTCGGATTCCTGAAACGGGCCGAGCACGAGGACTACTACGACCGCGACACGGACTTCACACCGTTCTCCCTGCAGACGTGAGGCAGACTCGACCCCCACAACTGGCTCGTAGGGCCGCACGGCGTGCGGCCGGCACTCTTTGCCCTTGCCGGCAGTCGAACCAGTGCACCAATCACGAAGAATACCGGCCGCATGCCATGCGGCCCTACGAAGTTTTTTCTCCCTGCATACGTGAGGTCAGACTCGACCACCACAACTGGCTCGTAGGGCCGCACGGCGTGCGGCCGGCACTCTTTGCCCTTGCCGACAGTCGAAACCAGTGCACCGATCACGAAGAATACCGGCCGCATGCCTGGCCTGCCCCCATTCTTCGTACCACCCGTTAGGGCACAGTTAT
>JBDTRY010000222.1:0-6335 GCA_039931435.1 Acidobacteriota bacterium | reverse complement strand
TCGTGGGCCGTGACGTAAAACACGTAGTCAATGTCCTCATCGCTCTTCACCCTGGTGATGAAGCCGATGCTTTCGGAAAAAGGAATGGTATTCGGAAAGCTCTGCGCGAACCGTGCGTATCGCGGAAATTCTATGATGCGCACCTGATGGTGCTGGTAGGGGCCGAAGTTCGCAGTGAAATAGTCGAGCGACTTCTTCACCCCGTCGATCATGCGATCGACGTTGTAGGGATGTTTCCTGTCGAAGTAAATCTCGATGTTCACATCACGCCACCTGTCACGCTTGATGTCCCAGTCAGCGGACAGGTATGAGAAGAAGTCCAGGATCGGCGAATCCATCCTGTAGTGAAAGTAGCGCCGGCCGTTCGCCGTCCACTCACGTTGCAGATAGCCCGGAGCGATCGCAATCTGCCCGGGGATCGTACTCACGGTCGTGTCGTAAGTGATCCAGTCTGCCTCGTTCGAAATCTCACTGTTACGCTGTGCTGCAACGTCCGTGATTTTTGGCAACCGCTCAACCGGCCCCAGTCCGTTCTTCCGGCGTTTGTTCCGGTCCTCCAACTCAGCGAAGGGCTGATAGCCGATATGCGGAAAGTGTGTTGAGGAGTTGAAGAACGTGCCGTTCTGGACCACGAGAGTATTGGAGTTGTCGTTGACGAACCCGGGGTTGCGATCCTCGATATGAAACTGCAAACGGATGTTCTGACCGGGCTGAAGTGGAGAAGAAAGCTGGTAGATGTAGTAGCCGTGGCGCGGGTCGCTGAGCGTGGTGGCGGCAACCTGAGAACGCCCGTCACCGGGATTGGTCAGTGTCATCGACCGGATCAGGCGGTTGGGGTCCATGACCACGTGCACTGCAGGGATGACCTCCGAGGTCTGGTTGGTCATCAGGTAGCTGCCCCGGATGGACACGAATCGGTTCGGAGGATCGATGTCCACGTTCGCCTGAACGGCTCTGATTCGCGGCTGCGGCAGTCCGTTGTATTTTCGATACGATTTCTCGAACTCGGCCGCCAGCGTGTCCCTCTCTTTGTCGGTGACGTAGTGGTTGAGTACATTCGTATTGTAGTAAATGAAGCCGCCGCAACCGACGAAACCCAGAAGCGAGCAGACGGCCACCGCCAGAGCCCCTTTCCCGAAACGCTGCCGGGCCAGAATGAGGCGCGTACGAAACGACCACTCGGTTCCACGGACCCACAAAAGATGACAGGCCAGAACGAGAAGACTGGCAAAAAAAGCCCAGTAGATCGTGAACCAGAAGATCGGTCGGACAAAGTGGCCGTAGCCATTCATGTCCGAGTACGGTGCGTTCGGCGTTGTATCGTAGAGGTAGAGGTGATGCTGAAAATGCAGGGCCGGCAGCACGAACAGGCTGATGAAGTAGAGGGACATCAGCAGGAATCCGACATAGCGGTTGTTCGTGATCACCTGGACAAACAGAGCGAGCACGGCCAGAAGAATAAACTGCGTTCCAATGACCAGAAAGATGCCCTTCATGTAGAGCAACAACTCGAAGTTGTGATAGCCGGCCGCCGCTTGAACGGCGATCGTGGTGAGCATGGCTACGAGAAGCAAGGCAGCCACCGCGGCGAATAGCGCCATCAGTTTGGCGGCCCAGAAGATGAAAGTTCTGGCGGGGAGCGCGTCGTACACTTCGTTCAGTTTCACGGAGCGTTCGCGAAACACCAGCTCACCCGCGTAGAACGTGAGGATGATCAGTACGAAAAGAAGGAACGAACCCTCGATGGCGGAAATCATCAGGTTCGTCACCGGCCAGACGCGCGTTCCGAATAGACGGTCGGCCTGGGTCGCCGCCCCGACCACATTCAGGATTCCGAACAGGACCAGAACGAGGAAGGGAATCGATCGAAACATCCCGTTCAGCTCGAGCCCGGTCTGGCAGACGAGCTGTCTGAATGAAGCAGCGGCGGAGAACCGTGGATTGACGATCAGGGGCCGCAGTGGAGCGGAGGCCACGGCCGCAGGCGACTCGGATTCGAGCCGCTTTCTCTTTCTCCGCAGCTTGCGCCCCTCGGGACTGGCCACGAAACGAAATCGATGAAAGCCGAGTGCCAGGACCAGCGCGGCGACGGCCAGCCAGAGAAGCCGGTTGTACATCAGCGCTCCCTGGAGGGGGATGACACCGGCGTTCTTTTCGTAAACCGTCCAGTAGCGAGTAGCGAGGCTGAACGAGGCGAATCCGAACGGATCGAGAAGGCTGGCCAGAAACTCGTTCTTGAGGTCCCCCAGAAAGCGGCCAGCCACGGCATAGCCAACGAAAAATGCTGCCACCCCGGCGTAGGTGTAGAGCATGCTTCTGGTCAGCGCGGCCAGTGAGAAGAAGACCGCGCCCATCAGAAAAATGTTAGGCAGGACGAGCACAGCCATGGAGAACAGATAGGGCATGCGGGCAAATGGCCCGATGCGTTCGGCCTCCAGCCACGGCATGTGACTGCCGATGATGATTGCCAGTACCACGGAGAGAAACAGCAGATAGGCCACAGTGAAGGAACCCAGAAAACGACCGAAGAAATAGTCTCGTTTTCTGATGGGAGAGGTGAAGAACGAGGCGTGCGTGTTGTATTCGAAATCGCGATGAACCGAGGTACCGACGAAGGCCGTTGTGCTGAACACGCCGATCGCGCTCATTACCAGCAGAATCTGCATGATCACGTACGGAGCGTTGCGGTTGACGTTACCGATTGCACCACCGATCTGTACAGAGTCCGTAGTGATGGCGCCGAAGGTCAGCAGAAAGAAAACGACGAAGCAGATGAAGAAGAGTGGCTGGCGAAGCTGGTACCGCACCTCGAACTTGAAGATTTCTCTCAGCATGCGCGTCGCCGTCGGGCTGAAGGAGCGGAGCTGAGAGATCTCCGGCGTTCGGCAGGCCAGCCCCGGGCGGCCAGTGGATGCTCCAGGCGCGGAATGGTCACGCTGCCTGCTCTTCGCTTCTCAGCGTGGAGAAATAGACGTCTTCGAGGTCAGGAATCACCGGTTCGAATCCTGCGGCGGGAATTTCGTCGGAGAGCACATGAATCACCGTCCGCCCGGAAACCAGCCGCGTGGAGATCACCGCCATCTCCTTCTGGAACTGGCCAAGCTCCTGTCTGGGAATGGTCCGTCGCCAGATCCTGCCTCGAAGGGCGCTGATCGTTTCCAGCGGATCTCCGGAAAGCAGCAATCGGCCGTGCGAGATGATGGCCATGCTGCTGCACAGATCGCTGACGTCTTCGACGATGTGCGTGGAGAGAATGACGACAACATTCTCTCCAATCTCGCTGAGGAGGTTGTGGAAACGCACTCTCTCCCCAGGATCGAGGCCGGCGGTAGGCTCGTCGACGATGATCAGCTTCGGATTCCCGAGAAGAGCCTGGGCAATGCCGAACCGTTGCTTCATGCCCCCTGAAAAACTTCCCAGCTTCTGCTTCCGAACCTCATACAGATTTGTCTGCTCGAGCAGAGCTGCCACCACCTCTTTCCGTTGGCGGCGGTCGTCGATCCCTTTCAGGACTGCGAAGTGGTCGAGCATCAGCTCCGCGGAAACCTTCGGATAGACCCCGAACTCCTGGGGAAGATACCCGAGGAGCTTGCGCACGGCATCTTTCTGGCGAAGGACGTCCAGTCCGTCGAAGGTGATCGAACCCGAGTCGGCCTCCTGCAATGTGGCGATGGTGCGCATGAGGGTGGACTTCCCGGCACCGTTCGGCCCGAGCAGTCCGAACATGCCGGTGCCGATCGAAAGCGTCACGTCGCGCAGAGCTTGCGTGCCGTTCGAATACGTTTTAGAAAGATTGCGAATGTCCAGCTGCAACGTCATCCTCTCTCCAATCACGAAGCGGTTTGAATTCTTACGCGGGCACAGCGCTGAAGTTTCGGGGCCGTGCTACGGAACTCCAAAAGTCTTCCGCGCCCGGCTGCGCGGCATACGGTGGTGGATCCCTGCGCTATCATCCTCGCATGACCCGCGTCCGCCTGCTCACGACAATGGCCGTGCTCGTTTTCTGCACCGGCGCCGCCGCCGATGGCACCGCCGACACGAACGCGCTGTTCATCTCGCGGCTCACTTCAGCGGCTGTTGAGCAGACCGGCCACGCTGTCCGCTACGTTCCCGGTTACGTAAAAATCGCCTATCCCAATGGAGACGTACCGGCGAGCACGGGCGTGTGCACGGACGTGATCATTCGCGCCTTTCGAGCCGCAGGCGTGGATCTTCAGAAGGAAGTCCACGAAGATATCAGCCGCAACTTCGATGCTTATCCTCGGGTGTGGGGACTGAAACGGCCAGATTCCAACATCGATCACCGGCGCGTACCGAATCTGGCCGCGTTCTTCCGCCGTCACGGGCTGGCTATCGCCCCAACTAGAAACCCGTCAGACTATCTACCAGGTGATCTCGTCACCTGGGATCTGGGAAGGGGCGTCCCCCACATTGGAATCGTTGTTGGACGCTCAGCGGATTCCCAGCCCCTGCTGGTCCACAACATCGGCAATGGACCGCAACGCGAAGCTGTCTTGTTCGACTGGAAGATCACCGGGCACTTCCGATTCACGCCCGCGACCAGGCGCTGACCGGGAGTTAGTTCGGCTTCCTGCCGTTGTTCTCCCGGTGCCTGCCGCCCGCTTTCCCGAGCAGATCGCCAGTCAAACGTTCCTGATGGCCACTACCGCCGGCGCCCCCGACGACCGGATTCGAAGATGCGGCTCTGGATCAGGGCGTCGTAATCGACGGAGCCTTCACGCTGCTTGTACTCGGCGGCGTATTGTGGCTTGACCTGAAAAATCCGGAGCTGCATGAGTTGGTCGCTATCAGGATTGCCCAGGCCGCCAGCCTTCATCGCGGACGCAAATTCTCAGAGTTGACGTTGAAGATGCGCATGTTGATCAGCTGCTGCGGTGAAAGCCGGTCGAACCCGGCAGAGCGCATCTCTCGAATGTACTCGCGTGTCACGCCATGAATCCCGAAATTTGTCAGTTCCTGACTATTCAAGAACTCATTCTTCCGAAGACCCTCCGACCATCCGCAATAATTCGGACCGCTGCAACTTCTCCAGTTCCGTGCGGGGGATCCGGTTCACACGATGGACGGTCCGAGCCCTCTCGAACGGGAGAACTCGGTCGTTGTATCGGGCCACGATTTCATCACTCGCCAAGCCGCAAACGGCGGCGTGGATCACAGCTCCGAGCCGCGTATCGGGAACGGCAACGATGGCAGCATCGGAGTTCGGATACTCCCGAAGAATCGAGGTGAGAATGGCATCGAGACGGGCCAGACTGACCAGTTCGCCGCCAACCTTGATCATCTCCCCTCGTCGCCCTCTCACCGTCAGAGTCTTGCCCTCGTCTCCGGCCAAGACCTCTCCGATATCCTCAGACGTAAACCAACCGTCGACTCTGGGATCGAGGAAAACAGCCCGACCGTTCTCCCACCAGGCATAGCCGCTCAGTAGTGACGGTCCCTTCAAGGCGATTCTTCCGTCCGGTTCTGCGCGTGCGTCGAGATGCGCCAGCAGCCGCAACTCCGGATACGCAGATTCGCGTAAAGACGACAGCGTTGCCGTTGCTGCCTGTGAGGCGCACTCGGTCATTCCGTAACTGGGAAGCAGGTTCCAGCCCAGCCGTCGGGCCTGGGCGTACTGCGCTTCGTCCAGGGCGCCGCCCCCCACCACGATTCCCCGAACGCAACCCGGCGCACGGATTCCTCCACGGACAAGATCGCTGACGTGAGCGGGAACGAGGGCACTTAGACTCAGCTTCTCTCGATCACAGAGACGCGCAAATACGGGAGCATTCCATTCCTCGAGCTCAACGACATCGTTACCACCGAGCCAGGCACGGGCATGGATTCCGAGTCCACCTACGTGAAAGGCCGGCAAGGTCAGGCACCAGCGATCCTCGGACTGAGCGGCGAGATGCAGATTGACCGCGGCGGCGGAGGCCAGAATTGCCTCCATTGACAACGCCACAAGCTTCAACATCCCGGTGGATCCGGACGTTGCAATCCAGACATGGGAATGCAGCGCAGGCACTCCCGCGATCACCGTCTCCAGAAGCCGGCGATCCTCGGCAGGCATCCGAGGGTTCAGCAGGAGATGTGTTTCCTCGTCTGAAAACGAGATCATCGAGAGTGAGAATACACGGCCCGATGCTGCACCGCATGCGACGTTGACTTCTGATAAGGCCCTTACGGGTAAACGTTCATGTCATCCCGAACGAGCGAAGCGAGGATGGATCTCCGATTCGTGCACCGCGGCCGTCGTTACACGCGGGAGCACAGCGCTGGCGCTGAACCAGGGTGAAGAAACACTATGGCCGGCTGTCATCCTGAGCGTCGAG
>JBDTRY010000221.1:0-6340 GCA_039931435.1 Acidobacteriota bacterium | reverse complement strand
CTGATCGTCGATGGGCGCCCTCTCGTCGGAAATCGCACGGGCATCGGCACGCACGCGGCGGAGATCATCGCCCGTCTCGACCTCGACCCTCCCCCGATCATCGCCTCTCAGGCAGTGATCCACGACCGGACCGGAATCGAGAACGCCTCATTCGTCGTCGACCGCTTTCCCTTCGGTGTGGCCTGGCAGCAGATGAGGCTCGGTGCCATTGCTGTGAGGGAAGAGGCTGACGTGCTCTGGGGCCCGCACGGAACGCTGCCCTGGACCCTGCGCAAACCGTCCGTCATCACCATTCACGACCTCACCTCGATCACCATTCCCGGGCATCACCGCCTGAAAACGGTTTTCTCGTTCAACACCTTCATCACCCGCAGCCTGGAGCAGGCCACGAGAATCGCCGCCGTCTCCAGAACAACCGCCGGCGAGCTGGCGCGCGGATTCGGGATCCCGCATGGGAGGATCGAAATCGTTCCGAATGGGGTCAGTGACTATTTCTCGGCCGCGGAGCTGGAAGAGGACAGAGCGTTGCTTCCCTCCGGCCTCAGCTCGCAGAGTTACATCCTCTACGTGGGAACGCTCGAACCACGCAAGGGAGTGGACGATCTGCTTCAAGCGTGGGAAAGCCTTCCGCTCACTGAGAAGCCGCGACTGGTTCTGGCCGGTGATCCCGGCTGGAAAAACTCGGCGACACGCTCGCGCGCCGAAGCGTGGGTCGAGCGCCGGGAGCTGATGATGACTGGATTCGTCGACCGTCCGACGTTGCGGGCGCTCTACCGGCACGCGGCGGTGTTCATCTACCCGTCGCACTACGAGGGTTTCGGACTGCCTCCGCTCGAAGCCATGGCCTGCGGTGCGCCGGTCGTAGCCAGTCGCGGAGGAGCCATCCCCGAAGTGGTGGGCGATGCGGCGCTCACTGTCAGTCCCGGCGACGTCTCCGGACTGCGGGCGGCTATCCTGAACATTCTCCAGGATGCCGGGCTGCGCGAGAGCCTCATCGAACGGGGACGGGCCCGGGCAGCACAATTCTCATGGACCAGCAGTGCAGCGCTGATGAAGGAGTTGATCCTCGATGCCGCCAGGCTCGGGGGCATCAGGAAAGACTGAATCGTTTGTTTGCAGAAGGCGGGGCGAACATCCACACTCACTCGGTGCGCATCGGAATCGACTGCCGGAAAGCGGCAGACTTCGGGATCGGCACCTACATTCGCGGGCTGACACATTCACTCGCCGATCTCGCAGGAGCGGAACGGTACGTTCTCTTCTGCAAAAACGCGGACCGGGAACTTCTTCCGCAAGGCGAGAGATTCGAGTTTGTCGATGAGGCCTCGCCGAACTACAGCGTGCGGGAGTTGTTCGCCCTGGGCCGGCAGATCCGGCGCAATGCTCTCGATCTTTTCCACGCTCCTCACTATGTCCTTCCCTTCACCGAGACGCCGGCCATCGTCACCATCCACGATCTCATCCATCTCAATCAACCTCGCCGGAATGTGATGGAACGACCCTACGCCCGATGGATGATGGCCCGCGCCGTCGGCTCCAGCCGGGCGGTGCTCACCGTCTCCGCCGCCGTGAAGGACCAGCTCGTGGACCGTTTCCCGGAAGCGGCCGGTAAAACGGTGGTCACGCCGAACGGAGTGAATCCCCGGTTCACCTCGAATGTCTCCAACGACGATGCTTCCATCCTGGCCCGGCTCGATCTGCGAGAGGGCCCGTACCTTCTGTTCGTCGGAAACGACAAGCCTCACAAGAATCTTCAAGGGCTTCTGCAGGCCTTCGCCATCGTGCGTTTCACCCATCCCGAAATCCAGCTGGTCGTGGCCGGATCCCAGCCACGCCCGGCCCGGGATCAAGCCGCGGTGACCTGTACGGGATTTGTTTCTGATGAGGAACTTCACGCTCTTTACCGCGGAGCGCTGATGCTCGTTCAGCCCAGTCTGGAAGAAGGGTTCGGACTTCCCGTACTGGAAGCGATGGCTTCGGGAGTACCCTGCGCGGTTTCGAAGATCGCCGCGCTCGTGGAAGTCGGTGGAGAGGCCGTGGCCGTATTCGATGCGCGCTCACCTCAGTCCATTGCCACGACGATCATCGCAGTGCTGCGGGACCGTTCCAGACGCGAAGTCATGATCGATCGCGGACGTGAACGAGCGAAATCCTTCACGTGGAAAACCTGCGCTGAAAAAACGCTTGCGGTCTATCGCTCATCGATCAGCGACCGTCACTGACGTCCCCTTCACCTTCGTTCCTTCGCCTCGACTTCAGCCGAACTGCGCGCAACGAAAAATTGAGGTCGCAATTAGGTGACGAAAAAACACTTGACAATATCGTGCATCGCTCGCATATTCATTCAAGATATTCATGCATGTTCATTTCAGATCGAATTTAAATTGCGTCGGATTGAACTCCGGCGTTCTTGCCAAGGAGGCGCGACCGTGAGGTCCCGTACGGCATGAAAGGTGGTGAGCTCAATGGCTACGAAGAAAGCAGCTAAATCCTCGTCCAAGAAGTCATCCTCCAGCAAAGGCAAATCGAAAAAGAAGTAACCGAGATCCAGTTCTTGTAATTGGGGAGTCGTACAGAGGGGCCATGGTGGCCCCTCTTTTTCGTTTGGTTCCATGCTCGGATCCATGAAGCTGAGAATGCCTGCAGCTCAGCGGCTGTTGATCGAATCAAGCAACTCTCGATCACCGGAGGTTCATGATGACCACGATGCGCTACGTCCGCTTCCTTGTTCTGCTGGCCCTTGCCCCCGCGGCCTTCGCTGCCCAGAACGTCACTCACGATTTTCGCGCAGTCCGCCCCTCAAAAGGGATTCTTCGGGTGCAGATCAACATCCCCGCAGCCGAGCTGGATGTGCAGAACACAATCGGAGATCAGATCGAGGTGTTCGGAACGGCTACCCGCGCCTGGGAAGAAGCGAGCGAACAGGCTCGTGCTCAGCAGATCGTGAACAGCTCCGGGGCCGCCATCACCGTGGAAGGAACGCGCGCGTTCGTCAAACGTTCCTTCGGAGATGGCGCTCAGGGACGCAGCTCTCAGGGATCACAGACCAGGTTCACAGTTCACGTTCGTCTGCCGAAAGGGATGCACGTGGAAGTGCGTCAACTGGCTGGGCAGGTCGACCTCACCGGTACGTTCGGAGACATCAACGTGGAGATGCGCAGCGGCGACGTTAACGTTGTCGTCCCCAGGCGAGAGGTGCACGAACTGGAAGCACGGGCCACCGCGGGTGACGTGACCACGAATCTGGGAACGCAGATCATCGAGCGCGAGGGGCTCTTTGCCGGAAAAACGCGTTTCCTCAACGCCAGCGGACGGTCAGACCTTTCTGTGATGGTCACCGTCGGCAACATCGACATTCAGCTGGTGGAGTGACGGTCCTGCAGTCACCTCGGGCCACCCGGGGCCGCATACCGCCCGCGCGAATCAACCGAGGCAGTCCCTTGTTCCGGTGCGTACGGTAAGCTGACTTGAGATACCCCTACGAAAAGCATTTCCTGGTCTGCACGGGATCGAGGTGCAACAACGAGGATCGCGGCAAGGAGCGCGGAGAAGAGATCCGCTCCGAGCTGAAGGATCTGAACAAGTCGCTGGGCCGGAAGTCGACGGTCCGCGTCTGTTCCGTTTCCTGCCTCGACCTCTGCGACTATGGCCCGAATATGATCGTCTACCCGGAAGGAACGGTCTACTCGCACCTCGATCGCAAGTCTGCCCTGCGCGTGTACCACGGTGAGAATGGCGATGGACCACCGGCCGTGAACAAAGAGCTCGATCCGGCGGAGTACCTGCCCGGGAAAAAGTAGTGTGGGCGCTGTGGCCTGGCCCGCCCACGGCTCCGCGTCAGGCCGCATCCGATTGTCCGGACCTCGAGATGTTCACCCCCGAAATGTTCAGACTACTCGGACTCGAACAGCGTCTGCAGATAGTCGTTCGGATCGAACGGGATGAGGTCGTCAGCACTTTCGCCGACGCCCACGAACTTCACCGGGATTGCGAACTGGCGCATGATCGAGAGAATTACGCCACCTTTTGCCGTGCCGTCGAGTTTCGTGATGACGATGCCGGTCACCTTCACGGCTTCCAGAAATGCTTCGGCCTGACTCACTCCGTTCTGGCCTGTGGTGCCGTCGAGAACGAGCAGCGTCTCGTGCGGTGAGCCCGGCAGCTCCTTGTCGATGACCCGGCGGATCTTGGAGAGCTCCAGCATCAGATGCGATTTGTTATGCAGCCGTCCGGCGGTGTCGATGAGCACCACATCCGCTCGCCGCGATTTCGCGGCACTGACCGTATCGTGAGCAACGGCTGCGGGGTCGGACCCGGCGCGATGCTTGACCAGGGGTACACCAACGCGATCGGTCCACATCTGCAACTGTTCGATGGCCGCGGCCCGGAACGTATCCGCGGCACCGACGATCACCGAGCGGCCCTCATTCTTCCATCGCTGAGCGAGCTTGGCGATCGTGGTCGTCTTGCCGGTGCCGTTCACGCCCACCACCAGAATGACGAATGGCTTTGCGCTGTCGAGGTCGACGGCAGCGACCTCCCGTTGGGGGATGAGTTCGCGGGTTTCCTCACGTAACGCGGCGGTGAGTTGCTCCACCGTGCGGATGTCATCACGGCGCACGCGTGCCTGCAGGCGCGCGATGATTGTCGTGGAGAGCTCCGCGCCGACGTCCGCGCCGAGCAGTCCCTCCTCCAGTCCATCGATGACCGACTGATCCACAGGAAGGCCCGGCGTCACCGCCTCCTTCATTTTCTCGATGATTTCCGTATGCGTCATGAAAAGCCCGCGTTTGAGCTTTGCCATGAACGACTTGTTCTGTGTGGGGTTCATCGTTTTCCTTGTTCTTCGGATTCGGGGAGGGTCCGCTGGATCATCGCTTCGTCGACGGTGATTACTGTCGATTCCTCCGCGCCCTTCTGCGGACCGGGATCGAACTCCAGCTGGCGGATGACGCGCCGGTAAACATCTTTCAGCGCTCGGGCGCCAAGCCGCTTCTGCTTTGCGGCGGCCCAGGCAATGGATAGGACGGCCGCCCGGGTAATCTGCAGATCGATTCCGAATCCCGCGAAATACTCCCGCGAGACCCGGAATATTGAACGCTCCGGCTCGATAAAAATTCGCGCCAGATCGGATTGCCCCAGATCGTTCATGACCACCAGCGACTCGAACCGGGATACGAACTGGGGAAGCATGCCGTACTGGAAAAGATCCTCGTACTTCAGGTGATCGCGAAGGTGGAAGGGCAGCTCCTCCCGCACTTCACCTCCCTGCGAGACCACGACTACAGGGCGCAGGGGATGCCCGTCGCTTCCGATGATGGCCCGGCGCAGCACGGTGTCGTACAGGTCTTCGAACGCTCCAGCGGCCACGAACAGAATGCCGGAGGAATTGATCGAGACCGTGGCCGGAAGCGGAAGGTCCACTTCGAACTCGACGTTCTCGTTTTCCATCAGCGTCAGCAGAGCTTCCTGGGCAACGATTCCCCGAACACTGGGGACGGCTCCAACCTGCGCCCGGACCTTGTCGATCTCGTCGATGAAGACGATCCCCCGTTCGACCATTCGCAAGGCATCCTGCATCCTGTCTGGGCCGAGTTTCTTCAGAGCGTTGCCGTACAACCGGGAAAGAACGGCCCGGCCATAACCCTGGCGATCTTCGGCGAGGACACTGGCGTTGATGCGAATGACGTTCGACCAGGAAGCCAGATCCTCATCACTGCCCAGAAGGGCTTCGATGGCTTTCATCAGCGTTGTCTTTCCCGACCCGGAATTGCCCACAAGGAGAATGTTGCCCGCCGGGTGACCGACGAGGTGCTTGACCAGGGCCACGGCGATCTCTCGTAAAGCTTCTTCCTGGCCGAGAACGGTGCGGCGAAGCTCGTCGAAGATTTCCTGCGGGCGGGGTGCGGGCATGGGGATCTATTGTACTGGCGCGGGAAATGGTGCGGGTGCCCATTGGCTTCTGCGGCAGCTCGATCCGCCGGGAGGAGGCCAGACCCGTGAGCGTATGTTGCCGAATTGCGTACTGAGAAGGGAGAAGGTCTGCACCGCGGAAGAGCTGACTGGAGCCGCGCCACGCCTGGAAAGAGCACGGTGGACCGCTACGGAGATCGTCGCAGCGACGCACAACGTTCGAGCCGCGATCGTTTGAACCTTCGGACCACGACGTCGTTTCAGACAACGTCCGAGATTACGGCAGACCAATCGTCGATCAGGTGATCACGGAGACCACGACCACAACGATCAGAATGGCCAGAAAGGCCAGCGAAAAGTACAGGGCTTGAGTGGTCTTGGCGTGCATATTCACCGGTTCGCGACGCTCGCCAAGAATGTACTGAAG
>JBDTRY010000220.1:0-6350 GCA_039931435.1 Acidobacteriota bacterium | reverse complement strand
CATGCGCACGATGTGATGGCCCGATGGAGGTGTGGCACTGGCCTCGAAGGTCACGGCACCTTTTGCCGTCGCAGACTGCGGACTGAGGATATGAACGGAGAAATTGTCGGGCCGTGCATTGACACCGATCTGGGCCGCTCCGATTCTCGCGCCGTCTGCTCCATAAGCCACAACCTCGAGAGATCGAAGGCGCGGCGTCCCGCCAAGATCGATCCGGGCCTCGAACGGTGGCTCCTGCCGGTCCGCGACCTTCGTTCCGTCAAGCAGAAATTCGACCCGCTTCACGTCCGGGTTGTTGACGATGGTACGAAACGTTGTACGGCCACTGAGAACGGCGCGGGAGGGAGGGAGGATGGCAATGGCTTCGTCGTCGATGTGCACTGCTCCGGGCAGATCGTCCCTTCCACCGGCGTTCCGATATCCTTCCACTGCCATCCGGTGAAGATCCGAATCCGCCGGAGCAAGCGTGGCTGCGATGCGGAAGGCGTCGCGCGCCGCCTTCATATCCTTGACCTGAAATCGGAGACTGCCGATGGCAAACGATGCCGCCGCGCCGATCTCGGGCGTAGCCGGCGCGCGGCTGACATCCTCGAGAATTGCCATGGCCTTCGATGAGTCATGCTGCAGTGCCCAGGACCACGCCAGTTGAATGTCGATGCGCTGCGCCAGTGCCGTCTTCTGTTCCTCCGCGGCCAGGCTGCGCCCCTGCGAGAGCACCACTCCCGCTTCGGCGGGGCGGCCACTGTGATTGTAGGCAATCCCCCTGGCCAGATCCGCTTCGGCCCTCTGACCCGCCGCGAGCAGATTCGCGGCGTTCATGAATTCCCCGGCGCCCCGCAGAATGGCGTCCAACCGTGACACCAATCCCTCGGAATTGACCATGTCCTTCCACGTGGCGATCGGAGTCTGCATGGGATCGAAGACTGCAAACGTGACCGTTTTGGATCCCACGTTCCAGGCGCGGCCGGGATCATCGAGGTAGACGAACATGCTCAGACGCCGTTTGACAGCGTCGTCCGCCAGCGTCTTTGTGCGCATCTCCAGAACGTCGGAAGGTGTCCGCCCGGGATCGAGCGGGTAGGTCACGAAAACGAGTTTCCCTTCGGCGCGCGCCCGGGCGAAGGCCGTAGCCCAGGCGCTGTCGCGCGCGCTGACAACGGGCCCGGCCTCTGCGCTGCTGGATGTGCCCGCGGCCAGAGAGACTCCCGGCAGGGCGCCGCCCTCTCCGTCCAGCGACGTCGTGCAACCGCCCCAGGCACCGGTGGCCAGCTCTTCCACAACGATCGATGCAGTTCGCGAACTTTCGTTGTAATTCACAGGAGCTTCATAGACAAAGGTGGACTGGCTGGAGAGATCCACATTCTTAGAAAGCTGGTGCGTCACCGAGGGCAATGCCGAAGGAATGTCGACAGCGACGGAGACACGGACCGTCGCTTGACGAAGCTCGTCGCGCAGAGTGGCCAGGGGAGAAAAATCCACGATGGCGCGAACAGTCGCCGACTTTTTCTTTTCCCGCCCCTTCGCCTCGTCCGGCAGCACCTGGCACCGCACGGGCAGATCGCCGATGGCGGCATCTCCAGCGATCAGCGATCGAGCCCGAGCCGTAGCCACATCCTCCGAGGCGGTCCGCCCACTCCACTGCGGGGCGAGGACGTGCAGACCGGGGCGATTGGACTTCACCTGCACTTTGCGCAGATCCCCGGAGGAGCTTTGATCGACCTGATAGGTAATGCGCACACGTTTGCCCAGTTCTTCCGAGAAGCCGGCAAGCTTTTTCGGATCCGTGAGCACCGTTCCCCCGGTTGCCTCGGCGTACATGCGCATGGCATCGAGAGGATGGGAGAAAAGAGTGACCGGATCCGAGTTCGCGGAGGAAGCGCCCTGCATAAACTGCTCCGCCCTGGCAGTTCCATCGATCGAGGCCTCGGTCATGGCGGCGGACAGGTAACCGGGAGAGAGCGTCATGGACGTCCAGCCGTTGGCTGCCAGGAGTTGTGCGAGCCTACTCGTCTCCTTCGAAGAATCGGAGGACTGCAGCTCGGAGCGCATTTCCGAAACCGAGGAATCTGCATGGAATCCCGTGAGATAGAACTCACGCGGATCGAGATCGACGCCATCTCCGACGAACAGGAGCAGCCGTGGCTGTTCGCCCTTCGGACGATCGGCGATCCACCGCGTCAGCTTGTCGCGCTGTCTGGTGATCAGCCGGTATTCCTCCGCGACCGCCCGGCGAACGACCATCTCGTGTCTAAGATCGAGTTCCCTGTGGTCCGGGGCCCCGGGTCGTATGGATTGGTCGACGGCATCCTGATCGATCTCCGTCAGGTAGTTGCGACGCAGCTGCTCTAGCTCGCCCCGGCCACCGGGATGCTCCTCGAGCTGACTGAGGACCGCCTGGACGCGCGCGGCATCCCGCGTAGGCGCCAGAATCGTCTTCGGAGCCGGATCAGAGGAGACGATCTCCACCGTTCCGGATGCGACCAGTTGCGATGTCTGCTGGTGAAGACTCCTCGCTGATTCCCGGATCGAGCGCATGGACGAGAGCGTCTGATCGAAGAAGATGACGATCTCCCAGGGGACGGCAGTTTTCGCCACGGGCGCCGTTTCCGGAACGGCTCTTGAAATCGCCGGCAGAGTTCCTGCCGAAAGTTGCTCGACGCCAATGACCGGACGCGCCTTTCCATCTTCCAGCACGGTGAAATCCGCCGGCTTCAGGTCGTGAGGGGTCCTGCCGGAATCGTCCGTCACTTTCACGGTGATCTCGATGGCCGTCACCTGAAGTGTGGTGCGGAACTTCGGCTCCGGAAGTGAAGAATCCTGCGCTGAGACGGTCGCGCAGATACTGACAAGGAAGACTGTAACGAATGCCAGCGAGATGAGTGCTTTGTCTCTCATGGGGTTCCGCGGAGGAAGCAGGACCGAGTGTCGTTCATCGTTCCTGGCCCCGGGGTCATCACACGATCAGGGAATCTCGAGCCGCATGACATTCGGAACCACCTTCTGACCTGACCTCATTCCGCCGATGAGGTACATGCCCCCAGCGGCGAAGACCAGTCCGCGGTGATCCATGCTCGCCTCCGCAAGCGGGGGAAGCGTGATCCAGCGGTTCCGAGCCACGTCGTAGGCGAAGACTCCGCTCTCAGGTTCGGACGGCTCGCCGTTGTAACCCACGCCGTTGTAGTTGTAGGGATTCGTTGTGCCACCGGCGAAGACGATCAAGCCGCGGGGCGGATACACGCCGGCGGCCATCCGGTATCGCGGGGGGCCGGGGTGCGGGGCGATCTTCTTCCACCTGATCAGTGCCGGGGCAGTCGACGAGATTTCGCCGCGGTAGCATTCGTTGGACATGACAAACCGCGGCTTCTGCGACGGATCGACCTTCACTCCATCGCAGTAGACGATGGTGTTAGCGATGATCGCGCCGGCGTGACCGAAGACGGGCGGGCCGATGACGGGCGTAGCCTGGACCCACACGTTGCGCTCCGTGTCGTAAGCCTGGACGTTGTTCACGTTGTCGATCTGCGACCAGCCGCTGATCAGATAGACGTATTGCTTCATCACGCCAGACACAGCGTCGTCAGCTGGAATGGGAATGGGAGCCGCCGATCCCCACGAGCCGGATAGGACGTCGAGTACATCCACGTTCGAGAGAGATGTCTCTTTGCCGTCGGCTGACACGGTGTATCCGCCGAGTAGAAAGACTCTCCAGCCCACCGCCTGCGCCGTCGAGGCCAGACGTCCCTGCGCTCCGGGCACTCGCTTCAGCCGTTGCCAGGTTCCGGCGGCGGTGTCGAGGGAGAAGGCATCCTGCGAAATACCATCGGGCGTTTTCGATTCGTCCATGCCCAGCATGGAAAAGATCCGAGGAGCACCACCGAGATCGGTTGCCGCGACGGCGTTGTCCGTGACCGCTGCCGGAAGCGGCTGGCCAGCGAGCCACTGTGCCGTTTTTTTTGGTGCGCGTGCCGAAAGCATCACAGGAAGAAGGGTCGCGGCAACAGCACAGGCCAGCAGTTTTTTCACCGTTCCAGCATCGGGGGCGAGGGCCAGGGAGTCAAGCCTGTGGTTGTCATTCGTGTTTCGTCGTGTCCCGAAATCGAGGGCATCGTCGAATCGCCAGCACCCCTCCGGGGTGCGACTTAATTTTGTCCGGGGGTCTCGGTCCGGTGGTGGCGCGCCTGTCGGCGCTTACCACCGGCTAATTTCCAGCACCCCTTCGGGGTGCATTCGGTAATTTCAACATGCTTTGGCGGCCCATGACCGCCGAGGCGTCTCCCGCATACCAGCAGGGTCTCCAGTGCACGCCGGAGGCGTGCCGTAGATTAGCCGGTGCTAAGCGCCGCAGGCGCGCCACCACCGGTCACTAACCGTTGCCCGGATCCGACCCCGGCAGGGGTCGCATACGAGCCGGACATCCCTCTTCGCTTCGCCATTGGGATGACACGCTCGCCTTCGCTCGCGCAGCCCGCGCGATATACTTCGAGGCCTTCGGAGGATCTGCATGCAGGCTCGCTTTGTCACATTTTTTCTCGCCGTTGCCATCGCCGTCAGTGCCTTCCCAGCCGCTCCCCTCCCACCGCAGCCGTCCATGTACGATCCGGCTCTTTCCCCGGACGGCTCGCAGATCGCATTCGTCTCCGGCGGCGACATATGGACCGTGGCGGCATCCGGCGGACAGGCCCGCCTGCTCGTTTCCCATCCGGCCACCGAATCGCGACCGCTCTACTCGCCCGACGGAAAGTCTCTGGCCTTCGTGTCCACGCGCACGGGCAACGGCGACATTTACGTGATGAGCCTGACCACGGGCCAGCTGGCGCGGGTCACATGGGACGATGGCTTCAACCAGCTCGACAACTGGTCGGCCGACGGAAAGTGGCTCTACTTCAGCTCGAATACAGCCGACATCTCCGGCATGAACGACATCTACCGCGTCAGCGCCGGTGGCGGCACGCCCATGGCTGTCAGCGCCGACCGTTATGTCAACGAATACTTCTCCGCACCCTCTCCGGACGGGTCCACGCTGGCCTTCTCCGGACACGGGATCGGATCCTCCCAATGGTGGCGGCACGGTCACAGCCACATCGACGAGTCCGAGATCTGGCTGCTGACCATGAACGGCACTCCGAAATACCGGAAACTCACTGCCGGAGGAGCCAAGGAACTCTGGCCGATGTGGAGCGCTGACGGATCGCAGCTCTTCTACATGTCGGATGGCGATGGTTCCGAGAACATCCGGACGACGACGCTCGATGGAAAGAGTTCGCAGATCACGCACTTCAAGAGCGGACGGTTGCTCTGGCCTTCGATCTCTGCAGACGGTCGCCGCATCGTTTTCGAGCGTGATTTCGGCATCGGCATTCTGGACACCACAAGCGGTACGGCCCGCACAGTTCCCATCACCCTTCTGGGAGCACCGGCCACACCGGAGGAGGCCTACCGAAAATACTCGCGGGATTTCGATGAATTGGCCTTGGCCCCGGACGGAAAAAAAGTTGCCATCATCGTGCACGGCGAGGTCTTTGCCGGTTCGGCCAAAGACGGAGGCGAGGCAGCACGGGTTACTTCGACCCCGGAGCGCGAGTATCACGTGCGCTGGTCTCCTGACAGCCGAAAACTCGTCTACGGCTCATCCCGAGGCGACGCCGCACATCTCTATCTCTACGATTTTACCAGTGGAAGGGAAAAGCAGATCACAAACGGGAACGGGGCAGACCTCCGACCGCAGTTCTCTCCCGACGGAAAGTCCATCGCTTTCGTTCGCGATGGTCACGAGCTGCGAGTAGTCGACCTGGCCTCGAACAACGATAGCCTCGTGGCAACTGCCGACATCGACGACCCTCGTCCCTTCGAATCGACCCGGCCCTTCGTCTGGTCGCCCGACAGTCGCTGGATCGCCTTCATGAACAACGGCGCCCGGCTCTTCCGCAACGCCAGCGTGGTCAACGTCGCCGGAGGACCGTCGACCGTAGTGCCCGTGAGCTTCCTCGGCAACATCGCCAACGATACGCTTGCCTGGTCACCGGACGGATCGGCACTCTTCTTCGACACCGGCCAACGAACCGAGCCCGACTCCGTGGCTCGTGTCTGGCTCGTGCCGCATACGCCAAGTTTTCGTGAGACGCAGTTTCGCGATCTCTTCCACGAGGAGACGCTGAAGAGTCTTCCACCAGCTGACAAGTCCGCACCGGAAAAGAGCGAGACGAAAGCCCCTGCCGTAGCGCCCGAAAAGAGTAAGCCCGTGGAGATCGTCGCAGAAAACATCCGCAAACGCCTGGATCTGCTTCCGATCGACCTGGACGTCCAGTACGTCACCGTCAGTCCGGACGGAAAACTCCTTCTCATGATCGCCT
>JBDTRY010000219.1:0-6372 GCA_039931435.1 Acidobacteriota bacterium | reverse complement strand
CGGTCCTGATCGGTGATGGTGGCGGAGACGATCTGCCGGGCCCTGGAGGCCGCCAGCCCACCGGCGTATTCCGTAAGCTCCTTGCGAGCCATCTTCAGCCGCACGTCGATTTCGTTGCGCGCGGTGGAAAGAATTTTCTTCGCGTCCTCTTCTGCTGCGGCGATCAACTGGTCCCGCTGTCGCGCACCCTCTTCGCGAGCACGGTCCAGAATGGCAGCGACCTCATTCTCGAGATTTTTCAACCGGGCCTCGACGTCGGCCGAAAATTTGTCGGCACGTGCGCGCCGCTCCACGGCCGCGGCCAGGTCAGCCCGGATCTGCGCCCCTCGCTGATCGAACGTGGCCATCAGAGGCTTGCGCAGGACATACCCGAGAACTCCGAGAAAGAGCAGCATGTTGGCGATCTTCCAGATCCAGATCGGAATCCCGAAATAGCTTTCCCGCTCCGCTTTCCCGTGCTTTGAGTGCGAGGGCTCCATCGTCTCCCGCGTTTGTTCCGCGGCGCCGTGCGCGATCGTGGCGCCCGTATCCGGAGAAGACTGCTGCGCTGCAGCCGGACGACTGACGACGAAGAGAAGCAGCAGCGGAAGAAGGATGATGATCCGTCTCATGACACGGCCCTCGTCGAAAGGAACTTTTCGGCAGCGGCTCGAGCCAGAGATTCGCTTTCAACCTCGATCCTGGCTTTGGCATCGGCAACGTCGGAGCTCAACCGGGCCTGCGCCTCGCCGACGATCTGCTCGGCCTGGCGCCGCGTACTCTCGATCACCGTCTCGCGATGAGCGAGCGCCTCTTTGCGCAGTCCCTCGCGGATGCCGGTGCCTTCCTTACGCGTCTCATGGATGCGCTGTTCGATGTCGGCCATGGCGTCATTGAATCGCGTCAGCGACTTCTCGTAGATTTCGTCGGCGCTTCGCACATCTCGCTCGCGTTCATGCATGACGCGGCTGATGGGCGCGATGAAAAATCTGCGCACGACGAAGTAGTTAACCAGGAAAATGGCGAACACTACGAGTAGTGAGTAGTCGGGCGTCAGTCTGATCTGCATGGCTCGAGTATGAAGGTCCCGCTGCTCGCACGGTCAGCACTTCGAAGTGCCGCCGAACGGAGGCTGCTTCTGCGGTCGGATCCGAAAATGAATTCCGATTGTTGAGGCTCCAGAGTCTCGGTTGGGTACCCGCCCGCGGGACGTGGAGCGCCGTTCCGGGAGCCGCCGCTGTATAGCATAAGGAGCATGGGGGAATCAACCGAAGTGAGGTAAATAAAGCCGCTTCCAACAGGGTTGAACTCAGTATATGTCACGAACTTACCAGGACATCCTCACAGAGGCCGACGAGCACTTCGACCGCGTCGTCTCGGAGCAGTCCGAGCACCTGCTCTGCCGGAAGGGCTGCTCGCTCTGCTGCTATGGTCTGTTCGAGATTTCGGCCGCGGACGTGTCGCTCATCGTCGAGGCCTTCGGCCGCCTGCCCGGACCCGACCGCGACCGTTTGCTCGAAAACGCCCGCCGGCTGGCCGTGGAGCCCCTGTCGGGGCTCGGGCCCGCGGAGAAGGAGCAATTCTTCGCCCGCACAGACAGTGTCCCCTGTCCGGCACTCGATGAGGCCGGAGCGTGCACCATTTACGAATCGCGCCCCCTCGTCTGCCGCACCTTCGGTCTGCCGCTGCGCGAGGGCTCCCGATTCATCGGAGACATCTGCGAGCTCAATTTCACCGAGGCCTCCCGGGACGAGATGGAACGCGCCGCCTGGGACCTCGAGCGTGAGGATGTTCTCGGCACTGAAGACGAGTTCACCATTCCTGAAGCGATCCTGCTCGCCGCGAGAATGCTCGGCGGTCATGATCCGCATCGCTAGGGATCCGGTCGAATCACGAGTTCGTGCGAGCACCGCTGGCCGCGGCTGGAACCGCGACCGGCTTGTGCTCGGGCATGGTGCAGTTGCCCTGGAAGATCGCTCCCTCCTCCACGATGAGCGTGGGCGTCTCGAGATCGCAGAAGACCTTGCCGCTGCGGTGAATCTCGATCCGCTGGTCAGCCCGGATCTTGCCCATGACCGTGCCGCTGATGGCCACTTTGCCCACGTGAATGTCCGCCTCGATTGTGGCCGTTTCTCCCACGATCAGCTCGTTCTTGGACGTGATCTTTCCGTTGAACCGCCCGTCGATACGCATTGTGTCTTCGAATTCCAGCTCGCCACGGTACGTCGATCCCCGATCCAGAAAGCCATTCAGTTCGCCAGCGGTTTTCCCCTTCATCGTTTCCTCCCGTGCCCCGTCAGCTCCTCATAAAGCCGGATCAGGTCGTCTTCATCGGAGAAGCGGATCTCGATCACGCCGCCCCGTTTCTTCCTGCTGATCTCGACACGCGAACGCAGATGCCGCGTCAGCTTCTCCTCTGCGTCGCGAGTAAAAACATCCTTTGGTTTTCTGGCCTTCTTCGTCTTTGGCGGACCGGAGACCAGCAACTCGGTCTGTCTCACATTCAGGTTGCCTCGAACGACCCGGGCTGCCAGCTGCTCCTGCTTTTTCTGTCCGTCCGCGCCCAGCAGGGCCCGGGCATGTCCCATGGAAATCTCGCCGCCCGCAAGGAGCTGCTTGACGCGCTCGGGGAGTTTCATCAGCCGCAGAAAGTTGGCCACCGTGGAGCGCTGCTTGCCGACCTGCCGCGAAATCTCATCTTGCGTGAGGCGGAACTCCTGATGAAGCTGCTGGTAGGCCATGGCTTCTTCGATCGGGTTCAGGTCCTCGCGCTGGATGTTCTCGATGAGAGCTATCTGCAGCGCCTGACCTTCGCCTGCCAGCTCCTTGACGATCACTGGTACCTTGCGCAGTCCCGCTTTTCGGGCGGCGCGTAGCCTGCGCTCTCCCGCTACGAGTGCGTACCGATCGCCGCTCCGCGAAACGACCAGTGGCTGAACGATTCCGTGCTCGCGGACACTCGCGGCCAGCTCCTCGATGGAAGTTTCGTCGAATTGTTTGCGTGGCTGGTACGGATTGGGAAGGATGGATTCGATCGGGATTTCCTGAAGGCCCGACGAACGGCGATTCTCTTCGTCACCGGGAATGAGCGCGCCAAGACCGCGCCCAAGAACTTTTTTCGAGCTCATGCCTGCTCCAGTACCGCTGCCTCGGCCCGCCGCACGAACTCCTGCGCCAGGAGAAGATACGCTTCGCTGCCTCGGGAGCGGATGTCGTAGAGCATGATCGGCTTGCCGAACGAAGGTGCTTCCCCGAGGCGGACGTTCCTGGGAATGACGGAGTTGTAGACCTTGTCGGCGAAGTAGTTGCGGATTTCTGCTGCGACCTGCCTGGCGAGGTTGATGCGGTCGTCGTACATAGTCAACACCACACCCTCCACTTCGAGATCGGGATTGAGGGACTGGCGAACGCGATCGACAGTCCGGAGGAGCTGGGATACCCCTTCCAGCGCAAAGTATTCGCATTGCAGCGGGATGAGCACGGAATCGGCCGCGGTGAGGCCGTTGACTGTGAGGAGTCCCAGGGAAGGGGGGGAATCGATGAGGATATAGTCGAAATCGGTGCGAATGAGCCTCAAAGCGTCGGCTAGGGCGAATTCACGCCGTTCGCGGGGGGCCAGTTCAAGCTCAGCAGCAACAAGATCGGGCGACGATGGCAATAATCTGAGTCCAGGAAGCTCAGATTCTAAAATGGCATGGCGGATATTGGCGCCGTCGATAAGAACGTCGTAGATGGAGAGTATGCCGTTCTTCGCGGCTCCCATTCCCGATGTGGCGTTCGCCTGGGGGTCGAGATCGACGAGAAGCACCGTGCGCTCGCAGACAGCCAGCGACGCCGCGAGGTTAATGGCGGTCGTCGTCTTGCCGACGCCGCCCTTCTGGTTGGCGAGAGAGATGATCCGGCCCATAGTTGTTTCACGTGGAACAGCGAAGAGTTGCGAGAAATTTGTGGTCCCCGCGGCTGAGCCGATTCATCCCGTCAGGCTCAAACCCTTGGATGACAGGAAACTCATCCGTCGACTGAAAAAGAGCAACGCGCCCGCCGTCGGCCATCCGTGTCTTCAGCAGAGGAACCCATTTCTCCGGGTAACCGACCGCCCTCGACGTAACAAGATTCAATCGAATTCCGGGGGTGAGGGTCGGGAGGACGCGCTGCAATCTATCACCGTGGACGATGCAGTTCAATTCACATTCACGGACGACGTACTTCAGAAACGACCACTTCTTGGCGTGCGCCTCCACGAGATGAAATCGGGCCGCATTCCCGGCCTGAATGGCCAGAGGGATCGCCGGAAGGCCCCCACCGCTCCCGAAATCGAGAACCTCACCTCGGACTCCCAGAATCCCGCCCGCCTCGAGCGCCTCGGCAATATGTTCCTCCAGATGGGCTCGCGCTTCAGGGCCCAGAAGGTTAACTCTGGCGCTCCAGTTCAGCAGGAGGCTGGAATACGTCTGCAACGCCGTTGTGGGATCCATGGCTGGAACGGTTCCGAGCGCGAACATGCATGCGCAGGATCGAAATCGCGGCAGGAGTCATACCACGAATTCTGCTGGCCTGACCGATGGATACCGGCTGCACGAGGGTCAGCTTGTCCGAGAGTTCGCGCGACAGACCGGGCCGCTCGTAGGAGAAGCCGGCCGGAATGCGCAAATCCTCGTCATGGCGGCACTTCTCGGCCTCCCGCGCCTGCTTCTCGATGTATCCGGCATAACGAGCTTCCGTGACGATGGCCTCGAGCTCTTCTTCCCGCAACTGCCTCACCGTGCTCACCATCTCCGGGAAGCTTCCCCGCCGCTCGCACGCCTCCAGGAGCTCGTGGAACCCGATATCCTGGCGTTGCAGCAGTCCGGCGATCGAGGTCGGCGCCGACAGCGAAATGTTTGACTCCTCCAGCCAGGAAGTGGTGGCCCGATCCGGCACCAGCGCGGCGGCGCGAATAGAGCGGCGAACCTGCGACATCCGATCCATTCGATCGTCTACCCGCCTGATTCGCTCGCTATCCAGAATCCCCAGCTTCTCCGCCACTGGTGACAGCCGCTCGTAGACGGAGTGGCAGCCCAGAAGGAGCCGATACTCCGCACGCGAGGTGAACATGCGGTAAGGCTCCTCTGTACCCATGGTGATGAGATCGTCCACCATGACCCCGATATATGCCTGATCCCTTCGCAGAATGAATGGGTCTCGGCCTCCCAGCTGCTGCAGGGCGTTGATCCCCGCTACGAGACCCTGAGCCGCCGCTTCCTCGTAACCCGAAGTTCCGTTGATCTGGCCGGCGAGGTAAAGTCCCTCCAGCCCACGGACCTGGAGGGTGGCGTCGAGCTGCTCCGGGTTGACGAAATCGTATTCGACTGCATACCCGTAGCGCGCCACCGCGGCTCGCTCGAGTCCCGGCACGGAGTGGATCAGATCATCCTGAACATCCGCCGGCAGGGAGGTTGAGATGCCGTTGAGGTAGAGCCACGGGTTATCGATACCTTCAGGTTCGACGAAAATCTGGTGGCGATCCTTCTCCGAGAATCGTACGACCTTGTCCTCGATCGATGGGCAGTACCGAGGTCCGGTCGCGGCGATCTGGCCGGTGTACATGGGCGCTCGATGCAGGTTCTTTCGGATGAGCTCGTGACTGGTTTCATTGGTATAGGTGAGCCAGCACAGAAGCTGGGGCAGAGCGAGGCCGTCGGTCAGAATTGAGAACGGCCGTGGTTCGTCGTCACCAGGCTGGGGGGTGAGCTTTTCGTAATCAACCGAATCGCGAAGAATCCGGGGAGGAGTTCCGGTCTTGAGCCGCCCCAGGCGTAGTCCGAAGCTCCGGAGCGACTCGGAGAGAGTGTCCGAGGATGGCTCGCCGAAGCGGCCTCCGACGGTTCTGGACTCGCCCGAGTGCATCAGGGCACGAAGAAACGTGCCTGTAGTGACGATTACGGCCCTGGTACGCAGGCGCCGGCCGTCAGCGAGAGTCACGGAAACGACTCGACCCCCCGCCTTGTCGATCGAAGCCACCGACGCTTCGAGGATAGCCAGATTCGGCTCCTTTCGCAGGAGTGTCTGAACCGCGGCAGCGTACAGATCGCGATCGCATTGTGCCCGCGGTCCCTGCACCGCGGGGCCCTTGGACCTGTTCAGGACTTTGAACTGGATCCCGGAGGCATCCGTGGCTTCGGCCATGAGGCCACCGAGGGCGTCGATTTCCTTGACGAGGTGGCCTTTGGCCAGTCCTCCGATGGCGGGATTGCAGGACATTCGCCCGATCGCGTCGGCGATTATCGTCACCAGAGCGACCCTGCGGCCGCCGCGGGCAATGATTCTTGCGGCCTCGGCGCCGGCATGACCGCCACCGATGACCACGGCATCGAAATCAGAGGAAATGCTCATGTTCCACGTGGAACGTTACTT
>JBDTRY010000218.1:0-6376 GCA_039931435.1 Acidobacteriota bacterium | reverse complement strand
GCGCATCGGAGCGACGGCATCCTGCCGTCTGGACCGGCGGCATCTTGCCGCCGCGTTCCCCCGGGGGCGGCGCGGGACGCCGCCCCGCCAGACGCCTGGAAGGCGTCGCTCCGAGGCAGTCAACGTCAGCGAGCCACCCTCTTCGACGTCGTTATCGAAACTGATTGTCGTCCGCAGACGGTCCGTAGATCGCCGGGACCTTCGAGCCCATCAGTCGCAGATAAACCGTCATCTGTCCGCGGTGATGCGCCCAGTGATTGATCGTGTCCTGGATCATTTCGTATCGCGGAGCCTCGAGCACCACCTCACCCTTGGCCAGGAGCCGCCAGGAAGTCATGAGGTGCTCGTCCGTCGACTCTTCGAGAGCCGAGCGAGCCTCACCGGCGGTCTTGTCCAGCGCCTGGATGAGATCCGCACTCGTCTCCAGCCGTTTCTGTTCGATCTTCGAACCGCCCTCCGGGGCAACGTCCAGTTCGGGCTGGTTCACCTCCATGACAATCCACGACGGGATCGTGGCCACCATGTTCACAAGGTACCCAAAGATCATCGATTTCTCGTGCGGCTTCCAGTCAAATTTCCCCTCGGGTACTTCCTTCAGAGCAACCCGCGAGCGTTCCACTTCACGATCCAGTTCAGCCTGTAGAAACTCTTTCATCTGCATGTCTGTCACCTCAACCCGAAGCCCTAGCAAAACGGGTTCCGGCGTATCCTGGAGGCAGGCTCCTGGCACCGTACCCCGTGTTAGCATCTTGACTGTGGAACGCTACGATGTCGTCATACTCGGTGGCGCATTCAGCGGCGCCGCTGCAGCTCTGCTCCTACGCCGTGAGGTTCCTGAACTCCGCGTCCTCATTCTGGAGAAAGCTGACGCCTTCGACGCCAAAGTCGGCGAAGCGACGACCGAGCTTTCAGCCATGTTTCTCACCCGCCGCCTCGCTCTATGGGAGCATCTGGAACGAGAGCACCTTCCCAAGGAAGGGCTGCGCTACTGGTTCACCAACGACAAGGTCACGTCGCACAGCAACGCAACCGAGGCGGGCGGATTTCTGCGCAGCGCGGTGCCGGCATTTCAGTTGCGACGCGATGCGCTGGACGAACACCTTCTAGCCACCGCCGCCGCGGAAGGTGCCGAGGTTCGCCGGCCCGCGCGGGTCACCGACGTGAAACTCGGCGACTTCGACCATGAGGTTACGTTCGAAGAGAACGGCGGGCTCCATACCGTGGCCTGCACCTGGGTTCTCGACGCCACCGGCCGCGCGAATTTTATTGGCCGCCGCCTGGGCATCATCGACCGCAATGAAGATCATCCCATTGGGGCCATCTGGGGACGGTGGGTGGACGTGCGCAACATCGACGACCTGGCCGCACGCAACGGTTCTCTGGCTACGCGCAACATCGGCTCGCGCCGCCTCGGCACGAATCACTACATGGGATTCGGCTACTGGATCTGGGTCATCCCACTCGGAAATGGCGAGACCAGCATCGGAATTGTTTTCGACCGCCGCCTGATCAAGCTTCATGAGAGCAAAGCGCGGGAGCAGGACTACACGCGGTTTCTCCGCGACATCCCCGCCCTTGCTGAGCTTCTGGAGGGAGCCCGGCTCCGGAGCGACGATCTGCGAGCCTACTCCTATCTCCCGTATGTCACTCGCCAGTACATGGGCGATGGCTGGGCCATGCTCGGTGACGCCGCTGCATTTCTGGATCCGTACTACTCGCCGGGTCTGGATCACGCCGCGTTCTCGGTCGAGGCCACCGTGGAGATCGTGAAGATGCATACGGGTGGCGAGGACGTCGCTGACCGCATCCGGGAGCATAACGAAACGTTCATTCGTTCGTACCACCGTTTCTTCCAGGCAGCGTACGTGGACAAGTATTACTACATGGGTGAGGCGGACCTTCTAGCTGCTTCTTTTCTCCTGGACACGGCGCACTACTACATCTTCGTGGTCATTCCGGCATACCGGTTCCTGAAAAAGTTTCTCTGGATGCCCGTGCTCGGACCGAAACCGGCCTTCGTCAGCTATCACCTCATGAGTCTCTACAACCGCCGTCTGAAGGCCATCGCCCTGAAGCGCCGGCAACGAGGTGAAGAAGGACGGCGGAATCATGGACGGCGCATCAAGGCCTATTTCGATCTCAACCTCGCTCCCTTTCGCATGGTCGCCCGCGGACTGCGTCTGTGGATGTTCGCGGAGCTCGACGCCGTGCGCCTGACCCTTGGCGCGCTGTTCATCCCGAACCGTGCACCCGCTCCGCAACATTCGCCAGCACCGGAACCCCCGGGAACCCCTCGAGCTTCGAGCCTCTAACCTCCAGCCTTTAGCCTCACACAATCCCACAAACGACGGAATAGTAGCGCGCCCCTCATCCGGCTCGCTTCGCTCGCCACCTTCTCCCCGCAAGCGGGGCGAAGGACTGGCGACGTGATTTCCGCCTCTAGCCTCTAGCCTCGAGCCTCCAGCCTCGAGCCTCGCTCTTGCGGTACCATGCGCCGCGACATGGAACAGACCCTTCACCACCTGCTCGCCACCTGGATGCAGTTCGTACTGGACTGGGGCTACCTGGGCGTCTTTCTGATGATGGTCTTCGAGAGCACGGCCGTCCCCATCCCGGCGGAGATCGTCATACCGCCGGCCGCCTTCTGGGCCGCGCAGGGGCGGTTCAATCTCGCCGGAGTGATTCTGGCAGCGACGGCCGGATCGTGGTGCGGTTCGGCGATCAGTTACTGGCTGGCTTACAGGGTGGGCAGGCCGATCTTCGAGCGATACGGAAAATACGTATTTCTCTCGCACGAGAAGATGGAGGGTGCGGACCAATGGTTCGCCACCTACGGTGCGGGGGGCATCTTCGTTGCCCGTCTTCTTCCCGGAATCCGCCATCTGATCTCACTTCCCGCCGGACTGTTCCGAATGAACTTCAAGGTCTTTTCCATCATGACCATACTCGGGGCAGGACTGTTCAACAGCGCACTGGCCTGGTTCGGAATGAAAGTCATCGGCGACCAGCCCGAACTGATCCGGGACCCGGCGGTGATGATGACCGTCCTGAAGTCGAAGTCCCACTACCTGATCGGCTTCGCCGTGGTGATCGCCCTGCTCTACTGGCTCATGACCTGGATGCAGAAGAGGGCCAAGGAAAAAGCTGCCGGGTAGAGAGGCGCCAGGTTCGAGACGCGAGGCGAGGGTTCGAAACGACAAGGTGATTCGCGAGCGTAGCCAATCTGTCATCCCGAACGAGCGCAGCGAGGAGGGATCTTCGGCTGGTTCAACGTACTGCCGGAATCGTTCATCACGCCGCCCTTCCAGCAAACCGCTTCAACCGCCAGATCGATTCGAGCATGTAGCCTGAGTGCGCCCTCAGGCCGCCGTGCCGTGGCACTTCTTGTACTTCTTGCCGGAACCGCAGGGGCAGGGATCATTCCTCCCCACTTTCGCTTCGCGCCGTTTCACGGGCGCCTGCGCCTCCTTCGGCGGGGCGGAGTAGCTCAGCTGCTGGCGCGGCATCTCCGGCATACGACGGATGGGGACCGGCGCGGCCTGCTCCTCCTCCCTCACGACCTCCAGCTTCCAGAGATACTTGACCACGCGGTCCTGGATGCGTTCCATCATTTCCTGGAAGAGCTCGAACGACTCCTTCTTGTACTCGATGAGCGGATCGCGCTGGCCGTAGCCGCGCAGGCCGATGCCTTCCTTGAGGTGATCGAGAACGAGGAGGTGATCCTTCCACTGAGCGTCGATGACCTGCAGTAGCAAGTACTTTTCGTGGAGGCGCATCATTTCCGCACCGACGACCTGCTCCTTGGCCTCGTAGCGATTGCGAACCCCCTCCGTCGCTTCCTGAAGCAGGGCACCACGACCCATGGACTCCGGATCGAGGTGGAGACTCTTCAGATCGAGTCCGAAGTAGTCGTAGAGCTCGGCGTTCAGCTCCGTGAGGTTCCACTCGTCGCTCTGTTCGGGAGCGTGAGTCTCGAACAGAAAGCTGACGATGTCCTCTGCGGCGTTGACGATGTAATCCTTGCCTTCGCGTCCTTCGAGAATGCTTCGTCGCAGCGAGTAGATGGACTCGCGCTGCTTGTTCATCACATCGTCATACTCGAGCAGATGTTTACGCATCTCGAAGTTGCGGCCTTCGACCTGTTTCTGCGCCCGCTCGATGGCTTTGGTGACCATGCGATGCTCGATGGGCACGCCCTCTTCCATGCCCATGCGCTGCATGAGCCCGGATATACGGTCCGAGCCGAAAATGCGCATCAGATCGTCTTCCAGGGAGAGGTAGAAACGCGAGGAGCCGGGATCGCCCTGTCGTCCTGAACGGCCACGGAGCTGGTTGTCGATCCGCCGCGACTCGTGTCTCTCGGTGCCGACGATGTGCAGACCACCGACACCGATCACCTCATCGTGATCATGCCCCCACTGCTCCTGAATCTCCCGGCGGATCGTCTCCAGCTCGGCCGGATCCTCGATCTCTCTGCTCTTCTGCTCGATCCGGAACTCGGCGTTTCCGCCGAGAAGGATGTCCGTACCGCGTCCGGCCATGTTCGTGGCAATGGTCACGGAGTTTCGCGAGCCTGCCTGGGCCACGATTTCCGCCTCGCGTTCGTGATACTTGGCGTTGAGCACAACGTGGGGGATGCCTTCACGCTTCAGTTGCGCCGCCAGGCGTTCCGACTTCTCGATGGAGATCGTTCCCACAAGGACCGGCTGACCGTTGGCGTGCAGATCCTTGATGTCTTCGACGATGGCGTTGAATTTTTCCTGCTCGGTTCGATAGACAAGATCGGCCTGGTCCTTACGGATCATGGGCCGGTTCGTGGGCATGACCACGACGTCGAGCTTGTAGATGTTTCCGAACTCCGCGGCCTCCGTATCGGCCGTACCCGTCATCCCTGACAGCTTCTCGTACATGCGGAAGTAATTCTGAAAGGTGACCGTGGCCAGGGTCTGATTCTCGGCCTCGATCTTCACTCCTTCTTTCGCTTCCACTGCTTGATGCAATCCGTCCGACCAGCGCCTGCCAGGCATGAGACGGCCGGTGAACTCATCAACGATGAGCACTTCGCCATCCTTGACGACGTATTCGACATCCAGCTTGTAGAGCGTGTGGGCGCGCAGGGCCTGATTGACGTGATGGATGAGATCCATGTTCGACGGATCGTAGAGATTCTCGACGCCCAGCAGTTTTTCCGCGTGCAGCACGCCCTCCTCGGTGAGAACGGCCGTGTGCTGCTTTTCGTCGATCTGAAAATCCGTCTCGGCCACGAGCTTGGGAACGATGCGGTCCACCATGTAGTACTTATCTACCGACTCCTCGGAGGGGCCGCTGATGATGAGAGGGGTTCGCGCTTCGTCGATGAGGATGGAGTCCACCTCGTCGACGATGGCGAAGACGTGGTCGCGCTGCACCATCGATTCCAGGTCGTACTTCATGTTGTCGCGCAGGTAGTCGAATCCGTATTCGTTGTTCGTACCGTAGGTAACCTCGCAGCCGTAGGCCAGCTGCCGTTCACGGTCGCCATGCCCGTTCTGGATGACACCGACCGTCAACCCCAGAAACTTGTAGAGGCGGCCCATCCATTCGGCGTCGCGCCGGGCAAGATAATCGTTGACCGTGACGAGATGGACGCCGCGTCCGGTGAGGGCATTGAGGTACACGGCCAGTGTGGCCACCAGCGTTTTTCCCTCGCCGGTCTTCATCTCGGCGATCCTGCCGTTGTGGAGAACGATGCCGCCCATGAGCTGGACGTCGAAGTGACGCATGTTCAGAACGCGTTTGCCTCCTTCACGGCAGACCGCGAATGCCTCGGGCAGTAGCTCGTCAAGCGCTTCCTTTAAGTCGGATTTCGCGAGCTTTACAGCATCTTCGTCGATGGGAACCGCCGCCTTGGCCGCGTTGATAGCCTCCACCTGCGGTTTGAGACGCTCGCGGAACTCGGCGGTCTTCGCACGCAGCTGGTCGTCGCTGAGCGGAGCGATGGACGGTTCCAGCGAGTTGATTTTCGCAACCGTGGGCAACATCTTCTTCACGTCGCGTTCGTGCTGGGAACCGAAAACAGAGGTAAGTAGTTTGTCGATCATCGTTTACTCGTAATCCTGCGGTCCTTGAGACTTGAGTCGATCAGAGAGCTACAGCTCCTTCATAGCCACGCGACCGCTGGAAAAATTTCCCGGCTGGCACTTCGGAGCCTGCGGAGCGGGAAAAATCGCCCGCGCGCACGGCCCTCAGGCCGTGTCATCCAAAGCGCTTCGCTCGCTTGTACGAAACTCACATAGCGTCCTGTGAGGTCGGCTCTGGAGATTCAACAAGCGATGCTTCGCGAACGCGTCATTCCGAGCGTGAGCGAGGAATCTCAGAGGGGCGGGTGGTAAGCGCC
>JBDTRY010000217.1:0-6464 GCA_039931435.1 Acidobacteriota bacterium | reverse complement strand
CCGGTGTTATAAACTTCGCCCGCCTGGAGCCCGCATGCCTGAAGCGAAACCAAAGTATCACCGGATTCTCCTCAAACTCTCCGGCGAAGCCCTCATGGGCGGCCGGCGCTTCGGCATCGACCCGGAGGTCCTTTCCGACATCGCTGACGAGATCGCCGGCGTTTCCATCCTGGGGATTCAGATCGCCGTCGTCATTGGCGGAGGAAACATCTTTCGCGGAATCAGCGCCGCCACCTCAGGGATCGATCGAGTGGCCGGCGACCACATGGGGATGCTGGCCACGGTGATCAACGCCATCGCCCTCCAGGATGCGCTGGAGCGCAGGGACGTGAACACCCGCGTGGCCTCGGCCATCACCATGTCCGAGGTTGCCGAGCCGTTCATTCGCCGTCGGGTCATCCGTCATCTGGAAAAGGGAAGAGTCGTTATCTGCGCCGCCGGCACCGGCAATCCTTTCTTCACCACGGACTCCGCTGCGGCTTTGCGCGCCAGCGAACTGAAATGCGAGATCATTTTCAAAGCTACGAAAGTGGATGGGATCTACACCGCCGATCCTGCCATCGATCCCTCTGCCACGAAAATACCGCGGGTCAGTTATCAGCAGGTTCTGGCCGAACGGCTGGAAGTGATGGATGCTTCGGCCATCGACCTGGCCCGCAACAGCTCCATTCCCATTTGCATTTTTTCGTTACGGGACAAGGGAAATATTCGACGAGCAGTTCTCGGAGAAGATATCGGCTCGATCATCTCTGACTCCGCCGAACCGCTCACGCCAGGAGGGCCGAGATGATCAAGGATGTGATCAAGGACATCGACCGGCGGATGCACGGCGCTCTGGAAGCGCTGCACAATGAGTTCCGCACGCTTCGCACAGGACGGGCAAATGCGGCCATGCTCGACGGGGTGACCATCGATTATTACGGTACGCCCACGCCTCTGAACCAGGTGGCGAACCTCAGCGTCCCCGAGGCTTCTCTGATCGTGGCCCAGCCCTGGGACAAGTCCATGATTCCGGCAATCGAAAAGGCCATCCGCAGCTCCGAGTTGGGATTGAATCCGGCCAGCGACGGCAAGATCGTGCGTATCCCCATTCCACCGCTGACCGAGGAGCGCCGGAAGGAACTGACGAAGAAGGCGCACCACATGAGCGAAGAATCCCGCACGGCCATCCGCCAGGTCCGCCGCGACGGAAATGACCGGCTGAAGAAGATGGAAAAGGATCACGAGATCTCTCAGGATGATGAGAAGCGCGGACTGGAAGAGATTCAGAAACTCACGGACAAGTTCATCGACGAGGTGAACGCCACTCTGGAGCACAAAGAAAAAGAAATCATGGAAGTCTGAGTGGATGGAGTGGCCGAACATTCCAATGTTCGGCGGTCCCTTTGAGCAACCGGGAAGCTGGAAGAGATCCTTCGCTCGACGCTCAGGATGACAGGCTGTACGTGATACTTCTAAGGAAACGGTGATGCGCTTGCGATGAAGATGTCATCCCGCCGAGCGAAGCGAAGAGGGATCTCCCGCACGTGCAACGCGTCCGTCCCAAGCCTCACAAGAGATCCCTCACTTCGCTTCGGGATGACGCCGCGATTGATTGCCGTGTCTATTTCAGTTCGAATCAAATTGGGTTGGGTGAGCGGAACGATGGCCGACCGTACTGATACGAAATGCACTGCACAGTGATCATTCCCGCGGCAGGGAGCGGCTCGCGATTCGGTGGCGAGCTGCCCAAGCAGTACGCGCCTCTGCGCGGCCGCCCCATCATTGCCCACACCATCGAGCGCTTTCTCACATTCGATCAGGTGAAGGCCGTGATCGTCTGCGCCGCGTCCGATCAGATGGGAACGGCGCGCGATCTGGTCGATCGCAGCGGATGGGAGACCGTGCAGGTCACGGAGGGAGGTGCCACGCGGCAGGAATCGGTCCGCAACGGGCTCGACGTCGCCTCCCGATTCGGCTTACGTCTCGTCGCCGTTCACGACAGCGTCCGTCCTTTCTTCGCCTTCGCCACATTCCTGCGCGTGCTCGAGGCGGCGGAGGCGTGCGGTGCTGCCCTTCCGGCCGTGCCTCTGCGAGAGACCATCCACCGCGTGAGCGAAGATGGATCGATTCTCGAAACCGCCGAGCGCAGCGAATGGGTGGCCGCACAGACGCCACAGATCTTCCGCCTCGATCTTCTGCGCGAAGCGCTGCAGCGCGCCGACGAGGAGGGCTTCACCGGCACCGATGAGGCAGCGATCGTTGCCCGCCACGGCCATCCTGTAAAAGTCGTCCCGGGCGATTCGTTCAATATGAAAATCACGCACGCGGAAGATCTGCACATCGCTGAATCGAACTTCGATCGCTGGAGGATTCTCTGATGACCTTTCGTGTCGGACAGGGATTGGACGTTCATGCCTTCGACCAGGCGCGCCCTCTCGTCCTGGCCGGCCTGCGCATCGGCGACAGCGGCGGGCTGGCAGGACACTCCGACGGTGACGCCGTATTGCACGCGGTGACCGATGCCCTGCTGGGCGCGGTTGGCGCGGGCGATATCGGCGAGTATTTTCCCTCGAACGATCCACGATGGGACGGCGCCAGCTCCGAGGTCTTTGTGAACGAAGCTCTTTCCGTCATCGACGCCCGTTACGGCGACATTCTCAACGTCGACGTGACCATCATCGCCTCCAGGCCTCGTCTCAGCCCTCACCGTCAGGCCATGATCGAATCCCTCGCCGCTCTGCTCCGCATTCCCGTCGCCCAGGTCAGCGTCAAAGCAACGACGACCGATCACCTCGGGTTCGTCGGCAGAGAAGAAGGATTGTGCGCCATGGCCGTGGTCCTGCTGGAGATGCGCGGGTAGCCGGATTGCACGTGTGATAGGAATAGACCCGTGAATGATCAGTCCGATGTGCGCGTTCGATTTGCCCCCTCGCCGACCGGGCACCTGCACGTTGGCGGCGCGCGGACGGCGATCTTCAACTGGTTGTTCGCCCGTCACCATGGCGGGCGCTTCATCGTCCGCGTCGAAGACACGGATGCCGCGCGTTCCACCCGCCAGTCGGAGGCCATGGTCCTCGACGACCTGCGCTGGCTGGGATTGAACTGGGACGAGGGTCCGGAAGTGGACGGGCCCCACGCACCCTACCGCCAGTCCCAGCGAACGGACCTGTATCGAGACGTCGGCGAGACGCTGCTCTCTTCCGGGCTCGTCTACCGCTGCTTCTGCGATGAGGCTGAGCTGGAACGAAAACGGACCGAGGCGGAAGAGCAGGGACGGCCCCCGCACTACGATCTGACCTGCTACAGGCTTACGGCCGATGAGGTGGCCGCAAAAATCTCCGAGGGCCTGAGCAGCGTGCTCCGCTTCCACGTTCCCCATGACGGGGACCAGACCTCCGTCCCCTTCGATGGCGATGTAACCATCGAGGACATGATTCGCGGCCAGATCACCTGGAAGAAGGAATCTCTCGGTGACTTCATCGTCATCCGATCGGACGGAATGCCGACGTACAACTTCTGCGTCGCCGTCGACGATCACGAGATGGAAATCTCGCACGTCATCCGCGCCGAAGAGCACCTCACCAACACGCATCGCCAGGTGCTGATCTATCGCGCCATGTCCTGGGCCATTCCTCGGTTTGCCCACGTCTCGCTCATTCTGGGATCCGATCGCAGCAAGCTCTCCAAGCGGCATGGAGCCACATCCGTGGCTTCCTACGCAGAGGAGGGGTTCCTACCTGAAGCAATGTTTAACTATTTGACACTGCTGGGATGGTCGTCGGCGGAAGGGAAGGAGATGTTCACGCGCCAGTACGCGGTGGAACATTTCGCTCTGGACCGTGTGAACGCCGCTCCGGCCGTGTTCGATCGTCAGAAATTCGAATGGCTGAACGGGCAATACATTCATCATTCCGCTCCGGAGTACCTGTTCGATCTTCTCCTACCCAATCTTCGCGGTCTGGGCTGGATTCAGCAGGAAACCCCGGAAGCGCGGGCCTGGTTCGAGGAAACCCTGATGCTCATCCGAACTTCCGCCACCCGTGTTCACGATCTCATTCCGGCCATGCAGTTCCTCTTCGAATTCGACGTTCACGCCCTTCTCGAACACGAGGAGAACCGGGAGTTGTTCGCCGATCCTGATGCGGCGATGGTCGTGGCCAGGCTTGCCGAAGATCTTGGCACGCACGCCAGTCCCGAGGATGGCGATCAGCTTCAGGCCATGATGTCCCGTCTGAAAGAGGCCACCGGGCAGAAGGGAAAGAAACTGTTCATGCCCGTGCGCGTGGCGTTGACCGGATCTGCGCACGGGCCGGAGCTCCAGCGTTCCATTCCGTTGCTGGCCCGGGCTGCGGAGACGCCGGGGCTGAAGCCTGTCCTCTCGCCTCTTGAGAGGGCTCAGGCCCTGCTTCGCCACCTTCGCTCGTGATCTACCCGCTTCTGCGCAGACTGCTGTTTCTCCTCGATGCGGAGAGCGCGCACGAATTCACGTTACGGCAGATGGAGCGGTTGCAGGAGATCCCGCTGGTAATGCAGGCCCTGGAGAGTTCCAGAGCGGAGGGTGTTTCCTGCGAATTGTGGGGAATGACCTTCCGCAATCGGCTGGGAATCGCCGCGGGATTCGACAAGGATGCCCGCCTGGTGCGTTTTCTGGCCGCTATGGGATTCGGCTTCGTGGAAGTGGGAACGGTCACGGCAGGGCCGCAGGCTGGAAACCCGAGACCGCGGCTCTTCAGAGATCCGGCGGCCAGGGCGCTGATCAACCGCCTCGGATTCAATAGCGAAGGGGCGGTAGCAGTGGCAGCGCGCCTTCGCAAACTCGACGGCCTGCCGCTGTTTGTGAATATCGGCAAGAATCGCGATGTCCCGATTGAGAACGCCGTCAGCAATTATGAAGAAGCCTTCCGGATCGTCGCGCCGTGGTCGGACGGAATCATCCTGAATGTCTCCTCGCCGAACACACCCGGCCTGCGCGACCTGCAGTCGCCGGTGCAGCTTCGCGAATTGCTGGAACGGATGCGCACGATGCGGGCTTTGACGACATTCAACCGTCCGGGCGTTCATCCCATCCTTGTCAAAATCGCACCCGACCTGGACGAGCCCGGGCTGGCAGCGCTTGTCGCGGTCTGTCTTGATCTCGCCGACGGAATCGTGGCCACGAATACAACGCTCGATCATTCGGGACTGACAACCCGGCTCGGAGCCGGCGGAGTCTCCGGCCGGCCGCTCTTCGATCGGTCCACGGAAATACTCCGCCGCGTCCGCCAGCTCACCGGTCCTGCATACCCGCTCGTGGGCGTCGGGGGCATCTTCACGGCCAGCGATGCGCGCAGAAAATTCGACGCCGGCGCGGACCTCATTCAGGCCTATACAGGGTTTGTCTATCAGGGGCCGGCCTTCGTAAAACAGATCGTGAACGTCCGGATACAGGGCAGGACTTGAGAGAGGATGAAGGCCGGGCCAGGGAATGAGTCTGGTACGATTCGGAACGATCGACGAGCGACGGGATCAGTGATTTGATCATCTACGGGCTCAATCCTGTGCTGGAGGCCATCCGTGCGCATCCGCGCCGGATTCATTACGTTGCCATCGCCCGCGACCGCCAGCCGCGGCTGCAGAAACTGATGGCGGAAGCGAAGCAGCAGCAGATCGCAGTGCGGCTGCTGCCGCTCGATCAGATCGATCGTGCCGCGGGGGGCGGGGTGCACAACGGCGTGATCGCCGACGTCTCCGAGGGCTCGTATGCGAATTTCCACGACGTGCTGGCGTTGTCTTCGACGCGCCTGGTCCTCGTCCTCGACGGCGTTCAGGATCCACAGAACCTCGGGGCCATCCTCCGCGTGGCAGACGTTTTTTCCGTGAACCTCGTTGTCATTCCCGAGCACGACAGCGTCGGTCTGACTTCCTCGGCGGTGAAAGCGTCAGCTGGTGCCTCGGAGTGGGTGAGCGTGGCTCAGGTGACGAATCTGGCGCGGACGATCGAGGACCTGAAGAAGGCCGAGTTCTGGGTCTATGGCGCAGAGGCCGGGGGAGATCCGCTGGGGGACGTGGATCTGCGGGGAAAGGTGGCGCTCGTCCTGGGAAGCGAGGGGAAGGGCATCCGCAGGAATGTGCTCGAGCACTGCGATCGGCGGATCGCCATTCCCATGAGTGGTCACGTGAACTCGCTGAATGTCGCAGGCGCCGCAGCCGTAATCTGCTACGAAGTGAGGCGGCAGGGGGACAGGTAGTTTCGGCGAGCAAGTCTGCACACACAAGCCAGTCTGCAAACAGCCGACGCCGGAGGCACCGCTGGATCGGGTCCAATGACCTTGCCTTCGCCGACCGCTTTTGCTATAAGCGTCGTCCCGCCGTTTTCCCGGGAACAAAGGCCGGAGTTCGTCCGTTTGCAACCGTGGCTGAAATTCTTTGACAATTCAGGTGTCGTTTTGCTGGCGTAGCTCAGTTGGTAGAGCAGCTGATTTGTAATCAGCAGGTCGCGGGTT
>JBDTRY010000216.1:0-6482 GCA_039931435.1 Acidobacteriota bacterium | reverse complement strand
CGCGTCGCCGTCGGCGAGAATGGCGTTGACGTCGGTGTAGGTCATTCTGGCCCGCGTACGAATAACGGATTTCGCAAACGTTCGAGCGACTACCCGGCCACGTGGATCGATTTCCAGAATTGCGGAGAAGGTCAGGCGATCCACCCTGGGATTGAGCGAGCAGATTCCGTTGGAGAGCCTCTCGGGCAGCATGGGCACGGCTCTTCCCGGGAAATAGACCGAGGTACCACGCTCGAAGGCCTCTCGATCGAGAATGCTGCCTTCGCGAACGTAATGGGCTACATCGGCAATATGTACGCCCAGGCGGAAGTTGCCATTCTCCAGGCGGCTGACCTCTACGGCATCATCGAAGTCCCTGGCGGTTTCGCCGTCAATGGTGACGACGGCCCTGTTCCTGAAGTCCGCACGACCGTCGAGCTCCGAGTCGCTGATCGAGCTCTCGATCTCATCCGCAGCGCGAAGAACGTCGTCGGGAAATTCGTGAGGAATCCCGTACTTGCGAATGACCACTTCGATGTCCACGCCGGGTTCGCCGATCATTCCCAGCACTTCGATGACGCGGCCGTTGGCTCCGAAGCTCTGGCCCGGATAACGCTCGATCTCTACGTGCACCATCTCCCCATCCCGTCCGTCCATGGTTTCACCGGGAAGAATCTCGATCTCTGTATCGATTCGCGAATCGAAGGGAACGACGAATGGCGGCTCGCTCAGATGAAGGCGGCCGACCACGGTTCGATGCGCTCGTTGAAGTATGCGCATCACTTCCGCATCGATGACACGCCGGCCGCGAACCTCACGGACTCTTCCCCCCTCTTTGTCCGGGCGCACGAGCACAAGGTCGCCGTTCATCGCTCCGCGAAGCGACTTGCGGTTGATGCGCAGATCCGGTTCCTCGCTGCCTGCTGTGAAGATCAGCCCCTCACCATCCGAGAAGATGCGTATTCGGCCTGTGGCGTAGGGAGTGAATTCGAGGAGTGAATACCGCTTTCCGCGCACGGCGATCACTTCCCCGCTCCGCTCCATCTCTTCTACGATGGAGTCGACGTCGTCGCGGGACACCGGGTCGGAGAGTTGGATGCGCTCAGCGATGTCGGAGATGGGTAGAACTCTGCTGCCGCGTTTGCGAAGCAGCGTTTCCACCGCCTCGCGGATTGCGGCCCTCTTCAGTTTTGTCACGCCGGATCCTGATGCAAACCCCGTACTGTCTTTTACTTGCGGCCCCGGGGCTTCGGGCTGGGGGTGGCCACGCGGGCCGTTTTCGCACTGCGCAACGCCGTGGTGCGTCTCCTTGCCGGACGTTCCACGGAGGCGAACCGGTTCAGCATCGTCTGCGTGCGAAGTTTGTTGTGTAGCGTATTGCGATGAACGCCGAGAAGGCGCGAGGCCTTCGTGATGTTGCCTCGATTGGCCTCCATCGCCGCAACGATGAACTTTCCTTCGAAGACCTGAACTGCCTGATCGAGCGTGATTCCGTTCCCGATCAATTCGCGAATGATCTGCGTGAGACGATCATCGATACTGGTCATGAAAACCCTCAGTGCGGGACTGGAAGATCGGCATTCTACTATGTCGCGCGAACGATCGGCCCGTGAATTTTTTTTGTTTCTCGCATCAGAATTTCTTCGGCCTGCGCAGTCGACGATCTGCTTCGCCTCTCGCCGTTCACGACGCGCGCTGGAGAAATTTGATGACGCGAAATGTCGACCACCCGAAGGCCAGCAACGATATCACCATTCCCAAAAAAATAAAGCGAGGTTCATAGCACCATTGCACCTGATGGTTTCCGGGCGGAATCATGGCGCCGAGAAAAAGGCCATCGGCGCGCACAGTGCTCTGCTCTTTCCCATCGATGAAGAGTCGCCATCCAGGTGCGCTGACCTGATTCATTACCAGGAACGCCGGCGTCGTCGTGGTCACCTTCATCCGCAGAACGTCCTCGTCCTGCACCGGATCGATTCTGATTTCCTCGGGTGCGCCCGAGGCACCAGAGGGCGACGCGGAGGACTGCGGAGAGGCCACTACGGTCCGTCCGGCGTCGAAGCCTTCGCCGAAAATAATCTGATCAGCGTGAGCATCGCTCACGGCCGGGGTCCATCGATGCCAGAGCGTGGCCATCGGGCCGCTGGATTCGTTCAGATAGACACCTATGTTGCGCAAGCGGAAAAAGGGATGCACGGAGGGCTGCTGAATCGCTCGATCGGAGATGAGGTAGCCGACGGAAAGAAAGTCGAGCAGATCCAGCCGTGGGATAAAGAGAGCAGCATCGTGGATCCGCGCGTAGCGGCGGGAAATCAACGGTGAGGCAGTAGAAAGATCGTATTTCCGGTCGATCAGATTCAGGTATCCGGAGTACCAGGACGTGCGATCGAGAGCAAAGAGACTGGCCAGGGCGGCCCGATCCTTCGAAGGGACGCGAGCGAGCTTTCGTTCTGACGAGATCGTCCGTGCCCAGGGCTGAACGGTCGCCGTAAATGGGGCGGAGACCAGAAACGGGCGCGCGGAGAACAGCGACTCGGCTGCCACGAACAGCGTCAGAACAATCAGGAACCCCTGTCGCTTGAACAGTGCCGGGATCTCCACCGCAAGGACAAGCACCAGGACGAGAAAAAGGATCGAGGCTACGGCCCGCGGGGATGACAGCTCGATCTGCGGGCGAAACCGCACCGCTGCCACGATCACCAAAAGGGCCGTGGCTGCGCCCGCGCAGATCCGGCGCCCTCGACTCGTCCCGGCGAGACCGCTTGTGCCGATGCAGGCAAGTGCGCAGATTGCCAGTGCCGAAAATGGCACCAGTCGCGAGGGATAGCGGCTGACGTTCAGATGCGCCGCCATTGTCACCCAGGCCACGGGAGCGATCTGGCTTCCGGCCGAAAGCAGAACGGTCAGCAGGAGAAGCAGGACCCAGCCTGATTTCGCCCGGCGAAGGCGAGGCTCAGCCGGCATGATCAGGCAGGCCACTGCCAGGAACACAGTCGTGCCTCCGAGATAGAGCGAGGCAATGAACGTCTGGGACCCGATCAGCAATCCCAGACTGGAGATGTGTGGAGGAAGCGCGGCAGCGGCCCAGTCCAGAGGATGAAGCGATTGCCGGAGCGCCAGTTCGCGGTCAAGGCCGTGCAGTCGATCGCTGCCCCGCAGCATCTCCACGAACGGCACGAGCTGCGCGGCTGCCAGCCCGATGGCAATCAGCGCCGTAGCCGCCAGTTCGCCGGCGATGGAGCTTGCCCGTCGTTTCCATACCTGCACCGCGGCGTACAGCAGCGCTGCCACGGCCGCCAGGAACGGTTCGCCCGCCAGGAAGGCCATGGCCAGAGCTGCTCCGCCGGCCACAGGTGGCACCGACGGCGCGTCCTCCGTGCGTTCAATCGCGCACCAGAGAACGATGGGCACCCAGGCAAACGTACAGAGGTTGTTTGACACATCCAGAAGAGAAAAAACCGGACCGGAAAGCATCAGGGCCGCGGCTCCGAAAAACGCCGCAGCCGGCGGGGCCCATCGCCTGAAGAGAAAGAACGCCCCGACGCCAAGGATGGCCAGGTGCAGGAAAAGGAACAGAACGTAGGCCGTGGGAAATGGAAAAACGAGGAAGAGAAGCGCTGGCGGATAGAACACTCCCGTCTGCGGATTGGCCAGCCAGGGCTCGCCGGAAGCGCTGTAGGGATTCCACAAGGGAAGATCGGCCGCGGCCAGCCGTTGCGTGGTGAAGTAATGGAGTGGAACGAAGTAGTCGTAATGATCGCGAAACTGGAAGACTTCGAAACGCGTCAGGGCCTGGAAGAAAGGAAGAAATGCCAGCAGCAGAAGCAGCGCTGGCAGTCGAAAACGCGCACTGAAGGTCATCCTTAATTCGCGCAGAAACCGCGCACGATCCGTCTCGTGAGGTGAACGCCTTCACGAAAGAAGTTGGAGCGGATTCGTTCGTCGACGCCGTGAACCGTATTGGCATCATAGTAGTTCACCTTGAACGGCGAAATGCCATAGGCCACGACTCCCCTGCTCCGGAAAAACCTGGAATCGGACGTTCCCGGCGATACGACCGGCCCGACCACCGAATCCGGCTCGGTCCGTTTCATCTCCGTGCTCAGAACCGAATAGAGTTCCGTGTTCATCGGAGAGGGTGCGGCCGGCAGACCCTGGAGGACCACCCTGATCTCCGCTTTCCCCGCCACCGCAGCGCGCATCTGCTGAAGCACATCATCCGGCGAACGATCCGGAAGCAGACGGATATCGAGCGTGGCGGAGGCGGACGACGGCACTACATTCGCCGATCCGGACGAACTGAGCGTGGTCACGGCCAGCGTATCCTGAAGCAGCGAGCGAGCTCCGCTTCCCAGCACCCCCATCATCTCCGGAGAATTGAGATAGGCCTCAGGTTGCGCATAGACCTTCTGCTTCACCCCTTTCTTCACACGCGCCACGGATTGAAAATACTGTTTCACGGACGGTGTTACCCGATAGGGCCGGGGTATGGCCACCAGGCGGTTGATCGCTTCGATCAACGCCAGAGCGGCTCCTCCGTCCTCGGGGGGAACAGCCGAATGAGCGGCGCGCCCTTTCGATGTCAGCCGGAGCCAGAGCGGGATCTTTTCGTCGATCTCGATACCCCAGTAGGAGACTCTGTCCACGATTGTTTCGTTCGCCCCACCCTCATTGAGCACGAATCCCACGTTCCTGAACAGGTCGGGATGTTTGTCGAACAGGCTGCGCATCCCGTGTTCGCTGCCAGCCTCCTCGTCTGCCACTGCAAGGAGGATGACGTCGCGCTTCAATTTTGCGCCTGATCGTTTGAGGTCCAGAACGGCCATCAGCTCGGCGATACCCAGAGACTTGATGTCCAGACTTCCGCGGCCCCAGATGTACCCGCCCGAACGGCTGCCGCTGAATGGAGCAACGCTCCACTCATGAGCGTTGGCAGGAACGACGTCGAGGTGATGGAGCAGCAGAAGGGCAGGAGCGGGGTTCCCGGAAGGGAGTCGCAGGTACAGTGATTGGCGATCCGGATCGTCGCCGAAGAGCTGGGCCTGGAGGCCGTCTTTGGCAAGGATCCCCTGGAGGTATTTCGCGGCTGCTGTTTCCCTGCCCGGAGGATTCGAGGTATCGATTCTGAGGTAGTCCAGCAGGTAACGTTCCGCCTCGCCACCGGTGGGGTCCTCGACGACCGCTTCGGATTTCCGGCAGGAGAGCCCTGCCACGACAAGTGCTGCCAGAACAGAAGAAACGACGAAAACTGAATGGCGCCTCGAGCGGCTCATGCGGCTTCGCCGCAGTATACGCGAAGGAGTGACGTGACTGAGTCTTGCGGCCGGCTCTATTTGTCGAGGTGAACGCCTTCCGGGTAGATGGCGAACGAACCGTTCGAGAAGATGATGTCGCAATCGAACCGGGTGGTGGTTCCGGCGACGTAGACCGCATCGACGGTATTATCCCGGCCTCTGGAGCGGATGGCGTAGACCTGGGCATTGGAAGCGGCGCCGAAGCCGTAAAAGTCGAGGCCGAGATCGAAGGCATCCCCCCAGCCATCACTCTGCGGAATTTTTTTCAGGTACGTTGGGGTGATGACAGACTGCAGTTGGGCAAACGTGACGGTATTCCCGGGAAAGGTGAAACCGGCAGCGTTGTATCGCCCTACGTCGGTTGCACGAGCCTCCCAGGCGATGGCCATCGACCTCATATCCGCCATCGATTTTTTCTGGCGGGAGCGGTTCATGGCGTTGGCAAAGTTCGCGAGAGCGATGGCCGCAAGGATTCCTATGATCGCCAGAACGATCAGCAATTCGATCAAAGTGAATCCCCGCTGCTTTGACTCTGTGGCCTTCATGAACGATCTCCTCATTTCGACGTGCGACCATGACGCCGGCGCAAATGTCCGGAAATGATAAAAAGAAGGGGGCGTCCCGAAACGCCCCCCTCGATCCTCACATTCCAGAAATTCCTGTTCAGGTCAGTTGCTCTGGACGCCTTCAGGGAACTGCACGAAGCTCCCGTTCGAGTAGACGATGTCACAGTCGAAGTTGGTCGTGGCACCGTTGACGGCATTCGAGGCGATACCCTGGCTCGTACCGTTGCGGCCCTTGGAGAGAATTGCGTAAACCTGACCGTTCGATGTCGCGGCGAACGCCTTGTCGAGATAGTATTCCCAGGCGTTGCCCCAGCCATCATTCTTGGGGGCGTTTCGGATGTAGGTCGGGGAGAGGTAGTACTCGACAGTGCTGTTGGTAGCTGCGGACACGGTGACGCCGCCCACTGACGTCAGAGCGGCGGCGGCATTGTACTTGTTGACGTCGACCGCGCGTGCTTCCCAGGCAGTGGCAATCGAACGCATGTCAGCCATTGAGCGCTTCTGTTTCGAGCGCTGCATGGCCGTGAGCAGGTTCGGAATCGCAATCGCGGCAAGAATACCGATGATAGCGACGACGATCAGCAGCTCGATAAGAGTGAATCCCTTTTCCTTCTTCGTAAACTTCATCATTAAAAATCCTCCT
>JBDTRY010000215.1:0-6539 GCA_039931435.1 Acidobacteriota bacterium | reverse complement strand
CTCCACCTTCCCGGTTGCCAGCCCATTCCTCGTTGAAGAGATCCTTCGCTCGCTGAGCTCCCTCAGGATGACACGCGCCCCATGTGTTTTTCTTGAAAGCGTCGAGCGAAGGTTCCTCGCCTCGTCTCTATCGCCGCGGAACTTCGACGCCTCGGGGAGCGCGCATCTGCGGAACGCTTACACCAAGTTGATCGAACGGATTCACATCGAACTGCTGCACACGTGGCGAATCGTTAAGGCCCACCATGCGCGATCGCAGGACGGCGCCGACGGTGGTCTGCCCCACAGTCGTTTCCAGCGGCCTAACCTGCTTCTGAGTGTCCACATGGAGCACTCGAACGCGGACCCTCCTCTCGTTTTTCGTAACCTTGCCTTGTTGCGCGAACGCCAGCGGCGTGGTGAGAAGGCCTGCGGCGATCGCCAGCGCGAGTAGGCGTGATTTCATTGGCTTGTCCTTTCCCGGCGTCAACGAACGAAAAGAAACAGCACTGTCAGTTTTTCCTTTTCGATCAACCGCCATTCATGCATAATTCCTCGCAATAATCGTTCCGAAAACCGGTAAAAACACGACGAAGCAGGGGAAATTGTCGCTATGCGTAAGCTTTTAAAAATAATCGGGATAACTCTGCTGTTCGTAGCTGGACTGATCGCAGCTGGCGTCAGCTATCTGGCAATGAAGAAGCCCGCCATGCGGCCCCCATCCACCGAGATCATTGAACGCACGCCACAGCGGGTGGCGCGAGGCAAATACCTTGTCGAGCACGTCGCCGACTGCATGGGCTGCCATTCCGATCACGACTTCGACCGCTTCGGAATTCCGGTCAAGGCCGGAACCCGGGGCCAGGGAGGGTTCACGTTTACCAAAGACTTCGGGGTGCCCGGTGTAGTCGCAGCACAGAACATCACCTCCGACGCGCAGACGGGAGTTGGAAACTGGACCGACGGCGAGATTCTGCGCGCCATCCGCGAGGGTGTCCGGCGCGACGGAACGGCACTCTTTCCGATGATGCCCTATCAGAAGTTTCGAAAAATGAGCGATGAGGACGCCCGTTCGGTGGTGGCTTATCTGCGCACGCTCCCCCCGGTTCACAACCAGGTTCCCACGCGCAAACTCGACTTCCCCGTAAATCTCTTCATCAAGTCTGCGCCCCAGCCGCTGGCCGGACCGGTGAGCGCTCCCGATCCATCGAACCATCTGGCATACGGCGAGTATCTGGTGACGATCGCCGGATGCGAGGAGTGCCACACTCCCCATGACGACCATGGCCAGCAGCTCGCCGGCATGGCCTACGCGGGCGGGTGGGAGATGAAGGGGCCATGGGGACGAGTCGTGTCACCGAACATCACCCCCGATACGGACACCTACTTCGGACGAGCCACAAAAGAGGAGTTCATTGCCCGAGTAAAGGCTTTCGAGAGCATGAGTGAGGCCGACGCTCCTGTGGCCGAGAAGGGACGCAATACCATCATGCCCTGGCTCGGATTCTCGGGGATGACCGAATCGGACCTCGGTGCCATTTACGACTACATGAAGACCGTGAAACCAATCCGGAACAAGGTGAACCCGTTCCCGGATGCAGTTCCGGTCAAATCGGCGAGGATGCCGAACTGACCGATTAACTCGAAGCGAAGGTCAGCCGCTGTTGCGGGAATGGCACGACTTCAACGGCGAGCCATGTTCCTTGACACGGATGCGGTGCGTTTCACTGGAAGCGCACGACAACGCCTGATTCGTGGAATCATCGCCCTTCATGACCGGATTCGAATCGTCGAACCGATGGTCACTCATCACAGTCAGAACGCTGCGGGAACTCATAGTTTTCGCCGTCTTCCTTCTTCTGGCGATCGTCATGACCTGGCCTCTGGCCACCAATCTCGACCGCGCCGTGGCCGGACCTTCCGATCCCTACCTCAACGCCTGGATTCTGGACTGGGACTTTTACGCCATCACCCACGGACGGACTCTGTTCGACACGAACATGTTCTACCCGGCACGCGACACACTGGCCTTCAGCGAGAATCTTCTGGGCATCGTGCTGGTCGTCTTTCCTCTGCAATTGGCCGGAGTGGCTCCGCTCACGGTTCACAACGTGGCCATGCTTCTAGGCTTCGCCTTCACCGGCTATGGAGCGTTCGTGCTCTCGCGGCTGGTGACGCGGTCTCCGATCGCAGGGATGATCGGCGGAATCATCTTCGCCTTTCTGCCGTGGCGTTTCGGGCAACTGGGACATCTCCAGCACATGTGGGCCGGATGGCTCCCCCTTTTGCTGGCAGCAATGCTTTACTACGCGCGAAAACCTTCGTGGAATCGAGCATGGATATTCGGTGCAGCGTTTCTGATCAACGCACTGACGAATCTGCACTGGTTCGCTTTTGGAAGTTTGGCCATCGCTCTGTCCGTTCCCATCGCAGCGATTTTCGCAAACCAGCCCTTTGAGCGAAGATTCTGGCTGCCTATCATCGTCTCGACCGCGCTCTCCCTGGCTCTTCTCACTCCGGTGCTCCTTCCCTATCGAGAGGCGAGCCGGCTGTACGGAATTCGCAGTGACGCCACTGAAACGATGAATTACTCGGCGCGACCATCGGACTGGTTGCGTACGAGTCCCTCCCATCGTGTTTACGGGAAGCTGTTCTCGGGAGCCGATACCGACGGCGAACACTGGCTCTTCCCCGGTCTCCTGCCCGTCGTGCTGGCCGGGTGCGCGCTCATTTTCGTGCGCCGAGAGGACTGGGAAGGAACGGCAGCAGTGCGGGGACCGCATCGCTTTCCACTCGCCGTGATTCTTGCAGTGCTGTGGGTCGCTCTGGGCTTCTTTGGCTCGCTCGGTCTGCACTTCCCGTTTCATCGACTTCTGTTCGAATTCGTTCCTCTGTTCCGCGGCATCCGAGTGCCCGCACGCTGGGCCGTAATTTCCTATACCGGCCTCGCTTTGCTCGCTTCGGTGGCAGTCGTTCCGCTCATGCGAGGCCGAGGATGGATAAATGGTGCGGTGGGCTGGTTGCTCGTGGTCGCTGTCGCCGCCGAGATGCATACTGCTCCCATCCGCTGGTACACGCCGCCGGTGACACCTCGCGACGTGGACCGCTGGCTGGCGGCGGCCCCGTTCGCCGGTGCCGTCCTGCAACTGCCCCTTCGACAGGACGACCAATACGAGTATCTGCTTCGCTCGACAACGCATCACCGCCGGATGATCAATGGAGTGTCGGGCGCGACGCCGCCAGCGTATGACAGGCTGCTGACGTTGCAGGCATCGGATCCGATCGCTCCCGGCTTCATCGATGCACTGGATCGTCTGGGCGTTTCGCTCGTCGTCGTACACGTCGATCTTCTCGCCGAGCGCGCCCCTGCCGTTCGGGATTGGTTGCGCCAGCAGATCCGCGGCGGGCGGATGACGTTCGTCAGACACTTCAACGACACGATGCAGGGCGACTATGTTTTCGCACTGACCCGAACCGAGCCTGAAGCGGCCTGGATGCGAGCCCCCGAAGTTGCCGATCGGGCTGGAAGAACTCCCACCGACAATCTGAGCATCTTTCTCAGCAACGAAGGGCGAAGCTACTGCGGTGCGACGTTTGGAATGATCGATTCACCTGCGCCAGGTCTGAGGACGAAGGGTCCATTGACCGTTGGAGGATGGGTCCTCTCCCCCACCGGTGTCGGCGAAGTGACCGTTCTCCTCGGGAATGGGCGGATACGCAGGCCGGCCGAACGTTTCCTGTACCAGGGAATCGACAATCTCTTTCCCTGGTACCCGCGGACCACGCTGTCCGGATATCGGCTGACGCTCGACCGCCGGCCGGATGGACTCTCAGCGGACACGGACGTTCAGGTGGAGATCACCGATGGCAGCGGGAAACGAACGTTGCTTCCGGACCACTGGATCACATGGATCCGACGATGATCCGACGATGAGCCGGCTCCTTCGCCGGACTCGTGCCGGACAAGCTGGTATCCTCCGTCCGCCATCACCAGAATGATCCATGCCGAGACCAAACCCCGATCAGCCCTCTGCGCGCGCTGAACCGTCCGCGACAAACGGCACGGTGCCGGCAACGGGAACGAACCGAAGTGCCGGGCCACGGCGGTTCGTCGAAGAGCTGGCCTGGTTGTTGTTCTTTCTCATCCTGTCCGTTGCCATGACCTGGCCGCTGATCCGCTCCATGGGCACGGCTGTTTCGGATCAAGGCGATCCATTTCTCAACGCCTGGATTCTGAACTGGGACTACTGGGCCACGTTTCACCAACCCTCATCCCTTTTCCAGGCGAACATTTTCTACCCTGCCCGATACACCCTGGCCTTCTCCGAAAATCTCTACGGCATCGCTCTCGTTCTTTTTCCGTTCTTCGCGACCGGACTGAGTGCTCTCACCGTCTACAACATCGGGATCCTTCTGGGATTCGCCTTCAGCGGATACGGCGCCTTTGTCCTTTGCCGGATGATCACCGCATCCCGTTTTGCCGGCGTGATCGGAGGGATCTTTTACGCCTTCGTTCCCTTCCGATTCGATCACCTTCCGCACCTGCAGCACATCTGGGGAGGATGGTTGCCCATCCTGCTCGCCGCGCTGCTCTACTTCTGGAAAAACCCCGGATGGACTCGAGGGATTTTCGTGGCGGCGGCGTTCCTGATGAACGGCTTGACCAACATTCACTGGTTGTTGTTTGGCTCGGTGGCACTGGGGCTGAGCGCCATTCTGCTCCGGGTCGGAACAAGCACAGTTCGCACCGCGAGGCAGTGGCTCTACCTCCTTGCACCCCTCGTCTGCGCGGCGCTGGTCCTTCTGCCCTTCCTCATACCCTACCAGAGGGTTTCCAGGATCTACGGACTGGAGCGGGATCGAGCGGAGACGGTCGCCGGTTCAGCAACACCTCGCGACTGGATCATCTCCACTCCTCTGAATCGTTCCTACGGCGAACTGGCCATCGTGCGGAGCAGTTCCAACGAACGGAGACTCTTCCCCGGGCTCATTGCTCTGATGCTTGCGGGCGTGGTCATCTTTCTCGCGCGTCGGGACGGTTCTCCTGCGGAATCGTTGTGGCCTGACGTCGGCGAGCGATCCCTTTCGCCCGCTCTTATCCGCTGGCTGGACGTCCTCTCTGTGCTCTCCCTCGTCTTGACTTTCATCTACACCGAGAGCGACACCCATTGGAAGTTCAGCAAATTCGTCGTCGATCCCTACCCGATTCCGGCGATGATTTTTGTTGGACTGGTACTGACCCGTTTGTGGTTCCGGTATCCCGAAGCGTTGGGGCACGAGCGATCTCTGAGAGACCTGCTCCGACGCTCTCGTTTTCCTCTGGAGATCTGGACAGCCTTTCTCTGGATTCTCGTCGGATTTCTCGGGTCGCTGGGCCTGAACTCGTTTTTCCACGCCTTTCTATTCGACTTCCCTCAATTCCGAAGTATCCGCATTCCGGCCCGCTGGGCGATGATCACCTATGTCGGGCTGGCGGTCGTGGCCGCGGCGGGTGCAGCAGTCATTCGCCATCGTGCCGGGAGGCGATTCAGCATCGCCGTGACCGCCTTGCTCCCTCTGCTGCTCCTCTTCGAATTGCGAGCGGCGCCGATCGACTGGTATTACGCCGAACGGGAACCTCCGCCCGCCTATCGGTGGCTGGCGTCAACCGATATTCATGGTGCCATCGCCGAGATGCCGTTCGGCCTGGATCCGGAATATCTGTATGTGCTGCGGGCGACGGCGCATCACAAACCGTTACTGAACGGAGTGTCCGGATTCTATCCGCCCGCCCACGACAGGCTGGTGGATCTGGCTGGGAAGACGCCGCTCCCTCTTTCGTTGTACGACAAGCTGCGCGAATCGGGAGCATCGATCCTCGTGGTGCATCCCGACCTGCTGAGCGAAACGGATCGGGTGCCCATGCGGTCATGGCTGCTCGAGGGGATTCGGAGCGGCGCGGCCGTATTTCTCCGGCGTTTCGACGATGGCGTGCGAGGAGACTGGGTGTTCGCCATCCGGCCCATCAAGCCCGAAGTTCTCGCCCTCCGCGACGAACGCTCCGACGCCGCGGGGCGGACGCCACGCGAAAATCTCGAGGCCTTTCTCTCCGCTGACGCCATCGCCTGGACATCAGGACCGATCGCCGAGACGAAGAGCCCGGCGAATGGCGAGAACCTGGAGGGTGCACTGGTCATTGCCGGCTGGGCGGCAGCGGACGGTGGCATCGAGAAGGTGACCGTCACCCTCGGGAACAACCGCAAGCACTACGAGGCTGACCTCGCACCCAGGCAAGACCTCGCTGCCTTGCTGCCAACGTTTCCCTCCTCCGACATAACGAGCTTCAGGAAGGTCATCCAGTCCCGTCCCCGAGGCATTCCGCGCGATACAAAAGTGACGGTCGAGATCATCGACCGAAGAGGTCGCCACCTTCGGCAGGATCCGCTGAATATCCACTGGAAGAGAGTTCCTCTTTATCGCGAGATCTCCCGCGAAGCCTGGAACCCGGCCGCGCTTCAGACGCTGATCGGAAGACTGGGAAAGACTCCGGTCGAGGCCGACCGCATCCTCAATGGGTCGCT
>JBDTRY010000214.1:0-6679 GCA_039931435.1 Acidobacteriota bacterium | reverse complement strand
ACAGCATAATTAATAGTTGTGTTTCGACCCTCGATTTCTGCACAGCCTCTGAGGGCGCGCAGCGACCGAAGGATCTCTTCAACGAGGAATGGGCTGGCAACCGGGAAGGTGGAAGAGATCCTTCGCTCGACGCTCAGGATGACAGCCGGGCGTTTTCGCCATTCGTGTTTGCGCATTTCAGCCTCGCTCGGCCCGGGAGCGCCTGAATTCGGCCGAGGTTCGAATGGACCGCATAGGAAGGGCGAAGGGTAAGTCCGCGGCCTGGGATCAGGAACGCCAAGGCTCCTGCATCGTCCAGGCGATGGCCGCGAAAGGCAGATCCCGAGACGTCGTCACGCGGTCTGATCGCGCGACCCGAGTTCAATCAGGTCCCAGAGGTTGCCGTAGAGATCCTCGAACACGGCTACGGTACCGTAGGATTCCTCCTTCGGATCGCGCACGAAGATGACCCCCTTCGTTTTGTACGAGGCGTAGTCACGCCAGAAGTCGTCGGTGTGCAGAAAGAGGAAGACGCGGCCGCCGGTTTGATCTCCGATGCGCGAGTGCTGCTGAGGCGTCGAGGCCCGAGCCAGCAGCAACTGCGAGTCGACCGCGCCCGGAGGAGAGACCACGACCCAACGCTTGGACTGCTCGGGAACGTCCCGGTCCTCGACGAGCGTGAAGCCCAGTTTGCCGACGAAGAACGCCAGCGCCTCGTCGTAGTCGCGGACAACGAGTGAGACCAGACCGAGGGATTGCTTCATTCCGGGTTACTCCAGGGATTTTGTTGCGATGAGTCGGACAGACTATCAGCAATAGGACCGTCCTCAGAACAGCTCCGAATCGTGTTCGAAGTTCTGCAGCGCTTCGACCGTCCGCGGAGAGATGTCGGACAGGAAATATGTGAGCGCTTCCACGGTGGCCTCCGGAATCCGGTAGCGGGTGACAACGTGGACGTCAACATTGTCCTGCGGCTGCCGCTGGCGATCGTCCGCGGTGGCGAAGAGCTGACTGGCCGCACGCTCGTTCGGATTGAGGACCTTCGCTGCGATGCCCAGCTCCTCGAAGGACTCGGAGAACATCTCCTGGCGGTAGCCGTAGTGGGTGCAGGCCAGACAGGCGACGACTTCGGCGTCGTTTCCATCCAGCGTCTTCGTTGCCGCGCGCACCCAGTTGCGGATCTCGGCGGCGGTCCGCGTTCCCAGGCGGTCTTCGGAGATCGTGTCCGCCAGTCCGGGACAGGCCTGGTTGATGATGCGTGAGAAATCGATGCCGCGTGCCTCGAGACGTTGCCGGTAGACGCCGGAGTCGATCGTCGTCTGCGTTCCGAAGATGATTGCCGTGCTCCGTGGATCCGATGCGAGATCGTGCAGCAGAAGCTGGACGCCTGTTTCGACGATTCCCTGGATCTCGATTGCGGCGATTGGGAAGTACGGAGTGTCCGGGAGCAGGACCGAGAGCGTGTTGCAGGCGACGTAGATGGAGTCGGGGGCGAAACGCCGTGTCACGTTGCGGAGGAATCGGTCGAAGGTGTCGAGTTTCTCCTTCATCGTCGTCATGGAGTTGTATCCGAAGTCATTGGCCGGAGCGGCGTTGGCGAAGGTCAGACGGACCGGCTCGGTGAATCCGCGGGTTCGCAGGAACCGCTCGGCGTAGGCCACGACGGACAGCCCGCCTACGCCGGAATCGGTGATGAGGATATGCATGGATGCGCTCAGGGAGAAACAAGGATCTCACACAGGAGCTCATCGATCGAGAAGATGGCGTGCTTGCTCAAAGCTTGTTCTCGATTCCCTCGCTTGTAAGAAACTCCCATGGGGCGCTTGTCATCCTGAGGGAGCGCAGCGACCGAAGGATCTCTTCAACGAGGAATGGGCTGGCAACCAGGAAGGTGGAAGAGATCCTTCGCTCGACGCTCAGGATGACAGCCGGCCATAGTCTTTTGTCCCTTTGGTTCGCGTGACCGTCGCTCAGTATCCGAGGTCGAAACGGCCGGTCATCAGGTCGATCATCACCGGGACGTGGCGATCCTTGAGATCGTAAAGCGATGCCGCCTCCACTTCGTACGTAACGAGGCTCAGTCCTTGTTCGCCGGCCCATGTGCCCATCGAACCCGGCGTCGGATACCCGATCTCGGTGAGCAGGGGCAGGCCGCAGCGTTCGGCGAGCTGCCTTCCCAGCGTAGATCCGCCGGCGTCGTCGATGCAGGCCAGGGCGGCATGAAGGCTGACGATGGCGAGGGGCTTCAGGTCTTCAAGCAATGCAAGAAGAGCGACGGTCTCCGGCTCCGAGGCGCCGTGCGATCCGGGGCTGAGGGCGATGTCTCGCGGATCGCCCGCGCGGCTCTTGTAGCAGACCGGCTCCGCACTCCAGTTCGAGGTCGGGAAGTTCCTGTTCAGATCGACTCCTCGGGCGTTACCGCGCGTGCCACGCACGGCGCCATCGGGATTGGCGCAGAGGACCACCGCCGCACTCAGATCCTGCATCGGAATACAACGCAGCGCCTCGGAGACAACGACCGGCGTCTCGGATTCGTCTCCGTGGATGCTGGCCAGGATGAGGAGGTCCGCTTCATTGCTCTGAGGAAGGTAGACGGTGAGCGGAATGCCGTCCGCGGAAGTTCCGTACGGTTTGCTCGGGTGGCGAATGACGCCGCGGTCCCTGCGTTCGACAAGGAGCTGTTTCTCGTGCCCGTTCATCGAAGTCCATGATAGCGGTTTGCGGGGGCCGACTTGGATTCGTCGCAGTACGGCCGGCTGGCAGCGCGGACTATTGGGCTTTCGCCACGAGCAGTTGGGGCCATCCCTCGACGACGACGATCCGCGTGGGCTCGTCCTCTCCGACCTGGCGGGTTCCCAGGAGGCGGCCGCCCGGAGCAGAAACGACGCCGACCAGTCCGGGGTCCTTGAACAAAATCCGAGGAGGGGAGAGGGCGGCTTTGCCATCATCGGAGTCAGTCAAAGTCACCGATACGAAGGTGCCATCGGGATACCGATACCAGATCTCGCGCGGGCCGGCCCAGATCGCGTGGCTGCCGCCGGCAGTGGAGATCTGTTGGCGGCGTCGGAGGTCCGGAACGGAAACGGCGAATATTTCCGCCTGCCCGCTTTCGTCGCTTTCGTAGAGGAGCCATCGACCGTCGGGTGAAAAGTCATCCGGAAACTCTGCGGCCGGCGATGCCGCCACCGCGATCGTCTTTCGTTCGCCGAACAGCGGGAGCAGAAGCGCGTCATAGTTGTTCGCCGACTTCTGATCGAAGCTCCACAAGGCAAGATAGCGTCCATCAGGTGACCAGCTCACGGGCCCGCCCCAATGTCCCGGCTCCCACACTGGCTGTGGGGCATCGTCGTTCTGAACGCTGCGCACCAGGGTTCGAAAAGAGTCGCCTCCTTCGTAAGCGATTCGCGTGCTGTCCGGAGACCAGGCAGGACTGGATCCTTTGCCGTCGTGCGTAAAACGACGCATTGTATTGCGCTCGAGATCGCGCAGCCAGATATCGTCTCCGTTGTCCGGATCAGTGATGGTGATGGCCAGTTGCTTCCAGTCGGGCGACGGCGTCCACGACTGATAGTTGCCCGCCTCGACCGCCACTACCGTTGTCTTGCCGCTTCGATCCAGCCAGTCCAGCTCCCACATTTTCCGCGGAGCGGACCTGGTGTACACAAGCCGGTTTGCGCCGGACACGCTGAATGCGGATGAGAACGACTCGGCTGCATACTGGACGTTCGTTGCCACGGGAATCGGGTCTCCTTCTACCTTGAGCTTGCGGGCGTCGAAGGGCTGCGCCAGAAGGGTGTTCTTTCGTACAAAGAATAGATAGCCGCTGGAGTATTCGATCGGCGAGCGGGCCCGCACGACGAGCTTCCGCTCATTGGAGTCCAGTCGGGCGGCGTAGATAGCGTTGATTTCGGCACTCTCCGGCGCCTGATGCGAGCCCGCCATGAAGAGAAAGCTCTGTCCGTCTGGAAGAAAGCGCGCCCAGCGGTGCGTGGTCTCGCCTGCCACTGCGTTCAGTGTTGTGGCAGGGGCAGGAGTTCCTCCGCTGGACGCAACCCGATAGATTGCCGCGCCGGAGCTGGGCGAATACAGGATCGTTCCATCCGGCCCCCAGTCTCCGCGCATCGGGTTCGAGGCCACGCTGCAGATTGTCACCGGCGGACTTCCGTCCAGCGCCACGGTCTTGAGTTTTCCTTTGGCAAAGAACGCCAGTGACCTGCCATCCTTCGACCAGAACGGCTGTCTCGCTCCATCCGTCCCGTCGAGCGAACGCGCTTCGAGCTGGTCCAGGGGAAGCACCCATACCAGTCTTCTCCCCGAGCCATCCGTGCCGGTAAACGCCAGCAGCCGGCCATCGGGAGAGATGGCGATGGCATCTTCCCCATCGTCCGGCCGAATGGTCACACCTTTAGGTGGGACGATCGTGGAACGGAGGACGGGTTGCGGATCTGTGTTCAGCAGAGATCGTCCGCCGATCACCCCAAGGGCCACCGCGGCGAGGAGTGCAGCCGCTGCAAGAGCCACGGTCAAGGGCCGGCTGAGAGTGCTGCGCACGCTGACCGGCTGGGCCGTGGCCCGTTCCGCGATCCACTCCAGCTCCCGGGCCACATCGTTCGCCGACTGCCAGCGATCGACTGGATCTTTCTCCAGACAACGCTGGATCACATGCTCGAGCCCCTCCGGAGCCAGCAGATCAAAGTCGACCAACCGCCGCGGCTGGCCGGCGACGATGGCCGCGATGAGACTGGTCTTCGTTTTTCCGTCGAAGGCGCGCTGGCCCGTCGCCATCTCGTAGAGGACGGCGCCGAGGGCGAAGATGTCGGTCCGTGCGTCCGCCTCTGTCCCTTCGAGCTGCTCCGGCGCCATGTACTGAAATGTGCCCAGGATCGTTCCCTCGGCGGTGAGCGGCCGATGCTCTGTTTCTGCATTTCCGAGGACAACGCCGGGCGTGGCGGCGCGGGCCAGGCCGAAGTCGAGGAGTTTCACTCCGGATTTCGTGAGCATGACGTTGCCCGGCTTGAGATCGCGGTGCACGATGCCACGGTTGTGCGCCTGGGCCAGGGCGTCGGACAGTTGTGTGCCGTATCGATAAACCTCCTGCAGCGGCAAGGCGCCACGGGTCAGGCGGTCGGCGAGGGTTTCTCCCTCAAGCAGCTCCATGACCAGATAGTCGATGCCGTCCTCGCTCCCGACATCGAACAGAGTGCAGATGTGCGGATGGGAGAGTGACGAGATCGCCTGCGCCTCGCGATCGAATCGCTCCCGGAGCTGTGGGTCGGAGGCCAGATGGGGCGGGAGGACTTTCACCGCAACAGTTCGATCGAGCCGGGTGTCCCGAGCGCGAAACACGTCTCCCATACCGCCCGCACCGATTCGGGAGACGATCTCGTAAGGTCCAAGCCGGTTGCCAGCAACAAGTTCCATGAAGTGGTGAGGGCTTCATGATGACCCAGGATCGCCGCCCGGGCAATCTTCTCTCAGTTGTTTGGCCCCTCTCCCTTTTCAGCCCCCGGTCTCGATGCATTCCTTTGCCGCATTGAAGATGTTGCCCGAATGAGGCGAGGGTCGGATTCCTGAATTCCGGTCCGAATCCTCACGCTGCCGAACCGCGAACGCGGCGTCCCGCGCCGCCAGCAGCGGCAGATATAGCGCAATCGCTCGCGTAAGCGTCAAGGAAACGTTACAGAACAGCGAATAACGGCAGGGGCCGAGAAAGTAAAGTGACACGATCCTGTGTCACGTATGCCGGGTTCACTCCGGGCATGCTAGAACGGTTGCACTCGAAATTACTGGAGGTGTGGGTGCTCTTGAAATCCTATCGTGCCGGGAGCGCCCTTGCGGTCCTCCTCTTCTGCTCGCTGACGGCCAGTGCAGCCACACTCGTTTCGAACACCGCGAACGCGCCTGGGTCGAATTTGTCTCCGCAGAGCACCTTCTGGCTGGCTGAGAAGTTCACCACGGACGCTGAATCGTGGACCATCACCAGTGCCCAGTTCCGAGGGGCTAAGAACAACGCCGGGCAGCCGATCACCCTCGCCATTTACAGTCATGATTCGGTCAACGACACGCCTCTGGCCTCTGTCGGTACCTTCGACACCAGCACGGTTACGGCCACGATCGGTGTGCAGTCGGCTGCCGCAGTTGGGACCATCGCTCTGGCGCCCTCCACTTCCTATTGGTTCGTTTTTGCGCCGGGAGATGTGAATACAGCTTTCTGGACCCAGACCGCGGATTCAACGACGACCGGACCGGGAACCATCGAGGCCCGGGTCACGTTCAGCACGACCGGAGGAGCGTCGTGGGGAGTGGCAAGTCTCAGCGGGAACTACCTCATGATGGGCTTCGACGGCACGAGCGCTCCGGTCTCCGACACCACGCCCGACGCCTTCACCTTCACAGATCAGACGAATGTAGCGCTTAGTGCGACGATCACGTCCGCGCCAGTGACGATCTCGGGCATCAACGCCCCGTCGGTGATTTCGGTCGTCGGCGGCCTCTACTCGATCAACGGTGGCGCATTCACCTCGGCGGGGGGGACGGTTTCCAACGGCGACATGGTTCGCGCGCAACACACATCCTCAGGTAGCTTTACCACGACGACGGATACGACCGTGACCATCGGCGGAGTGTCCGACACGTTCAGTTCCACGACGCTGGCCCCGGACACGACGCCCGATGCCTTTAGCTTCACGGACCAGACGAA
>JBDTRY010000213.1:0-6719 GCA_039931435.1 Acidobacteriota bacterium | reverse complement strand
CCGAGTCCAGGCAACGCCGATGAGAGACATGGCCATCAGGATCACCGCCACGGCGCCGCTGCCAAGGAGAAATGCTTCCCCTGCAATCCGCCCGGGGCTCGCTTCGCGATCGAGCATGAGGGCAAAGGGAAACCCGAGGATTAGTGTGCAGATGATGAGAAAGAACGTCACCGTGACCGCCCGAGCAGCGCGCCGCCCGAACCTCGCCAGACGATTTTACGGCCGGGGAAACGGGCGGTCACTCCCCAGTCGGCGATGTAGTCGGCAGCATCGAGGTTCTCGAGATGAACGTGGTCGGAGCGATCGAGCAGCGGCAGCACGCGCCGTCCCTCGAGAAGATAGGAGGCCCGGTAATAAGCGTAGTCATAGCCGTCCTGCCAATGGCGCATCGGTGCGAGGATGGCGATGGAAGTGCCCTCGGGCGTCCGCTTGCGCACCTCATCGAGAAAGAGTGGATAGCGAGGAGTGTGGGGGTCAGAGATGAGAGAAGCGGAGGCGCGCAACTGCTCTCGGTCGGTTACGAGCATGCGGATGTAGAGCGGCTCGAGTCCGCCGGCTACTGTGGCGGCAAAGAGAACGGCGGCGGCCAGGGCTCGGGACGAAAAGCGGCTCGTGCCTGTCAACGCTCTGTGGCCTCCATGATGTGGATGCGCTTCCCGCGGGAGATTTTTCAGAATAACGCAGAACGCGGCGCAGGAGCGGACCAGCGCCACCGGGACGGCCGGGGTGTCGATGAAAACGTGACAGCCCGGGCGTGGCCCGCTCCTGCTAGGATACGGCCATGGCCGAGGATCGGGAGTTCACCGAGGAGGAGCTCGCGCAGTTCGACGAGGCGCTGGAGTTCCTCGATGGGCACGTTCATCACGACGACATTGACCAGCGCATCACGCCGGAGTTTCGCGAGGCGAATATCCGCTTCTACGAGCGCATCCTCAGCGACCCCGCATTCGGCGAGCGGCGGGGAGTGGGGGTGGAAGTGGCAAAGAGCCGGCTGGAGCAGTGGCGAAAACTCGGCGATTCGTAAGGACCCCGCCTTTCGCGCCAATCCTGATAAGCGAATCGGTTCAGGATCCGAGGCAACGGCCGGGTTTGCATCCTGATCCCTGGGGTCCAGGCCGGGACGGCCCGATGGCAACTGTCACCTGCTTCGGTAGAGTTCTTCGAGTGGATCATTTTGATCCTGATCCAGGAAGAGCGTTCGAAGCCGGCCGGAAGCGGCAAGCTCCGAACGGCAGGATGCCAGCAGCAGATCGGCGACCGTGCCCAGATACAGGAAAGACTCCGTTCCGAGGTCACTGATGGCTCGAATGGCAACCACGTCGGTCTGCGCCGAACACATCCTCGGCAATTCCATGCGAAGGTGCCAGCCGGAATTGAGATGACGCGGGTCCGCAAGGTGGTCAACGACATCCTGACGCGGAAAGAAAAATTCGGTCTCCCCTAGTACGTGGCCCCCGATCTCAACCACAATTCGCGCCACAGAACGAGCGGGATTCCAGTGCGAGGCCCAGCCGATGAGATCCAGGTCGGCCCCAGCCATTCGAGCGATGCTGGCAAAGCCGAAAGGGCCCTGGTCAAACGCGGGCAACCCAACGGAAGAGTGCTCGCCGAAGACGATGTAGAGGTCCTGAAAGTTTGCCAGACCACGGGGCCATCGAACCATGCTTCTGCCACTGCAATGTTTCTGGATGACGTTCCCGACATAGTCAGGCGAAACCCACGTCGTTCCGTACTCCGCGGCGTTCAGCCTGTTCGATTCGCTCAAGCTTGCGAAAGTTATCCCGGATTCACCGGCACCGGATTCGAGCAGGGATTCGTCATGAACGCTGAAGACCAGGATGCCGTCAGGAGCTACGCAATCATTCAGCGCTTCCATCCATTCGCCGAAGCGATGTTGGGGAATGTGTGAGAAAAAAGAGTGAGCGAGGACACAGTCGAAGTTGCGCCCGGGATTGAAGTCTGCCGGAGCCAGTGCCGGGGACACCGTCTGGCACCCGAGAATGTTTTTCTGGAACTCGACTGCCTCTTTCTGAATGTCCGTGGTCCAGAGAGCGTCCGGCCCGTGCAGTTGAAGCAGAAATCTAGTTGCCCGCCCGAATCCCGAAGCGAATTCGAGAGTCTCTACCAGCTCGTGGCCTGCCAGAAAGTGCCTTTCGATCTGGCTCTGAGCCACGAATGCCTGGCGTCCGCGATCGAAATACGATCCGATGGCAAAGTCCCAGTCATGCGCGCTCAAAGTGAAGAGCAGCATTTCGTCGGCGAGGGCCACGCGCGTCTCGACGCTGTGGCCCTGCAGCACGCGCCGGACGAAGGGGGATGCTGCGCCATCGACCGTACTTTCGTTCATTGTTGGACGGTATCGCAGATTATCAGTCGACGGTTCTGAAACCCGAGTGTGGTCGTCCGGGAATCGGGCTTCCTCTTCGCGGTACCGCAGCCGCGATCATCGTACTCTCGGAGTTGTTCGGAAAGAGTGGAGAACTACGCGAATGAAACCGCCGGAACTCTTGGGACTTCCGACCGTTAATACATTTCTGTTACAGATAACTTTCAGCGGGTATCAAAGGTCGGCGAACCGGTACACCTTCTGATATGGGGGTGAGGAGACTCGAGCGGCCGCCGCTGCGTCAAGTGACGTTGGAGTACCTGGAGCGATGTTTCCGGGACGAAACTGCACCTCGCGTAAGCGAACTTTCGGGGGTCGCGGGCTATCCTTCAAGCGAACATTTCTCGAGAGATTTCACGAGGAACGTCGGAGTCACGCCATCAAAATTCCTTACTGGAGGGCAATTGCGCCGAGCGATCGAACTGCTTCACTCGACGGATCTTCCGGTGACCCGGATCGCTTACATGTGCGGGTTCGGGACACGGCGATCGATCTTTCGGGCCTTTCAGGCAAACGGGCTGCGAACTCCAGGTTCGTACAGACGTCCCTCGAGAGGGCCGTCGTAATTGGGGAAAGCATTGTCCTTGATAGTTGTGCCCGGATTACCGTGACGCCAGCCGGGAACCGTGGCCGTCCCGCAGCGAGGATCTGGAGAGGTGCCGACCGAAATCTGGGGGCGCGTATGGCAGAATGCCTCGCGGTGGACCTGCATGATCACGAGCAGTCCACGTCCCTGAGGTACGGCTCCAGCTTCTGATTGAAATCTCTTTCGACCGTGGACCGGCCGCTTGCTTCGATAATCAAAATGTGCGGCGCAGCGGCGTGATCCGGACTTCGCTCGTGGCGTTCCAGATTCTGTAGTGCTTCGATGTCGCTCTCACCGAAAGCGAACTCTTTCAAATCGCGAAAGCCGGAATCCCGCAGGGCAGCACTCAATGTTGCCCGGTTGTACAGAAATTTGTGGCCCCACCCGTGAAAGGCCCTGTTCAATTCCAGACATGCGGTGACCGCTTCCCCATCTACGAGCTCGCCCGGGGGACGATAGTGAGTTAACCAGACCCAATCCAGATTCGGAGTCGAGATTCTAAGGACCCCGTCGGGTGAAAGCGCTTGCCGGCATTCCCGAAGAAACTGCAGCCCCTCGCGCAGAGTGAGATGTTCGACGAAGTGCTCGCAGAATATGTAATCGACCTCACTGAACGGAAGCCCTGCCCGAATGTCCAGAACGTGAGTTACTCCGGGATATGGCGCTCTGTCGACGTTGACCCACCCCTCCAGGTTGATGGCGCCGGAACCTATGTGCAACCTCATTAAGCCCCCGACGGTCCGGTCTGAGACCGCTCTCGGCTGATCCGTACACGGTTTGGCGGATCGCCCAAACTGGCTTCGCCTGAACACCTCAAGTCATGAAATGTCTCTATCGTCACGAAACGATCCATTGTAAAACTCGCCTGCCCGAGCATAAGGCAGAACAAGGGAGGAAGCATGAAAAACACACTGGTAGCGCTGATGGTCATTTGTTTCTCAGCCACTTTGCAGGGAGGCCGGTACACATCTGCAGTCGAGCGTATCCCTGACGAATATCTGGTCCTCCTAAAGACCAGCGTCAAACGCAACGAGCTGCCGACTGTCGCTTCCTCTCTGTCGAACCAGCACGGGGGTAGAGTCATAGCTGTGATGCAGAATGTGGGAAATCTCTTCGCCGTGAGGTTAACCGAGAGTCAGGCACGGCGCCTTGCCGACAACCCACTGGTAGAGTTCGTTGAAGAGGCTGCGGTCGTTCATCTGTCGAGCCAGCAGACATTTCATCCCTTCGAGTCTCTTGAGGATCCCAACGTGAACCCGAGGACCCCAGGGCTGAGTAAGTGGCACCTTGATCGAATCGATCAGTCCAGCCCGGCTCCAGTCGGAGTCTATAACTACTGCGAAAAGGCAGCGGACGTCTACGCGTACATCCCGGACACCGGCGTCTGGCGGGACCATGTGGAGTTTGCGAACAATCCTTCGAGGATTAAGGAAGGAGTTGCCAAAGATGCTGAAGAGGGCATCGTTCCGGCGAATGAACCGTGTCAGGGCGCTCCTGCAATAAACCGCAACGACGATCAGCCTTACGGTCACGGCACGGCGGTCGCCAGCGTCTTGGGCGGACAGTACGTAGGTGTGGCAAAGAACGTAAACATCGTCCCCTTGCGCAACTTCGCTTGCGATAACGCTCTCAATGAGTCTGACCCGAACCCCAGCACGGTGCGTCTGGCATGGACACTAAGCTGGATCAAAGGCTGGAGATGTAGCGATCCGCTCCTGCCGCCTGGTCACTCGTGTGGAAGCCCGGCGGGGCCCGAGGACGGAAATCCTTTCCGGGGCAACAATCGTTATGGAGATCGAAGCCTCAATAAGCCGATGCTCCTGAGCATGAGCCAGTATGTCAATGTGACAGATCCGTATGTCGGAGCGATAGAAAGCGTCATCAATTCCCTTCTACAGGACGATCCCGCTGACGACTGGAAGGGGATCACTGTAATTGCCTCTGCGAACAACCAGGCCACCAGTAACAACCAGACAAGTCCTGCTCGAATGGCCTATCGAAACCAGCCCTACTTTAATACGTCGATCAGTCGTCGGGTGATATCCGTTGGAGGCACGGGACAGAAGTACATATTCACCAATCACTGGGAGCTTCATGACTACCGATGGGCTTGTCCGATGTACCGCGCGGGGGACGTCGTGGGGTTTAGTTATGGAAGCCCAATCTATGCGGCGGTTGACGAACCGTGTTGGGTGGACGGACGACTCTACGGTTCCAACTATGGAAGAACCGTCGACATTTACGCGCCCGCTCACAATATCAGCACCGCATCACTGCGAGGAACAAACGAGTACCGAAATATTTACGAGGCACGCTCCGGAACCTCGTTCGCTGCGCCAATCGTGGCTGGCCTTGCCGCAAGAATCCTTGAGCAGAGTCCTGGGCTGACTCCTGAGCAGGTGTGGACATCGATTCGTGATCAGGCTTGGCAGGCCCCTGCGGGCTTTTACTTCGATACCGTTCCGATAAATTCAGGAATTCCTTACGTGAACGCCAATCCCGCCGGGAACAATCTTCTGGCGAAAAGAATTGGGTACGCTTCCTGTACGCCGGAGTACCCGTAGGAAGGAGAAAACATGCGTCTCCGCTTTTTGCTCGTCCTTATTCTTTCTCTGGCCGTCGCGCCAGTCTTTGCGCAGTCCATCGTCTACAAGCGCTTCCTGCTTCCTACGGTTCTGCCCCCCGAGGGGGTGCCGGGATCGTTCGGCTCGCTGTGGAAGACGAGTCTGCTGATGCGCAATGATGCAGACGAGGCAGTTTCGATCACCTATTACGCGTGGGGGTGCACGATCGGTCTGTGCCCGCCGCCGCCGCCGACACCCAAGGGGCTCACATTCCACCCGCGCATCTATGGGCTGGCGCCAGCGTATGGTGTCTGGATGAGAGTCGACGAGCGCTTCGCGGATCAGGTGCACTTCGAGTTGCGCGTTCAGGATCAGACCAGGCAGAGCGCACACTTTGGCACGGACATTCCTGTGGTCGCGGAAGATCACTTCGCCTCCACGGTTTCGCTGCTGGGCATCCCGGTTACTGCGGACTTCAGGGTATTACTGCGTATCTACGGCACAAGGCCTGGCAGAGTGCGGCTTCGTTATTATCGGATCAACCCCGTTCTCGACCTTCCCTTCGGAGCGGACGTTCTTCTGCGGACTGACGAGGTCCCGCTCATCAAGCCTCCGGAGAATTTTTCACCGGACATCGATCCCGATACCGCGGTTGTACCGCTCACCGGTTTGAATGCCGATCAGGCCACCGTCGCCATCGACGCCCTCGACGGGCAACGGATCTGGGGATACGCCAGCATCACGCACAACGAGACGCAGAACGTTACGCTCATTACGCCAAACTGAGGAGGGAGAGCCGAGAGGTTTGACGCTCCGGCGTGCAATTCGAGTTCAGACAACCAGGGTGCGATGCTCACGCTCGGCGGCATAGCTCAGACAGGCGAGAACGTCCTCGTGAGTGAGGTAAGGAAAGTCGGTAAGAATCTCCCCTTCGGTCGTCCCGGCGGCCAGATACGACAGGACGTCGTAAACGGTAATGCGGGTTCCGCGGATGCATGGCTGACCTCCGCGTTTCCCGTGCTGGATCGTAATGATGCCTTCGTGGGGCATTCTCATATTGTAGCGGCAATGGCGGGCGTGTCGGGTACGGCTTCGGTATCAGCGGCAGAAAACGAGCCGGCGACTTTCTTACTTCACCTTGATGCCCAGCTCTCGGATCTGGTAGGCCAGCGCCTGGCGGGAC
>JBDTRY010000212.1:0-6733 GCA_039931435.1 Acidobacteriota bacterium | reverse complement strand
GCAGCGACCGAAGGATCTCTTCAACGAGGAATGGGCTGGCAACCAGGAAGGTGGAGGAGATCCTTCGCTCGACGCTCAGGATGACAGCCGGCCATCGTGTTTCTTTACCCTGGTTCAGCGCCCCACGCTGTACCCTCCCTTGTAATGAAACGCCCGCGCGAGCAAGCGATCATGTCATCCCGTACGTGCGGGCCGTCCGCCTTTAGACGCGCGGAAGATCCCTCGCTTCGCTTCGGGATGACGGTCGCTTGTTTATCGTGTCATTCCCCTGCCACCGTCTCCGGCGGCGTTTCGCCCGCGTAAGGCGATTTGCCGCGTCGTGGCACCAGTCCGATTACGTGCGTCGTTACTTACCCATCCGCTTCAGAATCGTTTCCATCTCATCCATGACGCGGTTCATCTTCCGGACGGTGAGATCGAGAGGCTCGGTGGTGGTCATGTCCACGCCGGCATCTTTCAGCAGCTCGATGGGATACTTCGATCCGCCTGCCGAGAGGAACTTGCGATAGCGAACGACTGCATTCTTATCACCGGAAAGCACCTTCTCCGCGAGCGCCGTCGAAGCCGTAAAGGACGTTGCGTACTGGTAGACGTAATAATTGCGATAGAAGTGCGGGATGTACGACCATTCGTGCGCGATCTCGTCGTCGACGATACAAATTCCCTGGTCGTGGCCGTAGTAGCGTTTGGCGATGTCCATGTAGAGTTTGTCCATGGTCTCGCCAGTTACAGGCTGCCCCTTTTCGGCCATTTCATGGGCTTTCAGTTCGAATTCGGCGAACTGTGTCTGACGGAAGACGGTGCCCTTCACGTTTTCGAGATAGTTTCCGAGGATGGAGAGCCGGGTGGCGTCGTCTTTGATCGTATCCAGTACATAGCGATTGAGCAGTGCTTCGTTGAATGTCGAGGCCACCTCGGCCACGAATGTCGGATAGCTTGCATTTGCGAAGGGTTGATCCTTGTTCGAGAAGTAGCTCTGCATGGTGTGGCCGAGTTCGTGGGCCACCGTGCCCATGTCATCGTACCGGCCGTTGTAGTTGATGAGCATGTACGGGTGAACGTCGTAGGCACCCCCCTGGGAATAGGCTCCGGAGCGTTTTCCAGTGGTGGGGTAGAGGTCGATCCATCGCTCATCGAAGGCCCGCTTCAGGACGGCCACGTAATCGTCGCCAAGGGGCTTCATGGCGGCAAAGATGATCGGTTTGGCTTTTTCGATCGGATACTCGAGATCGACGTTCTTCACAAGAGGAGCGTAGAGATCGTAGTAGTGGAGCTGATCGACTCCCATCATCCGTTTGCGAAGGTTCAGGTAGCGGTGGAAGGAACTGAGGTTTGCGTTCACGCCGTCGATGAGCTTCGAATAGACGGAGATGGGGATGTTCGGGCCATCCATGGCGCTCTGCAGGGTGGAGTCGTAGTTCCGGGCCTTCATGTAGAACATGTCCTGCTGAATCTTGGCGTTGAGTGTCGCTCCGAAGGTGCGGTCGTAATCGCCCTGGCGGCCGAAGAATGCCTTGAAGACTTTCTGGCGATCTTCCCGGTTCGAGCCTCCTCGTACACGTGCGAATCCGGCCGGGTCCAGCCGGACTTCAGATCCGTCGCTCAGTTTCACGGTCTGGTAGGGGAAGTCGGCATTGGAAAAGAGATTGAAGATGTTGCCCGCTTCGCCGGCCATGAGGCCGGCATCGGCGATCACCTTTTCCTCGGATTCCGTTCCGGTGTGTTTCTTCCGCCGAAGGATGTCTTCGAGACTGAACCGGTAGTCGTTGAGCTTCGGTTCCTGCTGGATCATCGATTCAAGCCGGGCCGGATCCATCTTCAGGATTTCAGGTTCGAACCATGCTGTTGCCGACGAGAAGTCGTTGGCCAGCTGACCCATCTCCTGTTTCATGGCTTGATACTTCGAGTCCCGCGTGTCCTGATCCGCCGCGAGGGATACGTAAACGAAAAGCCGTGAGAGATCTTTCTGCAGATCATTGAAAGTCGTCACGGCGTTGAGCAGCGCTTGAGGCGAATCTCCGAGATGGCCGCGGAATAGTGTGGCTTTGGGATATTCGGCGGCGAACTTGTCTTTGGCCGCGCGCCATGCCGCATCCGTGGGATAGATGTCCCCAAGATTCCACTTGGACCCCTCCGGGATGTCCTTCCGCTCCTTGCCCGTCTGGGCCAGAAGCGGAAGAGATCCGAGTGCCAGAAGACAAAGAACGAATACGGTCGACGTCTTACGATGCATGAGCTTCTCCCCTTCGGTTGTGTTGGTCTGCCTGCACCCTACGGAAGATCACGCGCAAAGTTGTGACAGCTCGATTACAGTTTCCGTGGAGTAGCCCAGGCTCACTTCCTGGCTGGGATGAACGGCTGAAATCGAGATCCCGCGGACATGTGCCGGGACCGGATGACCTCGTTCTCTTTGAAGAGGTTCATGCGCGGACTCAGTCGCGGGATGGGTCTCACCTGATGGCGATCAATTCGATGTCGAATACGAGCATCCCCTGAGGCTTGCCGCGCTCATTCTTGTAAGCCAGGCGTGCAGGAACCCAGAGCCGGATTCTTCCCCCGGCGGTGATGAGTTGAAGGCCTTCCGTCCATCCGGGGATGACGTTGCGGAGGTCGAATTCTGCGGGCTCTCCACGTGTGATCGATGTGTCGAACAGACTGCCGTCCGTCGTCCAGCCGCTGTAATGAACGACGACCCGGTCATGCCTTTTTGGATGTTGACTGCCCGTTCCAGGACGAAGAATTCTGTAGGACAGTCCCGATTCAGTTACCAAGGCGTCTTCCGGGGGCCCGGCGACATCCGGTGGCGTGACCGGCGGATGGATGATCTCCACGAGTTCGGTGTCGATCACGAACGTCTCCCCGTCCGGAATCTTCCCGCCTCCCAGCTCCGAAGGAATCCATGCACGTTGCTTTCCTCCTTCGGACATTTTCATCGCTGCTTCGCGCCAACCGGGCAACATGTTCGGGACCGGGATCATGGCTGCGTTGTCGCCGGGGGTGCGCGTAACCAGGGTTCCGTCATTCTTCCAGACGGTGTAACGGAGCTTCAGAATGTCCGTTGCCGCGGGCTGTTCCGTTCCGCTGCCGGGCGAGAGTTGACGGGTGATCAATCCGTTAGCCTGCCTCTCGGCGGTTGGCGGCGGCTGCGTCAGATCCGACGGGGGAAGGGGTTGCTCATCTGCGCGTCCAGCCAATGAAAAGAGAACGAGGGGGAGGGCGAAAAGGATTTTCATGGCGTGAAACTATCACCACACGCGTGTCATCCCGAAGCTCCTCGCTGCCCGCGTTCAGGATGACTTGTCACCTGGTAATACGTCGTCTCCTTCGTGGTAGTTAACACGACTCTGGCGATGGGTGCGCATTTTGCGAATGAGCTCGCTGGGAGACAAGGATGACTGAAACCGGTTCATTGGACCTTTCTCGGAGCAGCACGTTTCTCATCGGCGGGGACCTTAAGGTCCGCAGGCTCGGCTTCGGCGCCATGCGCATCACGGGCAAGGGCGTATGGGGTCCTCCCGAGGATCGTGACGAAGCCATTCGCGTCCTTCGCCGGGCCATCGAACTCGGCATCGACTTTATCGACACGGCCGATTCCTACGGGCCGTTCGTCAGCGAGGAACTGATCGCCGAAGCCCTGCATCCCTACCCGCCCGGTCTTGTGATCGCCACCAAGGCCGGCTTTGAACGCTCCGGTCCCGGTGAATGGCAGGAGAACGGAAAGCCGGAGCACCTGCGGCGGGCCATCGAGGGCAGTCTGCGCCGGCTCCGTCTCGAGCGCATCGACCTCTATCAGCTTCATCGCATCGACGCCAACGTCCCAGCCGATCAACAGTTCGAGACGATGGCTGCGTTGCAATCCGAAGGAAAGATCCGCCACATCGGACTCTCCGAAGTGGGAGTGAAGGAGATCGACGAGGCCGCCGAATACTTTTCAGTGACATCAGTTCAGAACCGCTACAACGTTCAGGATCGGGAGTGGGAGTCCGTGGTCGACTACTGCGAGCACGAGGGCATCGCCTTCATCCCCTGGTATCCGCTGGCCCAGGGCAAGGTGAAGTCGCAGAAGGTCATCGAGGGCATCGCCAGAGTCCACGGGGCAACGCCGACGCAGGTGGCGTTGGCATGGCTGCTGGCCCGCTCCGAAGTGATCCTTCCCATCCCGGGAACGTCGAGGGTTCCGCATCTCGAGGAGAACGCTGCCGCCGCCGCACTGAAACTGAATGAAGAGGATCTGAGGGAACTAGTGGCGTGTATTGGGTGAATTGGTACCAGATGACGCAGGAATCGGCGACGTGAGCTAGGCGCGCCGACGCAGGCATAGCGGCTCCTATGCTGAGGAGGCGCAACAACGCTCACGGCGTCGAGACCAAGTCAGGTGGTACCAATTTGTCCAATACACGCCACTAGATGCTCTCGACGGGAGGATGCGAACGGATTGAGGTCCGTCGCGATCCCCGCTGTCCGGGTTTGACTGCAGACTCGCAGGCCCTCATGTCGTGGGCCGGTACTCCCGTGGACGAGTGGCACATCGAGAACCGGGCGCGATGTCACTCAGCCGTAGAGACGTTCAGTCCCACGGCGCGCATGAGCTCGAGGGCGTTGCTTCGCGTCACCACTCCGTCGCGCATGGCATAGTCGAAGGAGATCCGTCCCTGCTCGATCTGATCCTCGAAGTGTACGTTTCGCGCGGACAGTCCCGGCTGAACGGCCATAGCCGCCAGGGCCAGATCGTGGGTGGTGACCATCCCGACCGCTCCTGTTTTCATCAGCGAGCCCACAACCGCTTCGGCACCGATGCGGCGGTCGTGTGAATTCGTTCCGTGCATGATCTCGTCGAGGAGAAATAGGAGCGGACTGGTTCCGTCATTGGCCAGGTCGACGATCTGGCGCAGCCGCAGAATCTCTGCGTAAAATCGAGAGGCTCCCTGCTCGAGCGAATCGTCGACACGAATCGAGGATCCGATCAGCAGCGGCGTGATCGTCAGTCGGCTGGCGAACACTGGCGCTCCGGCGAACGCCAGGACGGCATTGATCCCCACCGTTCTGAGCATGGTGCTCTTCCCGGACATGTTCGAGCCGCTGACGATGAGCAGTCTGGCTTCGCCACCGAGGGCCAGGTCATTTCGCACGCAGCGCTCCGGGGCAATGAGCGGGTGTCCCAGGGCTTCGGCTTCAATGCCTGCCGGGCCGGAGGCGATCCGCGGATAGACACAATCCGGCCTTTCAAATCGGAAGGCCGCCAGCGCGCATAGCGCCTCGAGGTCGGCCAGAGTGTCGATCCAGACGCTGATCGATGCTCCGGATGCGCTGCGCCACCGCTCGATGGCGAAGGCCAGGTGCTCCTGCCATGAAAGCAACGCAGCGAAGGGGATGAAGAACTGGTTTCGCCTCGATTCCAGGAGATTAATCAGACGGGTGAGCTTCTCGATCCTCTTCCACGCGGCCTCTCCCTCGGTCTTCAGGCGCTCCCTCGCCGCTGAGAGGCCTGCCGACTGAAACGTCTCCCGTTCGATCCGCTCAAGCAGCCGCGCGAACACCGCCAGATCGTCTCCCGTTCGCTCGACGACGGCGTTCACGGTGCTCACTCGCGGCCGAAGACGTCGATTGAAGATCATCTTCAGCGGGAGTACCAGGACGAAAAGGAGTGAGCCCCAGGTAAGGATCCCCCAGTCGCCCAGACGGCGAATGAGTTCCGGATTGGTGAAGGCTACCAGGCTGCGTACGAGTGAGGGGAAGGCCAGAACAACCGAAACGACGGCCAGAGCAGAGAGCGCGGTCGTACCGATCCGCTCGCCCCGTGAGAACGGGACGAAAGGAGCCGCGCCCCACTCTGCCAACCTGTCGCTGTGAAACTGCGTTTGACGAACGCCAGCCAGCACAGCCAGGTCTTCGCGAAGATCGAGCCGTGCGGCAAGCTCCTCGATTGCTTCCTGCCTGCGTTGGATCTCGTGCGGTTCAGCCGGTTCCTGCAGCCACTGCGCCAGGCGATCGTCGCCTGCGGGCGAGCGTTGCCCTGAGAGACGTTCGTAGAGCGAGCCTCTGCCGAAGATGTCGAGGTCGCCGGAATAGGGATGATGGGCATCCCGATAGCGATCGCCTGGGTTGCCGTTCCCGCTCCATCGGTTCTCGATATGGTCCAGCGTAGTTTCGTAGAACCGTAGAGCGCATTCCGCGGCTTTTCGTTGACGAACCAGTGCGTCGTGCCTGACCACCAGGACGATGAAAAGAACGAGCGGCAGGCCCGACCACCACCCGGAAATAACATGCATTACGTAGGCTGCCCAGAGCAGAGAGATGAAGGCTGCGAAAACGATCACCCGGAGAGTGGAAACGCTTCGCTCTCGGCGCTGACCGGCGGCGACCGACTCCCGTCGGGCCGTCAGGCGCGTTTGAATTTCTTCGTTTGGATTCACGTGTCGGTGGCCGAAGCTCATGCATCATAATGTGCGGCCGGGATGAGTCGATACAGCGGACCGGTCAATGCGCCGGAGTTTCCTGACGGCCTCGATTGGTTGAACACGGATCGACCCCTCCTTCTGGAATCACTGCGGGGCAAGGTGGTCCTGCTGGAGTTCTGGACATTCTGCTGAATCAACTGCCACCATAATGCCGCGCAGTTGCGCCGGCTCCGCCAGCGGTTTCCCGATGAACTTGTCGTCATTGGCGTCCACTCCGCCAAGTTTCCCTCGGAAAAGCTGACGCGGAACATCCGCGAAGCCACGATGCGCCAGGG
>JBDTRY010000211.1:0-6746 GCA_039931435.1 Acidobacteriota bacterium | reverse complement strand
TCGCTCTCGCTCGGGATGACGGCGCTCATTGTTTCTTCACTCTGGTTCAGCGCCCGTGCTGTACCCTCGCTTGAAAGAAACTCCCAAGGGGCGCTTGTCATCCTGAGGGAGCGCAGCGAGCGAAGGATCTCATCCAACGAGGAGCGGGCTGGCAGCCGGGAAGGTGGAAGAGATCCTTCGCTCGACGCTCAGGATGACAGCCGGCCATCGAGGTTCTTCCCTCTGGTTCACATCATGCCCAGCTTTTCCAGCGTCCCCTTTCTTCGCGCCGGGTCGACCTGCTCCATCGTGCAGCTCTCTGGCGCCTTCTCCGGCCGCCAGCGCAGGAACTTCGTCCCGTGCCGGAAGCGATGTTGCGAGTAGTAGTCGTACTCCACTTCGCAGACGAGCTGCGGCTTGACCGCTTCCCATTCGCCGCTTTTTTCCGTAGCCCAGCGGCTTGGACCACCGGGAACGCGTACCTCGAAGGGATTCTCACCGCGCAGGGGTTCAACGACCTCGCGCAGCGCCACCTTCTGTTCCTTGTTGAACGACGAGGTGTGGCCGACGAAGACGAGACGCTTCTGCTCGTCGTAGAGCCCCAGCAGCAGAGAACCGATCGCCGCCGTGCTGCCGCTGGCGTAGCGGTAGCCACCCACCACGCAGTCGGCCGTGATGAGATGTTTGACCTTGACCATGCCGTTGCGATCTCCGGAGTGATAGGGCGCGCTGATTTTCTTGGCCATCACTCCATCCAACCCAAGGTCTCCGAAGTCGCGGAACCACTCCTCGGCGATGTTGCGATCCGTGGTGGCCGGAGAGAGCTTGATCGGCGATCGTTGCGCCTCCGATTCAAAAAACTGGTCCAGTCGCTCCCTGCGCATGGCCAACGGTTCTCCGACCAGGGAGCGCCCATCTTCGACGAGGAGATCGAAGGCAAAATATTGCGCGGGAGTCTGTGCGGAGAGCTTGCGGATTCGTGATTCAGCCGGATGAATTCTCTGCAGCAGATCGTCGAACGAGAGATGGCCTTCGATAGGAATGACGATCTCGCCATCAAGAACGAAGTGATCGTGGGGCAGGGCACGAAAGGCCTCGATCAACTCCGGGAAGTATCGCCCCAGCGGCTGGCCTGATTTCGACTGGATGACCACGGAATCGGAGGCCCTGAAGACGATGGCCCGGAAGCCGTCCCACTTCGGCTCGAAGAGCCAGTCGCCCTTGGCGGGCACTGCGTCGACCCGCTTCGCTTCCATGGGTGGATAGGGAATTGGCAGCGGAAGAGGAAGCGTCGGGAAGCTCCCTCCCTCGATAACCGGCACGTCAGTCGTTTCTGTCGATTGGGATTTGCGCTGAGCCATGAGCACCTCGATCAGTCCGCGTATTGCGATACATCGAGCATAATGCACTCCCGGTGCTGGGCGAGTCAGATCGTTGCCTGATGGTTTCCGTCAGCGCGCCGGCCATCCTCTGCCGGTGAGAATTCAAGAAGGGATTCGAGGGTATCCTCCGACGTCACCCTCCAGAACTGCTGTTACCTATAAGGACAATCAATGACCACAGACTCCTCAGAAACACCCGGCGCTTTTCAGGCTTCTGCCCTCAGTGCTTCGCTGACGGTGAAGGATCTCCAGGCCAGCCTTTCTTGGTACCGCGATGTTCTCGGCTTCGCAGTGGATCGCCAGCACGAGCGAGAGGGAAAGCTGGTGGCCATCGCGTTGAAGGCGGGAACCGTGCGCATTCTCCTCAATCAGGACGACGGCGCCAAAGGCTGGGACCGCGTCAAGGGAGAAGGCTTCTCGCTGCAGTTCACGACCGATCAGGAGATCGACGCCATCGCCGCCACGATCAGAACGGCGGGAGGAACTCTGCAGACCGAGCCCGCCGACATGCCCTGGGGAGCGCGCATGTTCCGCCTTCAGGACCCGGACGGATTCAAGCTGGTCATTTCGTCTCCGGCGTAGCCGTTTTCAAGGCGACGAAACTGCGGCCGGTCGATGCCGGAATTCAGCAACTGACCAGGGTCAAGAACAAGCGTAGCCGACCCAGGATCTCACCGCGGATTCTCAGTACGAGGCCCGGCGGCCTGCCATGGCTGCCCGCCACGCTTGTAGGGCCGCACGGCGTGCGGCCGGTATTCTTGACGATTCCGAGGTTCCGTTCCGGATACCGTCCGCATCCCATGCGGCCCTACCGTGTTCCGGGTCGTGCTCGCCAGGGTGGCTGTAACATAGGTGACGCCCGCATTCACACATAATGTCCACTGCCGCGAATCACGATTTCTCCACGATTCGCGAACGGATTTCATACCGCGCGTGTTAGTCCCTCAGGAGCGAACGAATGTCTCGATCTGACCTGCTTCAGGATGCCTGCCGGATGGCCAACGCCTTTCTCGATGAGGTGCCCGACCGTCGTGTGCGACCGGACTGCACGCTGCAGTCGATGCGCGAGGCACTGGCCGAACCGCTCTCAGCGAACGGCGTCGATGCCGGAGAAGTGCTGGCGGAATTGAACAGCGCCGCGCAGGACGGCCTCATGGCCAGCACCGGACCACGTTTCTTCGGGTTCGTCATCGGTGGCGCCCTCCCCGTATCCATCGCTGCGGACTGGTTGGCCGTGGCCTGGGATCAGAACCCTGGCATCTACGTTCTCTCCCCGGCCGAGGCTGTGGCGGAGGAGACGGTAGCGGGATGGATTCTGGATCTGTTGCGTCTTCCCCCGGAGTCGAGCGTTGGTTTCGTCACCGGTGGTCAGATGGCAAACTTCACCACGCTTGCCGCAGCGCGCTACGAGGTCCTGCGCCGGGTTGGCTGGGACGTGAACGAGAACGGACTCCCGGGTGCACCCGCCGTGCACCTCGTCAACAGCCAGGAGTCGCACGTCACGGTCTTCCGTTCCCTGCGATACCTCGGCCTGGGCACCTCCTCGGTGATCACCGTGGAGACGGACGATCAAGGAAGGATGATCCCCGCTCGCCTGCGCGAGACTCTGCAGTCCATTGATGGCCCGCTCATCGTCTGCGCTCAGGCCGGTAACGTGAACAGCGGTGCCTGCGATCCGCTCGATGAGATCGCGGACATCGTTCACGAAAAAAATGGCTGGCTGCATGTGGACGGCGCCTTCGGGCTGTGGGCCGCCGTCGTTCCCTCGCGCCGCCATCTCGTGGCTGGTGCGGAGAAGGCGGACTCCTGGGCTGTCGATGCGCACAAGTGGCTGAACGTACCGCAGGACTGCGGCTTCGCAATCGTCCGTGATCGGGCCGCGCACCGCTCCGCCGTATCCACCAACGCCGAGTATCTGATCAAGTCCGATGGGGAAGAGCGCGACGCTGTGGACTGGGTCCCGGAGTTCTCCCGCCGGTCCCGCGGCTTTGCGGTCTACGCTGCGCTTCGCAGCCTGGGACGCAATGGCGTTACGGAATTGGTCGAGCGCTGTTGCCAGCTTGCCAAACGCATGGCCACGAAACTGACCGAGTCACCGCACGTGCATCTTCTCAACGATGTCGTTCTCAATCAGGCACTGCTCCGTTTCGTCCCCCCGGAGGGGGATGCGGACGAGTTCACCCGCCGGGTCATCCTGGCCATTCAGAAGGACGGCACCACCTGGCTTGGTGGAACGACGTGGCGGGGAGAGGCGGCCATGCGCGTGTCCGTCTCGAACTGGTCGACGACGGCCGCGGACATCGATCGCTCGGCAGAAGCCATCCTGCGCTGTCTGGACCAGGAACTGAACTCCCTGGCGGAGACCGCGGGAACGGCCGCGGGCAATTCGTTACGTTGAGGATTTCTTCGAGGAGGGCGCCGCTCTCTTCGATGGACGCTCCGTCGCGGTTTTTTTTTGGGGAAGGAAGGTGCCGAGATCGACGCGCTTTTTCCCCAGCACCGGCTTCCAGAGATCCCCGACTTCCTCGAGCCGCTCGACGACGTTGTCGATGCGGAAATCCTCCAGCTCGACGCCATTGTCGACCTCGTCCCATGTGACCGGAGTGGAAACGGCGGCACGTTCCGTGGGCCGCACTGAGTAGATCGAGGCCAGCGTGCTCCCCCAGCGGTTCTGGTTGTAATCGACGTTGACAGTCCCGTGGGGGCGTTTGGCTTTACGGTACTCGGCAGTGGCGATGTCTGGATACATCGATTCCATCTGCTGAGCAAGGGCTTTGGCGAAGGTCCACACTTCCTTCTGCAGCGGTCCGCGTTCGATGGGAATGTAGATGTGAATGCCTCGCGAGCCGGTGGTCTTGGCGTAGCTGGGCATGCCCAGAGTATCCAGCGCGTCGTGAAGATGGAGGGCGATCTCGCGCACATGAGCGAAGCTGGCGCCCGGTCCGGGATCGAGGTCAAAGTGAAGAAAGTCCGGGCGATTGATGTCCTCGCAGCGCGAATACCAGGGGTTGAGGTCGATGCATCCGAGGTTGATGACCCAGAGGAGACTGGAAAGGTCCTGGATGATGGGGAAATCGATGATGTTGCCGTTGCCGTGATCGATCGTGCAGGTCTCGATCCAGTCCGGATGAGGGATGGGGATTCGTTTCATGTAGAAAAATTCGCCGTTCGCGCCGTTCGGATAGCGCTTCATGACCATGGCCCGGTCGGCGAGGTGCGGGAGGAGCCAGGGAGAGACGTCGGCGTAGTACTGGAGCAGGTGGCGTTTGGTGATGCCGAGATTTTCCCAGAAGATTTTTCCGAGATTCGTCAGGCGAACGGGGGGCGAACCGACCTCGGCGTTTTTTTCGTTCGGTATCAGCAGAGACGCCATTGTGAGAAGTGTAAACGCCCCGGGGTTGTGGAGCGAGAGTTCGGCCACGTCGCGAAGCGCGCATTGCCCCTTCCCGGCGGGAGAGGGGAAAGGGGCGAGGGTTGCTCACACACACGGACACACACAGTTCTTTCACAATCGCGGTTGTGAATGTCCGCAGAGACCCTCATCCGGCCCTTCAGGCCACCTTCTCCCGCGGTGTATAGCCTATAGACATCCCGTACAGGTGTCCGAGGACATCCCGAACACCTGGAAGAGCAAAAGCAAAGGCGCAGCAAGGGTAAAAACAGCTCACCTCGTTCTCCGTCGTTCGCGGCGCTGAAGCGCGGAGTCCACTCGGGCGCTGGAGGTGTTTTCTGTCTCGCCGCGCGGATTCGTTCCTGTTCCGGCTCGCCGGCGAGTCGTTCTTGTGACACGCGGGTCATCGCCATTCGACAGATCGATTAGGGCGATCATCTGCTTGCAGAAGTACACCTCGAGCTTTTCTTCCGGCACCGGACGAAGACCCACAAGCATGCCCGAGCAGCCCATCCCGACCCGGAGTTTATGGCCTGCGTAGCCGATCTTGCCCTGGCGATCTACTCGGCGTGTTTGGATACCCTCGCCATAGATGATCGGGAGGAGCACTCTCGGCATCGACCGTGTACTCGGACGATAGCGGTCCGCTGGTCGCAGCATGCCCAGAGCCTCATGAGGGCGTCGGTAGTTGTAGCGATGACTGAACGAGTCGAGCTCGCGCTGCAGATGCTCATCGTCGCGACACAGGATCCAGTCAGACACCTCATCGCGGATCGTTCGATGCAGACGCTCGTCTTTGCCTTGTGTCTGCGGGTGGTATGGACGCGAGTGGGATACTCCAATGCCAAGACGAACCAACCACGCGGTGAGCTTGGTGAGCGGCGTTAGGGTGTTTCCAACCCATCAGTTCTCCGACGGCAATTACCGGGCTGCCGAAGACAAGGTCAAGTGAAAGGGGTCACAGCCTCGTTTGTCGCTGAAACGACTCCGTCAAGCAGGCATCTTCATGTCAATGGGCGACGAGTGAGTTCCGCAGAGCCCGATCAGTTGATAGTTCGCTCGCGGGTCAAGCGATTCTCGCCGTGAAGGTCTAGAATCGCGCGCCCCTGGCCCGTAGCAGATGGACCCCGAGCGCGAGACGCTTCGAAATCTCTAGATCACTGCCGAAGGAATGCTTGATTTGACGCCTAGGACGATGGGATGCAGGCCGGGCGGAGGCGAGCCGCGGAGCAGATCACAACATCGATCGGCGGCGATGCGCAGGAGCGGCTCGCGATCGAGCTCAGCGTCGCAGATGCGGATCAGATCCGAGGCCCGTCCGCTGCTCCGCAGGCGCAACGCGGCGGCGATCGAGCGCAGCCGGTGCATCCCCTCGTAACATCCCAGCCAGGCCACCAGCATCCGCTCCGGTCCGCCGTGTCCGTGACGGATCGTGTCAGCGTCCACACCGAAGGTCGTGGCTACGGTCGTGACAATGGCCGGCATCGTGGGAAGTCCTGCCTCCCGCTGCGCTCGCGGATGATCGTCGCTGCGGGGCTTGTCCTCGATCACCGTACGCATCTTCGCGATCCAGGCCTCGCTGCCGAGGTAGAGCTGGGCGACCAGATCCTCCCAGGGTGAGCGGGGATCGTTCAGCCGCTCATAGACGTACTCCCGGTAAGCCTGCTGGGCATTCTTCCGATCGGGACGGATGCGCCCGAGAACCCGGTCTGTTGCCAGCCAGGACGGAGCTTCCTCATACCCGGCAAGGGCCCGGTAGCTGCTCCACTTGAACTCCTCGGGGCGCTTGACCATCCCGGCACGGACGGGATTGAGAACGGCATAGCGCAGGACCTCGTTGAGGTACTCGCTGTCCTCGATGAGGAAGCCCTTGAAGCGGCCCTGAAAGAGATGGCCACTCCGCTTGTAGCGCTTGTTGAAGCGCTGGGCATACTTGCCGTTGAGCCACTGCATGCCGCGGGAGAGGGTGGGGAGCGGAGTCTCGATGACGAAGT
>JBDTRY010000210.1:0-6751 GCA_039931435.1 Acidobacteriota bacterium | reverse complement strand
GGGATCAACTTTTTCGACACCGCCGACATTTACGGCGGTACGAAGAGTGAGGAGTATCTCGCTCAGGCCCTCGGGTCGCGGCGCAAGGACGTCATCATCGCCACGAAATTCGGCATGAAGATCGATGCCCAGAAGCAGGGAGCCCACCCTTCGTACGTTCGCCGCGCCGCCGAGGACAGCCTGCGGCGCTTGAATACCGACTGCATCGATCTCTACCAACTTCATCAGCCCGATCCCTCGGTGCCCATCGCCGACACGCTCGGCGCGCTTGACGAGCTGGTGCAATCCGGGAAAGTCCGGGAGATCGGCTGCTCGAATTTTTCGGCCGAGCAACTGCGTGAAGCTGAGAAGGCGGCCGGCGATCGCGCCCACTTCGTCAGCGTGCAGAATGAATACAGCCTCATGCACCGCGAACCCGAAGGCGCGGTTCTCGAAGAGTGCGCACGTCAGGGCCTGGCCTTCCTGCCGTATTTCCCTCTGGCCAGTGGGTTGCTGACCGGGAAATACCGACGCGGCCAGCCGCCACCGGAAGGAAGCCGCCTCGCTCAGGGGAAGTCAGCGGCGTCGGTGACCGCGGACAAGCTGGATATCGTTGAGAAGCTCATCGCCTTTGCCGAGTCCCGAGGAAAAACGATTCTGGAGCTGGCATTCTCGTGGCTGCTCATGACGGAGTCGGTGGCCTCCGTGATCGCCGGCGCCACGCGCGCCGATCAGGTTCGTTCGAATGTGGCAGCGGCGGGCTGGCAGCTCACAAAGGAAGACCTCGCCGAAATTGAGACGATTGTTCCGTCACCGCACAGGAAGGAGACGTGATGCTCTCGAAACGAAAACTTGGGACGCAGGGACTGGAAGTTTCAGCCATCGGTCTGGGGTGCATGGGGATGAGCCAGTCGTACGGTCCGGCCGACGAGAGTGAGTCAATTCGCACTATTCATCGGGCCATGGATCTCGGCGTCACGCTGTTTGACACCGCCGAGGTCTACGGGCCGTTCGCTAATGAAGAATTGCTGGGGCGGACATTGAAGGGCCAGCGCCAGCGCGTAGTCATCGCCACCAAGTTCGGATGGAACATCGAGGACGGAAAACCGAACGGTCTTACCAGCAAACCCGAGAATATTCGATTGGCGGTGGAAGGATCCCTGCGCCGGCTGCAGGTCGAGACCATCGACCTTCTCTACCAGCATCGCGTCGATCCCCAGGTGCCCATCGAGGACGTCGTCGAAACGATGGCCGCCTTCGTCCGGGAGGGGAAGGTTCGATTCCTGGGGTTGTCTGAGGCAGGGGAGCAGACCATCCGCCGCGCCCACGCGGTCCATCCCATCAGCGCACTGCAGAGCGAGTACTCGTTGTGGGAGCGCAATCTCGAGAGCGGCATCATTCCTGTACTTCGCGAGCTGGGAATCGGACTGGTGCCGTTCAGCCCTCTCGGACGAGGTTTTCTGGCCGGAAGCGCCAAGCGTGCCGACGAGTATGACGAGGATGACTTCCGTCGCGGCGATCCCCGGTTTCAGGGTGAGAACTTCGACGCCAACGTTCGTGCGGCCGATGTGGTGCGCGAGGTGGCGGCGGCGAAGAACTGCACGCCGTCGCAGATCGCGCTGGCCTGGCTGCTCCAGAAGGGAGAGGACATCGTCCCCATCCCGGGAACGAAGCGGCGAAGCTTCCTCGAGGAGAACCTCGCCGCGGCGGACATCGTCCTCAGTGCTGGCGAGGTGGCGCGTCTCGATACCGCCATGCGGCCGGAGGCGATCGCCGGTCCCCGCTACAACGAGCGGTCGATGCAGTGGGTGGATCGTTGATGCCGGCGGTGTGCTTCACTTGAAACTGGCGTCGAAGGAGTTCTCCGCGATCTGCCTCAGTTCGCCTTCGGTCAGGCCGAGCCTTTCCGCTGCGGCGATGTAGTTCTCGTTGAGGTAACCGCCGAAGTAGGCAGGATCGTCGGAATTGATCGTCACTTTCAATCCCCGCTCGAGCATCCGCCGCAGGTTGTGTTCACCGACGTTTGCGAATACCCCAAGCTTCACATTCGAGAGCGGGCACACCGTCAGCGGAATCTGTTCGGCGACGAGACGGTCGACCAGTCTCGGATCCTCCATGCAGCGAACGCCATGGTCGATCCGTTCAGCCTTGAGTAGATCGAGGGCTTCCCAGATGTATTCAGGGGGACCCTCTTCTCCGGCGTGGGCCACGGCGTGGAGGCCTTCCCCGCGAGCACGGGCGAAGACGCGTTCGAACTTGCGGGGCGGATTTCCGCGCTCCGATGAGTCGAGGCCGACCGCCGTGATCCAGTCCAGAAACGGGTCTGCCTCGTCGAGGGTGGTCATGGCCTCCTCTTCACTGAGATGCCGGAGAAAACAGAGAATGAGACCGGAGTCGATCTTCAATTCGGACAAGGCGCGGTCCTGCGCGGCTCGGAGACCCTTGATCACCGTGGCGAACGGAATTCCTCGTGCCGTGTGGGTCTGAGGGTCGAAGAAGATCTCTGCGTAGCGAATGTTCTGCGCCGCGGCCTTGCGGAACCAGGCCAGGGCCATGTCGTGAAAGTCTTCTTCGGTCTGCAGAACCGCCGCGCCCTCGTAGTAGATGTCGAGAAAGGACTGCAGGTCAGTGAAGCGGTACGCCTGGCGAAGCGTCTCGACCGTCTCGTGGCGCGTACGAACGCCATTCCTCCTGGCAAGCTCCATCATCAGTTCCGGCTCGAGTGTCCCTTCGATGTGGAGATGAAGCTCCGCCTTGGGAAGTGCCTGGATAAATTCGCGCATGGCCCGAGTTTATCGTGGAGCGCCAGAACGGAACGCCTCGGCGATGAGTTCGTACGAGCGGCGTCTGGCCCGATGGTCGTGCGTAATGGTCACAATCATCACTTCATCGGCTCCATATTCGGCGGCTACCTTCAGCAGTCCGGATCGTACCTGCCCGGGATCTCCGACGATGGTGCGTCGTCGCATGTTCGAGGGAACGCCGGACGACGACTCGTTCTCCAGAAAGGCCATGGCCTTTTCCACTGGCGGGATCGGAATCAGTTGCCCTCGGAAAAAGAGGGTGAACATCATCTTCGCACTGGAGGCGATGCGCCGCGCCTCCTGCTCCGTCTCCGCGCACAGTGCCCACACCGCACATATGGCCCGCGGAGTGGCAAGCCTTGCCGACGGGGCGAAAGCCTGCCGATAACGATCCACGATGGCGGCCCCCTCTGCATTGATGAAGTCTGCAAACGCGTAAGGCAGTCCGAGCTCGGCCGCCCATGCGCCGCTCTGCGACGAACTTCCCAGAAGCCAGAGCTCGGGTACTTCCGGACGGCCGGGAAGCCGGGACAAACGAGCGAATGGGTGATCCGCGGGCATGGCGTCGTCGAGATAGGCCATGAGCTCGACCAGCTGTGAAGGAAAATCATCCGGTGAGGATTGGCGCCGATCGCGCTGGAGAGCGTAGGTCGTCGTCGGGTCCGTCCCCGCTGCCCGCCCGATACCCAGGTCGATTCTGCCCGGACTGAGAGCGCTGAGCATCGTAAACGTTTCTGCGACTTTCAGCGGGCTGTAATGCGGCAGCATCACCCCGCCGCTGCCCACGCGGATTCTTGAAGTGAGGGCGGCGATCGGGCCGATGAGCGCTTCGGGACTGGCGCAGGCCAATGCCGGCGTGCCGTGGTGTTCGGCCACCCAGTAGCGTTCAAACCCCAGAGACTCGGCCAGCAGGGCCAGATCGACGGAGTTTCGAAGAGCCTCGGCGCCGGAGGAACCTTCGGAGATGGGAGCCTGATCGAGCACGCTCAGTCGAAGCATGACCCTCGCTATTCCGACAGCGTGCCACTGGCCTGAATCGGCTTTTGCATCAACGGGATCCGAGGCGCCATTGCGCCACCTGGGAGGAAACATTGGAACAACGAGCTCTGGGCCGTGAGGGTCTTCGCGTTGCAGCAATAGGATTGGGTTGTATGGGGATGTCCGAGTTTTACGGAGCCAGCAATGAATCGGATGCGATTGCCACGATTCATCGTGCCATCGAACTCGGCGTCACGCTTCTCGATACTGCAGACATGTACGGGCCGTACACAAACGAACAACTGGTCGGTAAGGCGATCTCCGATCGGCGGGACAAGGTCGTTCTGGCCACAAAGTTCGGCAACATGCGGGGTGACGATGGAGCCTTCCTCGGGGTCAACGGCCGGCCCGAATATGTTCGTCAGAGCTGCGATGCGTCGCTGATGCGGCTGGGTGTGGATGTCATCGATCTGTACTATCAGCATCGGGTGGATACAAACACTCCGATCGAAGAGACAATCGGAGCGATGGCGGAGCTCGTTCGTGCCGGCAAGGTCCGCTACCTGGGCATGTCAGAGGCGGCGCCGGCAACGATCCGAAAAGCGCATGCAGTCCATCCAATCAGCGCTTTGCAGACCGAATACTCGTTATGGAGCCGCGATCCGGAGGATGAGATTCTTCCCACAGTGAGGGAACTAGGCATTGGTTTCGTGCCCTACAGCCCGCTGGGGCGGGGATTTCTCACGGGCCGGTTCAAATCGATCGACGATCTTGACGAGAAGGACTTTCGCCGGCGATCACCCCGGTTTCAGGGTGAAAATTTCCAGAAAAATCTGGATCTGGTGACCGGGATCGAAGAACTGGCGGGCAGTAAGGGCGTGACGCCTTCGCAACTCGCTCTGGCCTGGGTTCTCAGCCAGGGCGAAGACATCGTACCCATTCCTGGAACGAAGCATGTGAAATTTCTGGAGGAAAACCTGGAGGCGGTGAAGGTCTCGCTCACCGCGGAGGAGCTCGCGCGCCTCGATCGGATTGCTCCTGTGGGAATCGCCGCCGGTCAGCGATACCCGGATATGAGCACCGTGAACCGGTAGCTATCGCACAAGCATTGACGGCCGTCCGTGACCCGAGCTTCAGGATGACACGACTTCCACAGCGTGTCATCCTGAAGCGTCGAGCGAAGGATCTCTTCTACCTTCCCGGTTGCTCAAAGAACCGCCGAACATTGGAGCGGCTGCCCTCCTGGACAGGATGACGAATCCTCGACACCGTTAAATACCGCACCGACCACTTCTGTTGACGATTGACTCCTGCAACGGACAGCCGGGATGCAACGGAAGAAATAATCGTTTTAACACCCCCAAATTCGCCCGAGATTTCTCAATCTTTAGGCAGGAAACGGCGTGAACCTTGCTCTTGTCAAGACTGGAGGCAACCATGAAACTTGCACACTTCAATCTCAAAATTACCGCTGCCCTGCTGGGACTGGTCCTGGCTTCCGGCTGCGGCAGCATGGGCGACATTCTCGGTGGCGGCAATGGCAGCAACAACCCAGGCGGTCAGTCGAGCTTGCTTCAGGGGACCGTGAATAGCGTGGATACGCGCTCGCAGCGGATCGATCTCACAGTGGACTCCGTCGATGGACGCAGTTCCAGACAGAACGCCACGATCTATTACGACAACCGCACACAGGTGTCGTATCAAAACCAGGCTGGCAGCCCGGCGAACCTCGAACGGGGAGACCGCGTTGACGTGCGCATCGCCGACAACGGTGGCGGGCAGTACGTAGCTCAGACCATCACCGTCACGCAGAGCGTTTCCAGCAACTATCCGAACAACGGAAATCCGAACAACGGCTACCCGAATGATGGATACCCCAGCAACGGATATCCGAACGGCTCGACCAGCGCAGTGCAGGGTACCGTGAACTTTGTCGACACGCAGGCGCAGCGAATCGACCTCACTGTTTACTCGACCAACGGACTGCGTGGAAGCAACACTTCCGGCGTTTCGTCGGTCTATTACGATTCGCGCACGCGGGTCGTGTACCAGAATCAGGCGTACCAGCCGGCCGATCTCGAACGAGGAGATCAGGTCGACGTGCGTTTAGCCAGCAGCAACGGGCGCTATTACGCGGACACGATCACAGTGACGAGAAACGTCCGGCAGTAAAGGTTTGAATCCGGTCCGGTCTCCGCACCCGCGGGGATCGGCCGGAGCCGGCCCTGCTCACATCGGGCCGAGTTCGTCCATCCGCTGTGTGATCCGCAGAACAGCGTGGGTCACATCGGCGTGAAGGGGAAAGAACTCCAGCGGTGGCAGACCGGGATCGAACTGGAAAAATCCATCGTCGCAGGAAAGCAGGTCGTGCAACTGGCGCTCCGCTTTCTTCTCCATGCAGTTGAGCAGGTCTTCGCGCCGGATCTGGTTCATGTCCAGCAGAGACTTGCCGATTCCAATGCAGTACTTTTCGCGGAAGTATCGAGCCTCGGTGTGGGCCTGTTCGGAAATCAACCCTGCGTCGAGGAGCATGCGTCCCAGGCTCAAGCTGGGTTCGCTGCTGGCGGTGTAGACAAGTTCACCCTTGGAGAAGGCGATGCTCTGGCGCCCGGCATCGGTGGAAACCTGAACGGTTCCGGTTTTTTTCGTGAAGGCGACCCATTGGAGCAGCTCGCCGACAGGCATGGTGCCGAGGTACCCGTAGATTGACATGAACCACACCCTCCCGCCGCACCTGGGACCGCCGCTCCAGTTATTTACGGTTTCTATAGTAGCGGTGAATCGGGCTGGCGTCGAGAGGACGCGCCCATGCCTGCAGCGTGGACCGTTGCGGAACGCCGGAACTCCGCTCCAAATCATTTTTCTTGCCGATTTACCAACCGTTTACTTCAGAATGAAAGAACTTGTCTTCTGACGACGAGTGAGGAAGCCGCTTCTGATCAACAAAGCCCTGGAACGATTCGTCGACTCTGGCGTCCGCCAGCGCGGAA
>JBDTRY010000209.1:0-6752 GCA_039931435.1 Acidobacteriota bacterium | reverse complement strand
TACGATCTCAAGGAAGGCGTGCCCTGGCGAAGTATCTGGGCCGTGGTCGATCTCGATACAGGCGCAATGATAGTCGCCACTCCTGAGGGATACCCCCGCCGCGAGATCACGGCGCGAACGCGCATGACTCCCCAGCCCGGAAGCAAAGGCCGGTTGGAGCTCATTGCCGCCGATCAGAGTTTCGCGGAGATTCTGCTCGTGAGACAGGGGCGCGGGGCCTGGGTACTGAGCGCGGCGGCGGGCGGTCCCGAAGACGAGGACGGACCGGGCAACGGTCTGCTGACTTCCCGCGTATCTCGCATGCGGGCTGTTCGAAGCAACGATCCGCCCCCGGAGGAGATTCTACCCGGCGACATCATCGTCATCATCGATCCAGACAGGATGGCGTTTTCCGCCGATCGTGTCGGGGGTCAGCCATGAGGGAGCGCCGAACGTCCGTCTTTCTTCTGGCGCTCCTCATGTGCACTACCATGTTCGCACAGCAGCACCCGAATGTTGAGCAGGGCTACTCGCCGGAGAAGATGTTCCAGAGCGGGGACGTCGATGACATCAACATCTTTAACGGAAACGTGATTCTCCGGATCCCTGTTGGCCAGCCGTACCCGCTGCGACCGGGGTTCGCCTACAACCTCACACTCACGTACAACTCCAAGGTATGGGACTCGAAGTGGGTGGCGATCGGGGCAGATGGTGCTGGTTACCGAATCGTCCCGAACCAGCGATCGAATGCCGGCATGGGATGGCTGTTGTCGATGGGAAGGTTGATTCTTCCAACGGATCCCACGAACAAGGACACGAGATGGAAGTACGAGGGGGCCGACGGCAACGAGCACGCACTCTACGGATCGATGGTGGGAAACGAGAGTCAGAATCCCGCCGACCCGCTTTATACACGCGATGGAACCTATCTCCGACTGTCGAAAAAAACCGGCTTCAGAGATCTCGAATTTCCTGACGGAACGATTCACACGTTCTCAGAAGCGGACGGAAAGCTCACGAAGATCGCCGATCGTTTCAATAACGCGCTGAACGTTGCCTATCCCGATTCCACACATTGGCAATTGACGGATCAGTTCGGGCGCCTTCACGTGGTGGAGTTCCAGACCTGGGGAGACGGGACGACGCAGGCGAATTACCAGTATGTGCTCTCGAAAGTCACGTTCAACTCCAACACAGGCTCGCCGAAGGTGTACAACTTCACTTACACGACGATCACGGTTCCCCGCGGGAACTGCAGTGAACCGAGCATCAGCGGCGATCCGACCACCCTAACGCTCCCGTTTCTCTCCACGATTTCCCTGCCGGACGGAACCTCGTACAACGCCACATACTTTCCAGACAATGCCTACTGCCGGTCCGGCGCGATCAACACGCTGACATTGCCGACGAAGGGCCTGCTCACCTGGCAGTACGGCGCCTATGACCTTCCGACCAAGAACTGCGTGGGAAGCGAGAACCCTCCGGCGTTTGCCGAGTCGGCAGGAGTACAAACACGAACACTGACCGACCCTTTTCAAGGCACGTCGCGGATCTGGACCTATACGCCGCAGCTCACTCATCGTGCCGACATGAGCTTTCAGTGTGGCCAGACCACGGTCTATGGAGAGCCGCCGCTTCAGGAACTGCAGACCACGGTAAAGATGCCCACCGGCGACAAGACCATCCACTTTTTCTCGATATGGCCAGGAGGCTCGGCAGGCGCAAACACGAACAACTTCGATCTCGCCGAATTCGGTTTGCCTCTCTCCCGGAACTATCCACTGGGTACGAACTTCAACTCCACCCAGACATTCGATTGCGACGCGACAGGCAATAACTGCGCCCTGAAGCGAACGAGCTACGTGCATTACGAGATGGACCCCGTTTCCGGGATCGTAAAGTACGACAGGAATCGTCGAGTAGCGGCGCAGAGAACCAACTACGACGATGACGGCGCCAAGTACGTTGCCCAGAGCAGCCTCGACTACGACGGGCTCGGCCACTATCGCAAAACCGAAGTCGATGGCAACCTCGATGCCACCGGGAATCAGAAGACGACCTTCGTAAATTACAACCCGGGATCCGGAACGGCGCCCGGACCCATCACCATTCCGTCTGCCAGCGCGCCCTGGCTCCTCGAGACGTTCGATTCCAGGTGGACCGAGGACGGGATCAACATTGCCGCTCCAGACTCCTCGGCTGCTCAGGAGACGTTCTGTTTCAGTGCCACGACCGGGGCCCTCCTCGGTTCGAGGAAAATGTCCGGTGCAACCGCATTGTCGACCGACCTGGTTCGTCTTCTTCAATACGATTCGGCGGGAAACATTGTCGAGGAAGCGTTCTCCGGCGGGGAGCGCAGTGCGAACGCAGCCAATTATCTTTGCACGTATAGCCCTGTCGGCGATTACCGGCTGACACACAATTACGGCGGGGGCTATGGCAGCGAACGCTATGCAATCTGGGCGAACACCTCGCACCGCGTCGTAGACAACGACATTGATCCGGACACGGGGAGCGTCGTCGTCAGCCGGGATAGCGCCGGGCTGGCTAGGATCTATAGCTACGACGCCATGGGTCGCACGCTTTCCGTGCAGCCACCCACTGCGTCCGGCACTACATTCGAGTACTCCAACGCCACATCGGGCTCAAGTGCCGTCGTCTCCATCAAACGGCGTCCTGCCGGATACCTTACCGGAGTTCCGCTGGCCCAGACAGACATTCGCGTTGACGGCTTCGGGCGGGTCTGGCGTGAGCTGGAAACGCAGGGCGACGGCAGCGTCTCGGTCGTGGAGACGAAATACGATCTTCAGGGACTGAAGCAGTCCGTATCGGAGAAGGAAGGCGTCACCAATCCCACCCACCTCACGACCTTCGTCTACGACCTGTTTGGACGTCCTCTCACAATCACCGCGCCGGACGCGACGGCCACGACCTTTTCCTATTCGGGTAGTCGCGAAACGAAGCGCACGCAAACGGTGAAGACGACGGCCGGCCTCACTGCCGTAGAGACGATCGAGCAGTACGACGCTCTGGGGCGCTTGCGCCACGTTGTCGAGCCGGAAGCGCTCACGGCCGACTACGATTACGACGTCGGCAACCGGCTGAATATTGCGGCCCTGAAGTCCGGCGGTGTCACGCAGACTCGCACCTTCACCTATGACAAGCGCGGGTTGCTGCTCAGCGAGAACAACCCGGAAACCGGTCTCATCATCTACGGCCTGTTCGACGCCCGAGGCAACGCCGGTACAAAACGGTACGCATCGCAAAGCTCGTACGACCTGAACATGACCTACGACAGTGCCGCCCGTCTGCAGCGCATCGACGCGCGTAGCGCGGTAGACCTCAGCCAGTTCCGGATCGCCTCGAAATTCGTTTACGCCACAGCGAACGGCTACGATCCCACGAGCGGACTGTTCAGCTACAAACAGGGGAAACTGGAGACCACGATTCGGCACAACTACATCCCTGCTCTGGGGGATATGGGCGTGGAAGAAACCAGTGTCTACGACAGCAGTGGCAGGATCGTGCAGAAGGTGACGAAGGTGGGTTCGTATCCTCCCCCGGCATCCGAACAGCTCACAGTCTTCCAGACCTTCAGCCAGACCTTCAGCTACAACGACCTGGGGCTGATTCTCCTGACCAACAATCCCCTCTGCCTCACAGGGATCGGGTGTGGCACCAGTCCTTCGAATGCCGTGCAGAGTACCTATTACGTCCCAAACCAGTCCATGCTGCACAGCATCCCCGGCTTTATCAACTCAATTTCCTATAACCCCAACGGGATGCCGCAGACAATCACCCACGCCGACACGTCGGTTGATACGCAGCAGATCGCCAGCAACACCATGGCTCGTCCGCAGCAGATTTCGGTGGCAACCAACGGAGCCCCTCCCACGAACGACAACGCCGGCTTCGTCGGCCAAAGCGGGCCTCCGGGCACGATGACGCCGGGACAGACGTTCGCAGTCTGGGTGACGATGACCAACACGGGAACGAGTACCTGGACCTCCGCCTCCCAGTACAAGCTCGGGTCAGACAACCCGCAGAACAACAACACCTGGGGATTCAGCCGCGTCCTTCTGCCCGGATCGGTGGCGCCGGGCGGGTCCGCTACATTCAACTTCACCATCACCGCGCCCTCCTCGGGCGGAACGTACAACTTCCAGTGGCGGATGGTGCGCGATGACAACGGCACGTGGTTCGGGTCCTCGAGCACGAACGTCACCGTGACCGTTTCCGCGACGACCCTTCCTGCACCTAGTGCGTTGGTGGCCACGGCCACCTCCACAACTGTGGTTGGTCTGACCTGGACGGGTTCGGCCGGGGCCACTTCCTACCAGGTCGAACGCCGCGGTGCTGGCAGTGGCTTTACGCTCATCGGTTCAAGCAGTACGGCCCAGTACACGGATTCAGGCCGTCCCACGGGGCAGAGCTTCGTGTACCGCGTCAGGGCCACCAACGGCGCTCAGTTCTCCGGCTACAGCAATGCTGATCTGGCCACAACCCTTCTCTTCACGGACGACCCGATCGTACTCAACGTCACCCTGATCAAAGCGATCCACGTCACCCAGCTCCGCCAGGCCGTGGCGGCAGTTCGAGCGGCGGCAGGCCTTTCGGCTCCTGTATGGACGGACCCCACGCTGAGCACGGCCATCTTTGTCAAAGCGGTTCACATGAATGAACTGCGCACAAACCTCGACCAGGCGCTTTCCGCCCTCGGGCTCTCAGTTCCTGCCTACGGTGAGACGATCAACGCCGGCGTACCAATCAGGAAGAGTCACATTGACGAGATCAGGACACGAGTGAAATGAACAGTCAGGCGACAGACGCCAGCAATCCGGCTTCGCTGCCGGAACAACCTTCTTGGAGATCACCGCGATGAACGCAAAGAGAACCATCATCCTCATCCTCGTGGGCTGCGCGCTGCTTGCAGTTCCCATCGATTCATACGCTCAGTGGTCCACGAGCGGAACAAGCATTTACTACAACAACAATGTGGGTATCGGCACCGTTCCGAACTCGCTCTACCGTCTTCACGTATTGGGCGATAGTGTCCTCATGAACGTGCGTTCGTTCGCCGTTACGAACACGATCAACCAGGACGGACTCTTCGCCATCACAACGGCCACGAATTTCGGGACATACTTCAGCGTCAACGCACCCATCGCTTACGCCGGGTTTTTCAGCCATGTCACGAATTCTACAAATTGGTTTACTGGCATGTTGGGAACCCCGTCCTTTGTAATTCGCCAGCACGACGCTGCCGTCGATCGAGTCACCATCACTACCGCCGGCGCTATTACGCTGAACGGAAATGTCACCGTGACCGGAACCATCAATGCCAAGTACCAGGACCTTGCCGAATGGGTTCCTTCCTCCGAGGCCCTGGAAGATGGGAACGTGGTCGTCCTCGATACGCGTCAGAGCAATCAGGTGCGCTCTTCACGGTCCGCGTACGACACCGCAGTGGCCGGCGTGGTATCGGCCACGCCGGGAATCGTTCTTGGCGAAGGCGGTGAAGGGCGCTACAAGATCGCCACCACCGGCAGAGTGCGGATCAGAGTCGACGCTTCCCGCAATCCAATCGGCATCGGTGATCTGCTCGTGACCAGCAGCGTGCCGGGCGTGGCCATGAAGTCCGAGGCGGTCAACGTCGCGGGAGTGAAGATGCATCGGCCGGGGACCATTGTGGCCAAGGCACTGGAGCCGCTCCGGAAAGGGCAGGGGGAGATCCTGGCCCTGCTCACGCTTCAATAGCTCGCTGAGGACCACGGGAGATCAGCTCATGCGAAGACCACAGGGGTTGCCGCTGGCGTATATTCTGGTTCTGGCCTGCCTGGCCGGGCGGGCGAACGCCGGCGTGCCGGTATTCATTGCCCCCAATGCCACGGGTCCCATTGGAGCACCCGCCGGGCAGGAGCGCTACATCGTGGCTCTGCAGTCGCAGAGCCGGGCCAATCAACTGGCCCTGGCGGGCGGCTCGGTGGAGCGGGAGGCGGGACTCTTCGCTCTGGTGAGCGTTCCTGCGGCCGCCCTCGACGGGCTTCGCCACAACCCGAAGGTGCGCTACATTCAGCGGGTGCTGCCACCCTCCGAAGCCGCCGACCTGCTCCGCACGCAGAAGAGCACGCCGGGCCCGGCGGTGGGCGCTTCGAGTGTCAGTTTCAATACCGAACCGGATGCCATCTCGAAAACCACATCGAGTGCCACGTCCCATCCCACAGTGAGTGCCACCTCCATCGCTCCCTCTCTGGTTACGGCCCCCATGAGCACCACGGTCTGGGACTCGGGCACCTACAGCTACGACGGCGCCGGCAACATCATGGCCATGGGCGGGGGCAGCTACACCTACGACAAGGTCTCGCGCCTGGTGCAAAGCACAACCATGAGCGGGGGATCGGGACGAGTCGAGTCCTACATCTACGATGCCTTCGGGAACATGACCTCGAAGACGACCAACGGCGCCCCGCTGTCCATCCCCGTGAATGTCTATACGAACCGCATGAACGGGGCGAGCTACGACATCGCCGGGAATGTGACCTGGGACGGAGTGCACACGTTCCAGTACGATCCGTTCGGGCAGCCGCGGGAGATCAGCGAGAGCGGGGGGCTGGTCCTCTACCCGATCTACGATGCGGACGGGGAGCGCATTGGTCTGGTGACCGAGGGGAGCAACGAGTGGAAGTGGACGCCTCGGGACCTGGGCGGGAAGGTGGCGCGGGAGTATCTGGGGGCGGGAGGGTCGGTGGGCCAGCCGGGGAACTTCTTCTACG
>JBDTRY010000208.1:0-6774 GCA_039931435.1 Acidobacteriota bacterium | reverse complement strand
GCCGGAATGTTCGCTCCCCGCACGCCGAAGCTGGCCCGGCAGAGCACGGGGAACGAAACGCCGTACTTCGTACCGGCATGGGCGTTGAGAATCATGGGGATGAGCACAATGGTGTTGCCGAGAAGGATGGTCAGGAGCGCCTGCCACCAGTTCATTCCCTCGAGCATGAGTCCCGATGCCAGCGTGTACGTGGTGATGACCACGCTCATGCCGATCCAGAGTGCGGCGATGTTGTAGGTCGACCAGGTGCGGCGGGAGAGCGGTGTAGGAGCCAGGTCGTGATTCCAGAGCGGACTGCCCGACAGATCCTCGCTTGTCTCCACGAAATCGGACGACGGCATCATCTCTCCCCTTCTCGAACGGTCGCCGTCGCCTCGGCTATCGCGGCGAGTTGAAGTGACCCCGCTTCAGAAACACTCCATTTCCGGGCGAGCCGACGAATTTTCCCTCGTCGATTACCAGCGCTCCCCGTGAAAGTACGGTCTTCGTCACCCCTCGCACCCGCCGTCCCTCGTAGGCGCTGTAGTCGACATTCATGTGATGCGTCGAAGCGCTGATGGTCATCTCCTCGTCGGGATCGAAAATGACGATGTCCGCATCCGATCCGACCGCGATCGTACCTTTTCGCGGAAAGAGGCCAAAAATCTTCGCCGCCGCCGTCGAAGTCAATTCCACGAATCGGTTCAGCGAGATGCGTCCCGCTGCTACTCCTCCGTCGAAGACGAGGCTCATACGGTGCTCGACACCGGGGCCGCCATTGGGAATCTTCGAGAAATCGTCCTTGCCCAGTTCCTTCTGCTCTTTCATGCAGAAAGGGCAGTGATCCGTCGAGATCACCTGCAAATCGTTGGTACGCAGGCCACGCCACAGCTGCTCCTGATTCGATCGATCCCGAAGCGGTGGCGTCATCACCCATTTCGCACCCTCAAAGCCCGGAGATTCGTAGAGGCTGTAATCGAGAAAGAGGTACTGCGGACAGGTCTCAGCGTATGCCGGAAGCCCGGCGTCGCGGGCCTCCATCACTTCCTGAAGGGCGTCGTCGCAGGATAGGTGAACGATGTAGACCGGCGAGCCCGCCATCTCGGCGATGGCGATCGCCCTGTGCACACCTTCCGCTTCGGCTTTCGTGGGACGGGTCAAAGCGTGATACTTCGGAGCTGTCTTCCCCTCGGCGAGGGCCCGTTTGACAATGGCATCGATTACGACGCCGTTCTCTGCATGCATGCAGATCAGGCCGCCGGCTTCCGCCGATGTGGTCATGGCCTTGAAGATGGTGCCATCGTCGACGAGGAAAACGCCCGGATAAGCCATGAAGAGCTTGAAGCTGGAGACACCCTGGTCGATGAGCCCTTTCATTTCCGGCAGCCGGCTATCCGGAAGATCGGTGCAGATCATGTGGAAGCCATAATCAATGACCGTCTTCCCCTCGGCTTTTCCGAACCAGACGTCAAGTGCCTCATTCAGTGACTGGCCGTGAGACTGCACAGCGAAGTCGATGATCGTTGTCGTACCGCCGAAGGCTGCAGCTACGGTTCCCGTATGAAAGTCGTCCGAAGCCGCGGTTCCACCGAAAGGCAGCTGCATGTGCGTATGCGGATCGATGCCGCCGGGAATCACCAGGCGTCCGCGGGCATCGATGGTCTTGTCGGCAGCAACGTCGAGCGATCGCCCGATGGTGGCCACGGTTTCTCCGTCGATGAGGATGTCGGCAGTGTAGTCGTCCACCGCGGTGACGATGCGACCATTCTTGATCAGAGTCTTCATAACGAAGCCACCTCATTGGGGGACCGGCGCCAGGCTCCGGTCGAGCGGGACTGCAGAACGCTCAGGGCTCCACTCAAACCGTGGCAAATCCAGCATCGAGCGCTGCCACCAGCTCGTCGATGTCAGACCGGGACGCGATCAGCGGTGGACCGAGCCGGATGACGTTACCGTAGAGGCCACCCTTGCCGATGAGCACTCCGCGACGCCGGGTTTCTTCGAAGACTTTCAGTACAGCTTTCGGCGCCGGGACTTTGGTCTTACGGTCTTCGACACATTCGATTCCCTGCATCAGGCCCATTCCCCGGACGTCGCCGATGATCGGATACTTCTCCTTCAGTACTTCCAGCCGCTCGCGCAGGTAGGCTCCGACAACCGCGGCGTTGCGCGGCAACTCCTTCTCTTCCATGTAGCGGATTGTGGCCAGCGCCGCGGCGGAGGTCACCGGATTCCCGCCAAACGTCGAGAACGACAGTCCGGGATAGGCTCGAGCGATTTCGTCGGTTGTCACCGTGGCGCCGATCGGAGAACCGTTGGCCATTCCCTTGGCGAAGGTCATTACTTCCGGCTGCACGTCGTAATGCTGAATTCCGCACCACTTGTCGCCAGTCCGTCCCCAACCTGTCTGCACCTCGTCGGCGATGAAAATACCGCCGTACCGCCTGATGATCCCCACCACTTCCTTGAAGTAGTCCTGCGGCGGGGTAATGAATCCTCCCACTCCCAGAATGGGCTCGGCAATCATCCCGGCAATCTGACCGTCAGTCGTCGTCTGAATGAGCTCTTCGACATCTTTTGCACACTGCAGGTCGCAGGACGGAAACTCCAGATGAAACGGACAACGGTAACAGTAAGGCGCATGCGCATGTTTGATTCCGGCTACCTGTGTGCCGCCGTGCCGCCAGGTGGAATGACCGTTGACGCTCATGGCCATCATGGACCGGCCGCTATAGGCGTGGCGGAGGGCGATGATCTCCTGGCGGCCGGTATACAGCCGCGCCAGAACAATGGCAGTTTCATCCGCCTCCGTCCCGCTGTTGCTGAAGAAGCTGGAGTTCAGCTTCCCCGGCGCCACTTCGGCGACTTTCTCCGACAGGGCAGCCTGCGGCTTGTTCACGTACAACGTCGATGTGTGGCTGACTTTGTTGATCTGGTCGACGATGGCCTGGTTGACGGCCGGATTTGCGTGACCCACCGAGACTGTGAGAACTCCCCCGAAACAGTCAAGGTAACGATTGCCCTCGTCGTCCCAGACGTGCATGCCCTCGCCACGATCGATGACCAGCGGTTTCTCGTAAAAAGTCTGCACGCATGGCCAGAGGTGTTCTTTCTGCTGCTTCAGACTCGTTGATCCCTTTTCTTCGACAGTTTCGGTGGTCATCATCTCTCCGTGGTTTTCAGCGATGCATTACGTCTCGGTCATCCTCAGCAGGGAAACGTCGCCAGCGCAGCGATCTCATAGGAACCCGGTAGCAGCAAGAGCGCGTCTTCCCGAAGGGAAGCGAGGGATGTTCGGCCAGATCATGTTTCACGACATCTGTTGTTCGTCGAGAGTCGCACTCATCGAGCATCACCAGGGGGCTCAACTCTCCTCCGGCGCCGAGGCCGCCGGCTCCGCGTAGCCTTCTGACTCGTAGCCGCCCCTGTAGTCCGACTGGTCAGGCCGCTTGATCTGCGACTGCGGAACGATCCGCTCCCGACGTAATCCTCTAAAGTCGCCGAGCGAGGTCCAACCGCGTTCGGCGTTCCGTTCAATGAACTCGCTCATTCCCTGCCTCAGCTCACGGATGACCGCCGGCCCGATGGCATGGTCGAGCATCGCCGCCGTGCATACCTGGACCGTTCCGCAACCGAGCAGAAAATAGTTCAGGGCATGCTCGAAGGTAGAGACCCCGCCAATTCCCGAGAACTCTTTTTCGGGAAAGGCGCTGGTGAGCTGGGCCATTTTGGCCATGGACAGTGGAAGAATGGCCGGCCCGCCCATACCGCCGCTGGAGGTGTAGCCATCGACATTCATCTCGAACTCCAGCGTTTCCGGGTCGACGAGCGTCAGTGACGGCCAGGTATTGGACGAGGAGATAGCGTCAGCTCCACCGTCGAAAGCGCCAGCGGCCTCGAGCGTTATATCCGTCGTGGAGGGTGTCAGTTTGACCCACACAGGAACTCGAGCGACTTCTTTGACCACCCGTGTGACCTGGGCGCAGAGCATCCGGTTCTTCCCGATGTTCGAGCCCATGTCGTTCCGATCCATGTGCGGACAGGAGAAGTTCATCTCGATTCCGTCCGCGCCTTCGTCCTGAACGGCGCGCGCCAGAGTACGCCAGTGCTCCAGCTCGCGCTCGTCCTCGGAGCCGGCCATGATCGAGGCGATCAGAACTTTCTCCGGAAAGGCCTTCTTGATCTTGCCGATCCTGGGGAGCCACCAGTCCAGGGGTTTGTCGGAAATCAATTCCCAGTTCCAGGACGAAAGCAGAGCCGTATTCGGTCTCTTCTTCATGGAAAGACCGTAGGCCCCGGCGTCCGCCCGCAGAAACTTCGTCTTCGGACCCCGGACGTTCGTCACGGGATGCAGGCCGATGGTCTTGGTCACCACGCCCCCCCAGCCGGCCTCGAAGGCACGCATGATGTTGCTGTCGGATTCGGTCGGGGGGGCCGAGGCGAGGAGAAACGGGTTTTCGAAGTGAATGCCGGTAAACGTCACGGAAAGATCGTTGCTCATGAAACCCCCCGCCAGCAGGTTGGACACTGCACGACAAAAACGAACATCAAACTATACACGATCGAATTCCACTCAGCGGCGATCGGCAGACGTTACGACATCCAGTTCACGCCCGCTTCCTGGTTCCATTTCGTCGTGAACTTCTTGGCCTTGGTCCAGAACTCGATGGAACCCTTCCCGGTAATGTCGCCCACCCCGAACTTCGAATCGTTCCAGCCTCCGAAGGAGAATGGCTCGCGGGGCACGGGTACACCCACGTTCACGCCAACCATGCCCGCGCTGGCCCGCTCCATGGCATACCGGGCTGCGCCGCCGCTCTCGGTGTAGATCGACGCCGCGTTTCCATAGGGCGAGCTATTCTCCACTTCCAGGGCAGCGTCCAGGTCGGAAGCGCGAATGATCACCAGAACGGGACCGAAGACTTCTTCGCGGGCGATGCGCATAGATGGCTCGACGTGATCGATGACGGTCGGCCCGAGGTAGTAGCCGCCCTCTCGACCCTCAACAACTCTGTTCCGGCCGTCGATGAGGATCTTCGCCCCCTGCTCCTCTGCCTCGCTGATGTAGTCTTCGATACGCTGTTTAGCCTCGCGTGAGATCACGGGCCCGAGGCTCCCTCCAGGTACGATGGCGGATGCCTGATCGATCATTCTGCGGATGATGTGATCCGTCTCTCCGACGGCCATCATCACGGATGCGGCCATGCACCGCTGACCGGCGCAACCCGACATCGAAGCGAGGACGTTCGAGGATGTCATTTCCGGATCGGCGTCCGGCAGAACGATCAGATGGTTCTTGGCGCCGCCCAGACACAGGGCTCGCTTGAGGCTCGCGGTGGCTCGCCGGTATACGACTTTGGCCACGGCGGTCGAACCGACGAAGGACACGGCGTCTATGCCGGGATGGTCGCAGATCGCTTCAACCACTTCCCGCCCTCCATGGACGATGTTCAGCACTCCTTCAGGGAGGCCGGCTTCGCCAAGAAGTTCTGCGATTTTCCGCGCGCTCAGGGGAACGAGCTCGGACGGTTTCAAAATCATGCAATTGCCCAGAGCGATGGCGTTGGGGATCGTCCAGTTCGGGACCATGTTCGGAAAGTTGAAAGGCGTGATCGATGCCACGATACCTACCGGATAGCGCTCCACCCGGCATTCCACTCCGCGGCTGACCTGGAGAACTTCGCCCGTGACGATCTGCGGAAGCGAACAGGCAAACTCGCAGAGTTCGGCCGACTTCAGAACCTCGGCTCTGGCCTCACTCTCCACCTTGCCGTTCTCTTCGGTCACCAGCGCAGCCAGCTCGTCCAGATGCTCTTCGAGCAACGCCTTGTAACGAAAAAAGACCTGCACCCGCTCTTTGATGGGGGTCCCGGACCAACCGGGAAGGGCCCGGCCGGCTGCTTTCACGGCCGCGTCCACAGCAGCTGCTGACGAGAGCGGAACCCTCGAGATCACGGAGCCGGAGGAGGGATCAAAGACGTCGAGGAACGGGCTATCCTCCTTCACGAAGGCGCCGCCTATAAAGTTCTCAACGGGAGGATATTTGGTAGTTGTGTGCGATGTGACAGTCATGACGGTCTCCTGTTTTCAACCCCCATTATCCCGCAATCCGCTTGGGCGATGAGAAGGGCCGAGGAAGAGGGCGCGGTTGCAGGTAAACGACAGAAGACGCCATCTTGATCGGGGATACGGCGCAGGCGCAGGTGTTGGGGGAATGCCACGATTACCACGGCCTGTCATCCTGAGGCGTCGAGCGAAGGATCTCTTCTACCTTCCCGGTTGCGAGGCGAGGAAGGCCGCGATTCTCGTTGACGAGATCATTCGGCCGCTAAACTCCCTCAAGGATGACAAGTTTTCCACGACCCTGAAAACACCGAGCTTTTCGTTAGAAGCGGAAAACTCGCAGGTGTCGGTTTCCGGGAAATGACACGATCATCATGGCGTGTCATCCTGAAGCGTCGAGCGAAGGAGCTCTTCTACCTTCCCGGTTGCCATCGCCACGAAGGGCACGATTCTCGTTGACGAGATCCTTCGGTCGCGTTGCTCCCTCACAGGATGACAAGCCCTGAACAACGCGAGCTGATATCTATGGGACCGCGGGCGCGCCGGCCGCCCTCGTTTTTCCTTGTGCACCTTATGATGAATCAATGACCCGAGATTCCGGCCGAGACTCCCTCGAGTCCCGCAGGCGCCCACGCTTCAGCATCGCGCCTTCGGTGTCGGGGCGTTTTGCCGGTCACGAGGTTCTCCTTCTCGACATCAGCGAATCCGGTGCCCGGATCGAGCACCGCGAAC
>JBDTRY010000207.1:0-6809 GCA_039931435.1 Acidobacteriota bacterium | reverse complement strand
CCCGCTTGCGGGGAGAGGGTGGATCGCCGAAGGCGAGCCGGGTGAGGGGTGTCGCAATGCACGAGGACCGTCGCTCTCGGAACGCCCCTCAACCGGCCTTCGGCCACCTTCTCCCCGCTGTCAGCGGAAGTTGCGGATCAGCACTGCGTCGCTGCGACTCTCTCCCCGTGGGAAGCGGAAAGTATACCGGTGATCAACACCGTGAGGAGGATCTGCTCCGCCTCGCCAATCGGGCAACAACTCGTAGGGCCGCGATTCGAGAGCAGAAATGGCAAAGAGTACCGGCCGCACGCCGTGCGGCCCTACTGACGTTGTCCCGCAACGCGCTACTTTGTCTCCCCCGCCGCCGGGTAGACCGGATCGATGTCCACGGGGATGTCCGCCAGTCTGGCGATCGTGGCCTGAATCTCCGGATTGGTTACTCCGTATTTGTCGAGGAGTGTTCTGGCCCGGTTGTAGTCGCCCAGTGCCTCGATCATCAGCAGCTCGTTGGCCAGAGAGCGATTCGCTTCAGCCATCTTCACGGCGTCGATGCGGAACCTTCCGTCCGACGCCGGAACGATGCCGCCCTTTTCGCGATACCAGTTCCACTGCAGTGCCGTACCGCGCCCATGAGCCTCATCCAGTCCGAAGCGCATACTGCGGAACATCAGACCGGCGTCGGTGGCGTAGAGCTGCTCCTTGCTGAAACTCGACAGCAGCGAGTGGTCCATGGCGTAGCGGATGTTCCAGATACCCAGAACGTCGGCTTTGCACTCTTCGATCGTGGAATAGAGGTCTTTGAGAAGGAGCCGGGCCTCCACCTTCTCTCCCTTCGGTCCCTTGATGATCCCCGGTCCGAGGCCATGAGAAAGCTCGTGAAAGAGAACGTGGTTGAAGTAGGCGTCGAATGACAGCAACGAAACCTGCGATGGGTCGAGCACACGTTCGGCGATCGGCTTCCCGCTCTGCTCGTACTTGGCGTCCATGACGTTTTTCAACAGGACCTTCTTCGATCCCTTGGCCTCCCGTACCCGTTCGTCATTGGGAAGGTTGAAGGCCGACGTCTGTACGCCGTGGCGGGCGTCTCCCGCAGTGTAGATTTCCTGGACCACGCGAATCGGTGAATCGCTTCCACGGTTCGGATTCTTGTGCTCGTCAGGAATGGGAAGATTCTTCTCCATGTCCGGAAGGTGTTTGGCGTAGACAGCAAGCTTGGCGCTTTCCGGTTTGTCCACCACGGTGACGAACGATTCGTAGGATGCCTTGTAGTTGAAGAGATTGTCCTCGTAGACCTCGTAGGGTCCGATGACGACTTCGATGTCGGAGTTGAGGTCCATCCAGGCCAGATCGCTGGCGAAGTAGTCGTCGGAGAGGAAGGCGTCCGCGCGTTTGTTCAGATAGGCTTTGAGGGAGGCGTTTTTCGCCAGCGCTGCTGCTTCGCGAAGTTTCGCCGCGGCAGGGATCAGCTGATCGCGGTAATACTGGGAGTAGGGAATGGCAACGAGGTTGCCGTTCTGCCGCCGGATGACCGTGAACAATCCCTGAAAGGCAGCCTTGTCATTCGGATGTGCCGGCAACCACGATTCGAACTGTTCTTTGGTCATGTCCGGAGGATAGAAAGCCGCACCAGGCGGCTTCGGCCCAACGAGCACGAACGGCTCCTCCTTCTTCAGAGAGTCCCACGGCCCCTTCATGTTCAGGAAATAATTGAGGGCCGCCTGCGCCTGCGGAGAACTGGAAGCCTGCTTCTGGAGTTGGGCGCGCCAGACGGGGTTCGACTCCGATACCTGACGCCAGAAAATCTCATCGATCTGTTTCGAAGCTTCGATCAGTTTCGCCACGACTGCGGTCTGATTGGCGTCCAGAAGACCGTGATCGTAGTCGATGGTCGTTTTCGGCAGCTGTCCCATGCGGTCGGCGACGTCAGTGGCGAACGAGAGTTCCGTGGCTGTGGCGGCTGCGGTAGTCACCGCGGGCTTCTCCATTTCGTTTGTGGACGTACTTTCCTGACAGGACAGAATGACCGGGAGAAACATCAAAAGAGCTACGATCGTGGTCTTCAAAGCTTTCCTCCTCGAGTGGACACACCAGACTTCGCAGGCCGATCACTTCGAAGGGTTCGAAACCCGTGCCCGGTCACAATTTAGCAAAGTGGTCGCCAGACTGCCCGAATTCTCAAACGACTCCATGAAAATTTTTCCAAATGTCACCACTGACTCGGTTCGCGCTCGATTGGATTTTGTGGCGGCGTCTGTTATCTTCACCGCGAGAGGCGCGAAGACAAAGGTGATCATTCAGTGCCCCCATTGTGCTTCCCGTTACAACTTCTCGGAGGAGCGTTTCGAGCACCAGCCGTCCAGGCTCGTCCGTTGTTTCAAGTGTAACGAGGCCTTCAGTGCCGCCAATCCCGGCTTCGCCGCCCCCGAGCCGGTGGAAGATCTCGGCGAGAACACCGCGGCGAGGAAAATGCGGCGGGCCACAACGATCGATGAGCTTCCGCCTACGGAGACGGCACCATTCCCCCTGCGGAAGACCCTCGAGCGCCCGCGTCCCGAGGAGCTCACTGATCCTTTCGCCAAAATCCAGAAGAGCAACGCCGCACCTCATCTGCCAGAAGGAGCGCGTTTTTCGATCGCGGCGATCAACGGTCCCGACTCCGGCAAGGTCTTCCGCATCGAAAAGCCCCGGATCGTCATCGGCCGAGGCTCCGGCGATATCGTCCTCGTCGACGGCGAAGCGTCCCGCGCGCACGCCGCAATCGAAATTCGAGACTCGCTGATCCTGCTTCAGGATCTGGGCTCCACAAACGGCACGATTCACAAGGGGAAATTGATCGAGGAGCCCACCCCGCTCTACAACCATTCCGAGTTCGTCATCGGCTCCACGACCCTGATGCTCATCGTCACCAGGGTCTGATCGCGGATTTGTGGCCTGCTTCAGTCTTCTCCTGGTTTTAAAACATCGCCCGGAGATGAATCTTCTGCTGCTGTTGCTTTCGCAGCCCACTGCACAGACAATCCGAGAACATGCCAGCAAGTGACTCAGCGTCGGCGCTTCTGACCGCCGAAGTGGCGAACCTCCTCCGTTATCGCCAACTGATCACGACGCTTACGGCACGCGACCTCAAGGCCCGCTACCGCGGTTCGATCCTGGGGTTTTTCTGGTCTCTGGCCAATCCACTTCTCCTGCTGGGCGTCTACACGCTGGTCTTCACTTTTTTCCTTCCCCGTCCAGATCTCAACGGACCCTATGCCTTGTTCCTCTTCGCTGGCATTCTCCCCTGGACTTTCTTCGCCGGCTCGATTCTGGAGTCGACCACGTCGATCTCCAGCAACGGCGGCCTGGTAAAGAAAGTGATGTTCCCGGCAGAGGCCCTTCCGCTCGTAGTGATCTTTTCCCACCTTGTGCACTTTCTTCTGGCGCTGCCGATTCTCATCGCGGCCTCGCTGCTCTCGGCGGTGACCGGACGAACGGACCTCACCCTTTCCATTCTCATGGTGCCGGTCCTTCTTCTCCTGCAGACTTTGTTCGTTGCAGGAATCGGGCTGATGATCTCCTCCGCTGCCGTTCTTTTCAGGGATCTGCGGGACCTCGTCGCCAATCTCCTGCAACTCGGCTTTTTCATGACGCCAGTGATCTACTCCATCGACAGCATTCCGTCCCGGCCCATGCGCGTGCTGTTGCATCTCAATCCCATGACGCCCTTCGTTGTTTCCTGGCAGGACATCTTTTTTTTCGGACGAATGCCTGGCCTCATGTCCACCCTTCTGATGATGCTCTATGCGGCGCTTTCTCTGATCCTCGGATTTGTGGTGTTCGACCGGCTCCGTGACAGCCTGGCGGAGGCCATCTGACCAGCGGACGCCCACTGGCCCTGGAGAATGTTTCCAAGAGCTACCGTCTCTTCGGAAAACGCTCGCAGCTGCAGACCTTGAAAAGTGCGTTGTTGAAACGCGAATTCACCCCTTCGCCCGAGTCCTCGATCCAGGCTCTTCGCGGGGTGACGTTCGAGATCGAAAAAGGGGAAGCCTTCGGAATCATCGGGCCGAACGGGTCGGGCAAATCGACACTTCTGAAACTCATCTCCGGAATCCTGAAACCCACGAGCGGCACGATCAGGGTGGACGGCCGGATCTCAGCCCTCATTGAGCTCGGGGCTGGATTTCATCCCGAGATCACAGGACGGGAGAACGTCTACATCAACGGCATCATGCTCGGGCTCAGCCGCAGGGAGATCGACAAGAAGTTTGAGGAGATCGTCGAGTTCTCCGGCATCCGCCCGTTTCTGGACCAGCCCGTAAAGACGTATTCGTCGGGGATGTACGTGAGGCTGGGCTTCGCCGTTGCCGTGCATGTCGACCCTGACATTCTTCTCATCGACGAGGTCCTTTCCGTCGGCGACGAGGAGTTTTCACAGAAATGCATCGCTAAGATTCAGGAAATGAAATATCGCGGCGTGACGCTACTGGTGGTCACGCATCAACTCGATCTGGTTCGTAATCTGTGCGATCGCGCCCTGTGGCTCGATCACGGAGCCATGGCCGGGCTGGGTGAGCCCATTCGCGTCATCGACGCTTACCTGCAACACGTCTCCGGGCACGAGTTGCCCGACGCGGACGACGAGGCAACCGTCGGCTCTGACGGCGAATCCATCGACGAGGACGCCCTGATCGAGGAAGAGCGCTGGGGCTCCGGAGAAGTTCTTCTTTCGCGCGTCTCGCTTCTGGACGGAAAGGGACACGAGCTCGTGGCCGTGGGAACGGGAAGCGCGGTGATCGTGGACATCGATGTTCGCGTCCGCGAACCGGTCGACGATTTCGTCTTCGGCATCGGCATCTTTCACGCGGACGGCACCTGCGTTTACGGCACGAACACGGACCTGGAAGGATTCATACCCCAACGGCTGGAGAGTGGCGGGTTGGTCCGCTTCGAGATCGAGGCCCTGGACCTCGTGGCCGGCTCCTACCGGCTTGACGTCGCCGTCCACACGCGAAGCGGCCGGGCCTTCGACTACCGCAGAGGAGTGGTGCGCTTCGCCGTCGGCTCCAGGGTCCACGACACCGGGGTTTATCGCCCGAGACATTCCTGGACGTTCGAGGGGGGAATCGCTTTCCGCTCGGTGGACACTCTGGCTCGCAACGTTCCCGCTCCGATGGCCGAGTACATCAAGGACACCGAAACCGCGGCGACGAAATACCGCCGGCGGCGCAAGCGGAAGGATCAGGCCTGAGACGGGGAGTGTGCCACTGCCCGCTCAGTGTGCGGGCCGCTTTTCCCGAAGCATGTAAACGACTTCACCCGACCTGGACATCCCCAGATCTTCCCGGGCGATTTTCTCCACGGCGTAGGTCGATTTTTTCAAGCTGTCGATTTCCTTGCGCAAACGCTCGTTCTCGGTTTGCAGCCGCACCACATCAACCTGTAATGCCTGCACCCGACCGCGGGAGCGGTGCAGCTCGGAGATCCCCTGCTCGCTGAAAACGAACGAGATCAGAAATACGAGCGTGAGAACACTCGAGAGCAGAACCACGACCTTCAGCGTCACCTTCGCCCTGCGGGGAGCCCGTGTCGTGATCGCTACGGCCAAGATGCACTCAGTGTCGTTTCTCGACCGAATCGTGTCAAGGTGCGCGAAGAATCGATTGGCCGGGCACCTGCTGCAGCACCAATGGCACCGTGAAGGAAATCCGGGGATCGAGCCCGGCGTTCCTGCGAAGGGTTAGAATTGACTTTGATGAGCCGGCATCTCCCTTCGAATCCCCTCGCCGAGCGCTATGCCTCGCCGGAAATGGCTTACCTGTTTTCGCCCGACTTCAAGTTCCGTACATGGCGCAGGCTCTGGCTCGCGCTTGCCGAGGCGGAGAAGGAACTGGGATTGGCCATCACCGATGCCCAGATCGCCTCGATGCGCGCACACCTCGAAGACATCAACTACGAAGACGCCGACCGTCGTGAGCAGGAAGTACGCCACGACGTCATGGCCCACATCCACGCCTTCGGCCTCCAGGCAGTCGAAGCGAAGGGAATCATTCACCTCGGTGCCACCTCGGCGTACGTCGGGGACAACGCCGATCTCATTCAGATGCGCGAGGGTTTGCGGCTTCTCAACCGCCGCCTCCTCACTCTCATCTCCCGGCTTCGTGATTTCGCCTGGAACTGGCGCGAGACCCCTGCCGTGGCCTTCACCCATTTCCAGCCTGCGCAGCTCACCACCGTCGGTAAGCGCGCCGCCCTCTGGCTTCACGATCTGCTTCTCGATCAGGAAGAGGTGTCGATGCGCGAGCGTTCGCTGGCCCTCCTGGGAGTGAAGGGAGCCACGGGAACTCAGGCCTCGTTTCTGAATCTTTTCGGCGGCAACCATGAGAAGGTGGAGAAACTAGAACGCATCGTCTGCGAGAAAATGGATTTCCCGCAGGCCTACCCGGTCTCCGGACAAACCTATTCACGCAAGATCGATTCGCAGATCGTGAACGCCCTGGCCGGCTTCGCGCAGTCGGCATCGAAGTTTGCCTACGATCTCCGTCTCCTCCAGCATCTTCACGAGATTGAAGAGCCGTTCGAAGAGGGGCAGGTTGGCTCTTCAGCGATGGCCTACAAGCGCAACCCCATGCGTGCGGAACGGATGGACGGTCTGGCCCGTCATCTCATCGTGCTCATGCAGGACCCCGCCTTCACAGCGGCCACGCAGTGGTTCGAGCGGACACTCGACGATTCCGCCAACCGCCGCATCGCCATTCCCGAGGCTTTCCTCACCGCGGACGCACTGGCACTTCACTACGACAACATCATCGCCGGGATCGTCGTGCACGAGGACGTCATCGCCCGGA
>JBDTRY010000206.1:0-6846 GCA_039931435.1 Acidobacteriota bacterium | reverse complement strand
AGCGGCATCTCCACGTTTTCAAAGGAACTGATCTGAGGAAGCAGGTTGAAGTTCTGAAAGACAAAGCCCACCCGGCGGTTTCTCACATCCGCCAATTGATCTCTGCTCAGTCCGGCCACATCTTCACCGGCCAGCGTGTAAATGCCGGAGCTGGGCGTGTCCAGGCAGCCGATGAGATTCATCAGCGTCGACTTCCCCGATCCTGACGGCCCGACGATGGCGATGAACTCCCCCCGCTGCACTGACAGATTGATGCCTTTCAATGCCTCGACTTTCACCTTGCCGGTGTCGTAGACCTTCCGAATGTCTTCCATTCGAATGATCGTGTCCGTCGCCGGATCGCTCATGGCCTTCTTCTCCTTCAGAACACTGACGGTCATAGTTCGAGAACTCTCCTATTCATAGCGAAGGGTAGAGGCGGGATCGATGGCCGAGGCTCGTCTGGCCGGAAAGTATCCAGCGAGTATGCCGATGAATCCCAGGACCATCGACGTTCCCACGCCGATCTGCCAGGAAAGGGTCGGCTTTCCCAGGAACGACATCACCTTGTTGTTTTCGCTGGGAAGAAAGCTCGAGGCGGTGACGAGCACGGTGGCGATGAGGATGCCCATCGCTCCTCCGATGAGGGTGTAGACAAGTCCTTCCAGGATGAACGGGCCAACGATCCATCGCGATCTTGCTCCCAGCGCCATCTTCACGCCGATCTCCCGAGTGCGCTCCTTGACCACGGCGTACATGATGTTAGCAACGCCGACACCGCCGATGACCAGAGTGAGTACACCGATGATCCCCAGAAAGAGCTGGATACCGATGGCAATATTTCGGGTCACCTGGGAACTCTTCACCGTGTTCCATGTGTGGAAGACTTCTTTGTCGCTGGGATCGAATCCGTACTTGCCGCCCAGAACCTCGTTGACCTTGTACAGCATGGCCGGCATGTCTTCGGGCTTGCGCACCTGAATGAGGAGATTGTTCAGACGATCCCGGCCGAACTGCGCCTTGAAGGTGCTGATGGGAATGACGCCGTGATTCTTGTCCGGACCACCGTACGTTCCCATCTGGGTCTTGTGTTCCATCACTCCGATCACGGTATAGGGTGACTGATTGACGAGCAGCGTCTTTCCGACCGGATTCTCATTGGCGAAAAGGTCTTTGGCCAGTTCGTCTCCGAGAAAAATCACGCGGCGTTTTTCCTTGTCATCGTCGGGATTGAGAAACCGTCCGCCCGCCACGGGGTAGTGCTTGCGAGCTTCGCCGTAAGGAATGCTCACTCCTGTGACCCGCGAGTTCAGCGTCTTGTGGCCGTACTCGAGCGCAGTCCGCCAGGAGGTCAGCTCACCGATGACCGCCTGCAGTTCGGGAACTCTCGTCTGCAGGAACTCGATGTCTTCGATCTTCGGACGAATGGGGCGTCCGGGCGGCATTCCCTTGAAGGCCTTCGTCGTCTCACCGGGCCACATTACGGCCAGGTTCTCCCCCATGGCCCGGCTGTTCTTGTCGAGCTGGCGTTTCAGTCCTTCCCCGAAGGCGAGAAGGAGAAGAATGGCCACCGTGCCCCAGGCGATGGCAGCGATGGTCAGATAGGCACGCTTCTTCTGCAGGCGGGAAGAAAGCTTGAACATCTGAAATATGACGACGAGGTCCCGTTTGTTCATGACGCATCCTCAGCAATCACGGTCGTGCATTCCTGATCGGTTCGAACGCGGATGGCACTCATAGTTTCATGGCCACCACAGGATCCAGACGTGAGGCTTCGCGCGCCGGAAAATACCCGGCCACGGTTCCCACCGCTCCGAGAGCGACCGCCGTGAGCACAGCAACGAGAGGCGAGAGCGAAGGAACGCCGACGTACTCGACCATCTTCTGCGGAAAAAGGGCGCAGATGGCAAAGGAAACGGCAAAGCCGATAGCGCCCCCCACGGCGGTGATGAGGATCGTTTCCAGCAGGAACTGGGAGAGGATCCATCGCTGCCGTGCACCGAGGGCCATCTTGATGCCAATCTCCCTCGTACGTTCTTCCACCACGACGTTCATGATGTTCGAAACGCCAATTCCGCCCACAACGAGCGTCAGCGAGCCGACGATGCCCAGAAACCCGTTGAAGGCCAGCATGAAATTGTCGAAGAAGGCGAACTGCTCGGTCGTGTCCCAGATCGAGAGTGCTTCCTTGTCCTGTGCATCGAAGCGAAGCCGCTGCCCGAGGGCGGCGCTGATGTTGGCGATGACCTTCTTGGACTTCATCTCCGGAACGCCCTGGACGATCACGTTGTCGACATACTTTTCGCCCGTGATCGAGAGGTAAGTGGTTCCCGGGATAAAGACCTTCTCGGCGTCGGGTCCGCTGTAACTGGAATCCTGATCCTTCTTCACGAGCACGCCGACTACAGTGAAGGGCGAACCGCCAAGCTGCACTACCTTCCCAACAGGGTCGTCCTTGCCGAAAAGGTTCTTGGCCAGTTCGTCGCCGACGAAGAGCACACGCCGCTGCTCCCTCATGTCGATCTCGTTGATGAAACGTCCGCCGCTCTGAGGAATGAGATTGCGCATCCTACCGAATGTTGGTGTGATTCCCGACGTATCCACGGAGAGAGTCTTGGTGGCGTAGTTCAATTTCTGATTCGACGAATACTCGCTGGAGACGCCACGCACACCCTCCGCGGTGTGGATGGCTGCCACATCTTCTTCCGTCATGCGGATCTTCCGCCCCTTGCCCAGTCCCTCGTAGGGCATGGAGGTCAGTCCCGGCCAGACAATCATGATTCGGTCGCCGAGTCCGGCGGTCTGCTGAATGAGGTGTTTATGCAGACCGGTGCCGAAGGCCAGAAGGAGACTGATGGCAACGGTGCCCCAGATGATGCCGAAGACCGTCAGAAAGGTTCTCAGCTTCTGGGAACGAACGTCGCGGAACAGCTGTCGGAGAACTTCTTTGATGTTTGCCATTTCAGTGCTCGTCAGTAAGTAATCAGGATGGCCCTCTGCGTTTTCTGGAACTTCTCAGATCTGGTCCTGATCGAATGGTTCCAGGCGCACCCGCTAATCTTGCATCGATTCCGAGGTCCCGGCCCCGGTACGTTCGGTGAACTTTCGCGCACTTTATGGGCGGCCCGACTACGAAATTTCCTTTGGTGGACGCTCCACGACTTTCTGTCCCCTGGTCAGACCGGAGATGATCTCCACATTCAGTCCGTCTGAGATGCCGAGCTTCACCGGAATTTTCGTCGGCTCCGCCTTTGGTCCGTCGCCGGGAACTTCTACAAAGGTCTTCTGGCCACCATCTTCGAATATGACCAGGCGCTCGGGGATGGTCAGGACGTCCTTTTTCTCGCGGATGATGACGTCGGCGTTCGCCGAATAACCGGCACGAAGCGTGACCTTCGCGCCCCGCACCAGCTCGACTTCAACGTCGAAGAGGGTCGCTCCCTCTTTCTGCTGTGCCTGCGGAGCAATGCGGGAGACGGTTCCGGTGACCACATCCGTGGGAAGCGCTCCGACCTTGATACGCGCCGGAAGACCGACCTTCAATTTGCCTACATCGATTTCGTCAACCGTACCCTTGAAGATGAGATCGCTCATGTCGGCAATCGTTGCCATCTCCGTTCCGGGCTGGTAGGAGGTCAGAGGCACGATCGGATCCCCGGGGTTCACGGCGCGACTGAGAACCGTGCCCGCTGCCGGACTGCTGATGATCGATTGCGTTCCAGACGAGGATGTGCGGCCGTTGCGCGTGAGATCGCGCTCCTGCTGTGCTTTCAGCAAAGTGATCCGGGCCAGCTCGAAGTTCTCCTTCTTCTGGTCCAGATCCGATTTGGGCAGCACCCCCGAACGGGACAACTCCACGGCTCGATCGTATTCAAGCTTGGCGCGGTTGAAAGAGGCCTGCGAGGATTCGAGCTTACGCTCTACATCCGTCACCTCCATGGGGGTTGGGTCCGGGGCGATCTTGAACAGGGGATCTCCGGCTCGGACGGTATCGCCTACTTCGACGTACACCCTGTCCACGATTCCCGAGATTTTCGATTTAACTTGAAACTTCTGTCGCGGCTGGACCTGCCCCACCGCCACGGCTTTCTCCACGATAGAGTCGTTTTTAGCTTCGACGAGTTTGAATTTCTCATTCCCGCTCTTGGAGCTTCGGACCCACGCATAAACCCCCGCGGTCACGCCGACGAGGACGAGCAGAATCACCAGATATTTGATCAGTTTCCCCATGAAGCGGTTTCCTCCTGCGCTCAGTCAGCAGTGTGATCGGATCGGACGTTCGCCAGCGTCCTGATGCTCATTACGCATCCGGGAGACGAAAGTTTGCGTTTCCGTGCGGATGCTTCCGGTCGGGAAGAAGCCGTCCGGCGCTCGGAAGCGGACAGCGGCGGCCCGGGCCTCGGTCAGTCTATTGTGACGCTCTCGACCTCTGCGGTTTCTGTACCGGCGATCTCAGCAAAGAAGGCTTCGCTTCGCACAGGTCTTCCCAGGAATTGCTCGACGAGTTCCCGAGCAGGCCGTTCACCGCCTCTGCTGAGAATCTCTTCCCGGAAGCGACGGCCGGTTCCGGCGTCCATGAGGCCCCTGTCAAAGGCCGTGAGGAGATCGAGAGCGATCACCTTCGACCACATGTACCCGTAATAACCGGCGGCATACCCTCCGGCGATGTGAGAAAAGGTTCCCGGGAACTCCGTGCCGGCCACATGACCCATCGGGCTCCGCTCTTCGAGCGTTCGCCAGGCGTCCATTACCTGGGGCGGGTTCTCCCCGGATAGCTGCATATCCAGAGTTGCGTAGAGATACTGCCGGGCATAGTCGATGCCCTGGCCGAATTTCCGGGCAGCCTCGAGCCGGGTAACGGTCTCCTCGTCGATGGGAGGACACTCGTTCAGTCCCTGAGCGATCGTGCGAAGGCTTTCATAGGAACGGCCCCACTCCTCGTACATCTGCGAGGGTGCCTCAACGAAATCACGCTGCACGGCGGTGCCGGCGTGCTGGTTGTATTCCGTGGCCGAGAGAACGCCGTGCAGGATATGTCCGAATTCGTGGAGGAACGTCTCGAGCTCATCGTGAGTGAGTCCCGTGCGCTCGAAGTTTGCGACGAGCACGCTCACTGGCTTCCTTCCCGTGCGCCGGCTGGCGCCCCGGACAGGCCAGGCCGCGGCATGCTTGTACTTGCCGTCGCGTGGATAGAGGTCCATGTAAATGCCGCCGATCAAGGCCCCCGACTGCGCCTCGACCACGTCGTAGTAACAGACGTCCTTGTGCCAGGTGGGCGCCCAGAGGCGATGAAAGCGAATGCCGTAGAGACGGGCGCTGACTTCCAGGATCCAGTCGGTGACCCGACCAGTCGGGAAATACTCCCGAAGGGCCTCCTGGTCCACATTGTAACGACGCTCGCGAAGCCGCTCCCGGTAGAAGAACAGGTCCCAGCGCTCGATCCGCGTTCCGGAAAGGGGCTGCCCGGTCAACTCCGCCTTGAGTAGTCGTAGCTCATGCAGATCCCGCCGTTCCGCCTCGTCCACAACTCCTTTGACCTCATCCAGGAACCGCTGCACGGTCTCGGGGTTTTCCACCATCCTCCGGCGCGTGACGAAGTGCGCAAAACTCGGCAGTCCATAGAGACCGGCAAGCTCTCTGCGAAGGGTGACAATCTCATTCAGAATATGGAGGTTGTCGTCAGTTCCACGATTCATGAAAGCAGCGTAGTAGCGACGCCTTGCGGAATCGCTGCGCGCGTTCGCCATGAAGGGGTGATACTCCGGATAATCGAATCCCAGGATGATGTTTCCTTCGCCATCCCTTCGCACACGTTCGAGAAAGGACTTCGGCAGCCCTTCACACTCCTCGGGGTTGAAGGTCAGCCTGGTTTCGTTGTCGCGGATGTGTCGATCGAACTTCTGATCGAGCTCAGTCAGTCGTTCCGAGATCTCCTTCACGCGGTTGCGCCGTGCCTCTGACAGACCGACGCCGGTATCCTCGAAGGCATCGAGCAGATCCCTTCGGAACTGATCCTCGGCCGGCGTCGCGGGCTTGACCGCCTGAACTCGTTCGAACAATCGTGAATTCTGAAAGAGGTCCGTGGTGAAACTCGAAAGCCTGACCATGCATTCGTCGCCGGCATCACGAACGCTTCGCTGGGGATGCACGTGATTGAGGATCGAAATCGGTCCCGCCACATTCTCCAGAAGAATGTTGTTGTGGTCCCAGGCCTCGAGGATGGCCTGCGCAGTGACCGACTGCAGGGGAATCTCCTCCATCTGGCGAAAAGATTCGCGGCACATTCGAAGGACCTCATCGCAAGCGAGAGTCATCGTCAGCGCATCGAGGATTGGAAGTAACGTACGTTCTGAAGCCGGATCGTTGATTGTCATCGGTCGCTCATCTTAGGACGATTGAAGTTGCTTGCCGTTACCGCACGTGCAGCGGATCGTAGAGGCCTCATTCAAAGAAGAGTCCCCCGAAGAATGAAGAATGCTACCCCGAAATAGATGCAGAGCCCACTGACATCAACGAGCGTCGCTACGAAGGGAGCGGAGGCGGTGGCAGGATCCAGCCCCCATTTTCGCAGGACGAACGGCAGCATACTGCCGGCCGTGGTCCCGAACGTGACCACCCCGACGAGACTGGCCATGACGGTGAGGGCCACGAGCAGAAAGTGTGGCCCGTAGTCCGTGACGTGCAGAACCTGCCAGGCAATGATGCGAGTGAAGCCGATGACTCCCAGCAGTGAACCGAGCGCCAGACCGGATAGGATCTCCCGTCTGAATACGCGAAACCAGTCGCGCAATTTCAGCTCCCGGAGCGCAAGGGAACGGATGATCAGCGTCGTTGCCTGCGATCCGGAGTTACCGCCGCTGCTGATGA
>JBDTRY010000205.1:0-6881 GCA_039931435.1 Acidobacteriota bacterium | reverse complement strand
CCGGCCACGGCGTCGGCCAGCGTGCGTACCGTTTCCACGCGCAGGTTGATCCAGGGAGTACCGCCGTGGGCAATCCGGTCTCCGATCTGGTGACCGATGGCCAGCGAGGGAACAACGAGAATTTTCTCCCGGAGCGGATGCTCGCGACAGAGGGCGGCGAGAGATTGCATGGGGTGAGGCGATGCTATCGCGTGGGAACCGACGGCGTCAAAAGCGAGAAAAATGACGCGACACCCACAGCGTGTCGTCCTTACACGCGCGGGAGATCCCTCCTCGCTTCGCTCGTTCGGGATGACATGATGGGGGTTCGCATGTACGTTTCGTTCAAGTAAACAAACTGCCATCCTTAGCGTCGCGCGAAGGCACAGGTGTTAATGAGCGGCCGGGCTCGACCCGATCTTGATCTCGGCGGCGCTCTTGCCGTCTTTACCCATTTTCACGACGACGCGGGCTCCCACGACCAACTCACTCTGAGCTGCCGCGTGCCCGTCAGCGCGACGCCATTTCGTCTCTGCGGTTGTCTGAACCGTAAGCTCCTGTTCTTCTGCAGTCGTAAGCACGAACTCCGTATTGTTGTTAATCACCGTCACCGTACCCATGTAGGTATGCTCGTGACCGGCGTGGGCGAACAGACTCGTCGCGGCAAGGAGAAGGAAAGCAGATATTGCGACAAACCTTTTCATGGAACTCCTCTTTAGTGGTGATGCGGTTGGACCGCGTTCGTGGGAGCCGGCGACGAGGCTTCGTCGCCCCCGGCCAGAAATGCTGCCTCACGCTCTAACTGTTCCCAGTCCTCGGAAGATTTCGGGTTGGACCGTTCCATCGCTGCCAACTCCTCGGGAGTGAGCCTGGGAAGGTGGCGAATGAAGTGAACGAGTTTCCAGCTGGCTTCCGCCGACGCGGTGGTTCCGTCTCCGAACCCTGGCATCCCGGTCATGCGCACACCGTTCTCGATGATGGCGAAGAGCTCTCCATCAGAGAGCGACTGCGTGGCCGGCAGCGTCAAATCCGGCGTTCTCGGATACATTCCTTTGCCCATCCCGGTCTGTCCCTTGCCGTCATTTCCATGACAGAGATAGCAGTGATCCGCGAAGTGGGCCTGCCCGTCGGCCAGAACTTCGCGCGACAGGGCGACCGGATTTTTCCGTTCGCGCACGCTCGAAGGAATCGACCAGTGACGCGCCATGCTCGCAACAACAGACTCAATCTTCGTCGGTTTGTCGCGTGCGCTGAAACCATAGCGCAGCGTGGACATGGTCAGAATGCACAGACAAACCAATAGGAGCGCGCAGACAACTCCAGTTCCCAGGCCCGGACGTCTCACAGCGCTCTCCGGCGTGTCATCATCCATTTTCTTTTCAGGGCGGGCAGGAGGGGCAATGGACGTACCGCGATCATGGACGAGTCCAACCTCGAACTGCAGAAGCTGAGAATATCTCTCGTGGCACTGTCGAAGCCGTTTTGAGCTTTCCGGACCGTTCAAACATAGGTGTCTCCGCTGGAATTGAGAACGCGCACTTCGAATCTCGCCTTCCAGCGATAGTAAATGGCCGGATAGACCAGCAGCTCCATCAGGAATGATGTGGCCAGGCCGCCGATCATCGGCGCCGCCACCCGCTGCATCACGTCCGAGCCTGCACCGGTCGACCACATGATCGGGACCAGTCCCATCGAGGCCACGGCCACGGTCATCACCTTCGGCCGCACCCGCTTCACCGCCCCGTGATAGATGGCCTCCCGGAGATCTTCGCGGTTGCGCATCTGTCCACGCGACTTCATCTCGTCGTAGGCCAGATCGAGGTAGAGCAGCATGAAGATACCCGTTTCCGCGTCGAGGCCGAGCAGTGCGATGAGCCCGACCCATACGGCGATGGACATGTTGTATCCAAGGATCCAGAGGAGCCAGATCGCTCCGACCGCGGAGAACGGAACAGCCAGGAGCACGATCATGGTCTTCGGCAGCGACCGCGTGTTCAGATAGATCAGGAAGAAGACGATGAACAACGTGATGGGAACCACGACGAGCATGCGCTGCTTTACGCGTTCCATGGCCTCATACTGACCCGACCACCGCAGCGTGTAGCCCGCGGGAAGCCGTAGACGCGACTCCACGATGCGCTTGGCGTCGTCGACGTAACGGCCAATATCGCGCTGCGTCGTATCGACGTCGAGGTAGACGTAGCCGGAGAGCTTCCCGTTCTCGTCGCGGATCATGGCCGGACCCTCAGTCAGACGAATGGAGGCAAGTTCGCCCAGAGGAATCTGCGCGCCACTGGCGGTGGGTACGAGCACACGCCCGAGCTTGTCGATCTCGTCCCGAAGCTCGCGCGGGTAACGGACGTTGATCGGGTAGCGCTCCCGTCCTTCGATGCTCGTGGAGACGTTCTCGCCGCCAATGGCAGTCATGATCACTTCCTGCACGTCGTTGATGGTCAAACCGTACCGGCCGATGGCCGGCCGGTTCAGATCGAAGTCGACAAAATATCCCCCGGCCACGCGCTCCCCGTAGACGCTGCGGGTGCCCGGGACCTCCCGGATGATCTGTTCCAGCTGCTTTCCGATCGATTCGATCTGCTTGAGGTCCGGACCGAACACCTTGATGCCCACCGGCGTGCGGATGCCCGTGGTGAGCATGTCGATGCGATTGCGGATGGGCATCGTCCAGGCATTGATCTGGCCGGGGAACTGAAGCTTCTGATCCATCTCGTTGACCAGGTCCTCCCATGAGAGACGGTCCGGCCATAGCGGCCGGAAGAGGCCCTGCATGAATTCAGGAATCCGGCTGGTGTACCAGCGGTCCTTGTGGCGCCACTGGGACTCAGGCTTGAGGACCACGGTTGTCTCCATCATCGAGAGCGGCGCTGGGTCGGTCGACGTGTCGGCCCTTCCGGCCTTGCCGAACACCCGTTCCACTTCGGGAAACTGCTTTAGCAGTCTGTCCTGCCGCTGCAACATAGTGGCCGCCTCCGTTGCGGAGATGCCCGGCAGTGTCGTAGGCATGTAGAGAAGCACACCCTCGTTGAGCGGTGGCATGAATTCATGTCCGAGCCGGAAGTAAATGGGAATCGTGATCAGCACAACACCCACGGCCAGCGCGATCACCAGACGCGTATGGCGAAGAACCCAGCGTACTGCCGGACCATAAAAACGAAACAGAATTCTGGAGACTGGGTGTTTTTCTTCCGGATGAATCGTGCCCACCGCCACAGCGTTCACCACGCCGCGCAACCACGAGGGTCGGAAGGTAAACTTCTTCGTGCGAATGACCAGCAACATCAGCGCCGGCACGAGCGTCACCGCCAGAACAGCAGCGATGCCCATCGAAAAGTTCTTGGTGAAGGCCAACGGTTTGAAGAGCTTTCCTTCCTGCGCCTCCAGAGCGAAGATGGGCATGAACGAGAGAGCAATCACCAGCAGTGAGTAGAAACTGGGTCTGCCCACTTCCCGCACTGCCGCGATGAGAACCTCTTTGTAGTCGCCCTGACGGCCGCCGTGCTCCCAGGCGTCGAGCTTTTTGTGTGCGTTCTCCACCACGACGATTGCCGCATCCACCAGGGCGCCGATGGCTACGGCGATGCCTCCCAGGGACATGATGTTGGAGTTGATCCCGAAGAGCTTCATGGGAATGAAGGCGAGAATCACGGCCGTGGGAATGGTTACGATGGGAATGAAGGCGCTGGGAATGTGCCAGAGGAAAAGAAGGATGATCAGCGAGACGATGATCATCTCCAGAACCAGCTCGTGCTTGAGGGTGTGGATGGCATTCTCGATCAGTTCCGAGCGGTCGTAGGTCTCCACGACCTTCACACCCGCGGGCAGCGAAGGCTGGATCTCCTTCAACCGCTGCTTCACCCGCCTGATCACGTTCATGGCGTTCTCGCCGTGGCGCATGACCACCACGCCGGCGGCGGCTTCGCCCGTCCCGTCCAGCTCCGTGATCCCGCGGCGCATCTCCGGTCCGAGCTGAACGGTGGCCACATCTCTGATCCGCACCGGAGTTCCCCGGGCGTCGGTTCTGATGACAATCTCCTCGAGGTCGGCACTGGACTTCACATAGCCGTGAGCACGCACCATGTACTCCGCTCCGCTCCACTCGATGACCCGTCCCCCCACCTCATTGTTCGAGTTCTTCACAGCCTCGGTGAGCTGCCTCAGGGGGATGGCGTACGCGGCGAGCTTGTTCGGATCGACGGTGATCTGATACTGCCGCACGAATCCCCCGACGCTGGCAACCTCGGCCACCCCCGGCACGGCTTGCAGTTCATAGCGGATGTGCCAGTCCTGCAGCGATCGCAGATCTGCCAGCGAACGCTTGCCCGTCGTGTCGACGAGCGCGTACTGATAGACCCAGCCCACCCCCGTGGCATCCGGTCCAAGCTCCGTTTTCACACCCTCAGGAAGCGATCCCTGTACCTTCGACAGATACTCGAGGACTCGCGAACGGGCCCAGTACATGTCCGTTCCCTCTTCGAAAATGACGTAGACATACGAGTATCCGAAGTCCGAAATCCCGCGAATGGCCTTGACCTTCGGCGCCCCGAGCAGAGAGGTGATGACCGGATAGGTGACCTGGTCTTCGATGATGTCCGGGCTGCGGTCCCACTTCGAGTAAACGATGACCTGCGTGTCCGAAAGGTCGGGCAGGGCATCGATGGCGATGTTCTGAATGCTCCAGACCCCGAGGCTGATGAGCACGACCACGATCGTCAGGACGACGAAGCGGTTGGCCGCTGAGTAGCGGATCAGTTTTTCAATCATGCCCGCCGCCTCATTTCATCGCCGCGATGGCCGACTTCAGGCGAGACTCGGAATCCACCAGAAAATTGGCATCGACCACAACCGTTTCGCCAGCGCTCACCCCGGACCTGATCTGATAGAACCCTCCGGCCTTCACACCGGTCTGCACCTCACGGGGATCGAACTGTCCGGGCGAACGCTCAACGAAGACAATCGAACGGGTTCCCGTCTGCAGCACCGCGCTTTCGGGAATGGTCACGCCCACTCCCAGAGGCTCTTCGAGAATGACGTCAGCGTACATGGCGGGCTTGAGCAGGCCGTCGGGGTTGTCGAGCTCCAGGCGCACTTTCGCTGTGCGGGTCGCCCCCTCGATTGTCGGAGAGACGAAGGTGACACGCCCCTCCCATGCCCTGCCCGGCGCTGCAGATGTCGTCACCTTCGCCGTCTGACCGAGATGCACATAGGGCAGGTCGAATTCATATACATCGGCGAGAACCCATACGCGACTGAGATCGGCGATCTCATAGAGCGTGTCCGCTGGCACGACCCGCGTTCCCTGAACGGCGTTCTTCGTCAGCACGACGCCAGTGACGGGCGAACGGATGACGACGGCTCGCTGTGGCTGGCCTGATTTTGCAACGTGAGCGATATCGGAAGCGCCCATGTCCCATAGAAGTAGTCGGCGGCGCGCCGATTGCGCCAGCGTCCGGCCCAGCGGCGTCTGGTTTCGTTCCGCAAGAATCAACTCCTGCTGCGTAGCGAGAAGATCGGGACTGTAGATGGAGAAGAGCGGCTGACCGCGTTTCACGGCCTCACCAGTGAAATCAACGTAAAGACTCTCGATGAAGCCATCGAACTTCGTGTGAATCTGGGCCATGCGCCGTTCATCAGCTGTAACCAATCCCACCGTTCGGGTAGAACGCGAAAGATCGCGTTGCTCCGCCATGGCGAGCTTGACCCCGATCATCTGCTGACGGGCCGGAGTCAGGGAGACATTCGAATACCCTGGGACTTGCGAGGCGGTGACACCAGCGCCGGTCGGAACTTCGTCGGCGTAATGTGGCACGAGCTTCATTCCGCAGTCGGGAGCGCGTCCGGGCTTGTCTGCCTTGAAGAGATGGGGCGGCCCCTGGGCGTACATCGGATCCATCCAGGCGATGACCCGCTTTCCGCTACCGTCCTGCACCACACCGTTGATCTCATGCCCGTTCGACGGATCTGCACCTCTCCTGGCAACGAGCGTGATGACGAAGGCCAGCGCGAAGACCGCGGCGAGGATCCAGGGAACGCTCGGTCGGTTGAGTATTCGTTTCATCATGATCATCCTCACTGCCGGGCATCGCCGGACTGAACGGACGGCGTCATAGACGGCGGTGACGTGCTCATGGAATCGGCACCCGAACGTCCGCTGCGGGCACCTTTGCGGATCGCCCTGATCTCCACCTCGGCCTTAAGCCTTTGCCGCAGAAAATCGTAGTAGTCGACGTTGAGAGCGATGTCCGTGCGCAGCGAATCGAGCACAGCATCGAACGTCGACTTTCCTGTCTGGTAGGAAGATAGCGAGGACTCGAATCCCAGTCTGGCGATGGGCATGAGCTTGTCTACGTGAAGCCTGATCTGCTCGATGGCCTCCTCGCGCAGCAATGCCGCGGCTCCGAGGTCCTGGCGAAGCTGCAGACGAAGGAGCTCTATCTGCTGTTGTGCCGCTTCGCGACGGGCAACTGCCTCGCGAATGCGGGGCTCGATGATCGCGGACCGGCGGAACGGCAACTCGATCCGTCCCACGATGCTGAACATGTCGGTCTCGGGAAATCGCGCGCCGTACGAAGCCTCGATGTTGAAATCAGGTTTCGTGGCCAGCCGCGCCAGCAGGAGGTCCTGGTCTGCTCGAGACACTTCGGCCTGGAGCTCGGCGATGGCCGGGGTCGTCTCCGGCAGTGTCGCATCCATGGCGGTCTCGGAGGGCATTTCGTGGGAGAGGCCAAACGAAGGCACGGGTGAATCTGACGGCAGTCCGAGCAGGGGCAGGAGCCGCGTGATGGCCACGCCGCGCTGACGACGAAGCAGCAGCAACTGATGATCGATGGCAGCCTGCTCGAGCATAGCCCGGATCATGTCGGCCTGAGGGACCGCTCCCGCTTCAT
>JBDTRY010000204.1:0-6912 GCA_039931435.1 Acidobacteriota bacterium | reverse complement strand
ATCCCGAGCGAGAGCGAGGGACCCCAGTGGCCGGGGGGCACGATCCCCAGGGCGCGTACCACCCGCCCCTCTGAGTTTCCTCGCTCACGCTCGGAATGACGCGTTTGCGAAGCATCTCTTGTTGAATCTCCAGAACCGACCTGACAAGCGCCCCATGCGGGTTTCTTACAAGTGGCGAACGGCTGGGACGGGCCTCGTGGGCACCTCTCCAGCGAGGTCCATTCCGCAGTCGGTTAGAATGACGATTCCTGATGGCACTCTCCAGCGGCACTCGTCTCGGACCGTACGAGATTTCCTCGCAGATCGGCGTCGGCGGAATGGGTGAGGTCTACCGGGCACGGGACACGCGGCTGGGCCGTGACGTAGCGGTGAAGGTGCTCCCGGAAAATCTCTCTGCGGACCGGGACCGTCTGGCCCGCTTCGAGAAGGAAGCCCGGGCCGCTTCCGCGCTCAATCATCCCAACGTCGTCACGATTTACGACATTGGTTTTCAGGACACGCTTCCTTATCTGGCCATGGAACTGATCGAGGGACCCACGCTGAGGGCGATGCTCGAAGACGGTCCGCTCTCCACGCGCAAGCTGTTGGATTTCGCCGCGCAGATTGCCGAGGGTCTGGCCAACGCGCATGCCGCTGGCATTGTGCATCGCGATCTCAAGCCTGAGAACGTGATGATTTCCCGTGACGGCTACGCGAAGATTCTCGATTTCGGCCTGGTGAAATTGACGGAAACGGAGCCCGAAAAATTTGCAGATCGGGCTACTGCGGCAAAAGGCGCCACGACTCCGGGAATGGTCATCGGGACGGCCGGTTACATGTCGCCCGAGCAGGCCTCGGGTCGTGCGGTCGATTTCAGGACCGATCAGTTTTCGCTGGGCAGCATTCTTTATGAGATGTCCACCGGAGAGCCAGCCTTTCAGGGCTCGACGACGGCGGAGACCATGGTGGCCATCATGCGCGACGATCCGCCGCCCATCGCCCAGAAAAATCCGAGAGTGCCTGCGCCGCTTCGATGGATCATTGAGCGCTGCCTGCGGAAGGATGCCCGGGAGCGCTACGAGTCGACGCGGGATCTGGCGCGGGACCTGGCCACGCTTCGCGATCATCTCGGCGAAATGGCGCATTCCGGCGAGAGTCCGGTCGTACGCGCCGCAGTCGAAGACTCGTCCCCAACGTATCAGCGTCTCAGCTTCAGGCGCGGAACGATCCTCTCCGCCCGCTTCGCTCCGGACGGCCAGACCGTCATCTACGGGGCATCGTGGGAAGGCGAACCGACGCGCCTGTTTTCCACGCGTCCCGAGAGCGCGGAGTCCAGTCCCCTCATGCTTCCCGATGCGGAAATCCTGTCGATCTCCCGGGCCGGGCTGATGGCCCTTTCTCTGGAGCGTCGGTGGGCCGGCCGATTCATCTGGACGGGAACGCTGGCCCAGGTTCCACTGGTCGGCGGGGCTCCCCGCGAGATTCTCGAGGACGTGCAGTGGGCAGACTGGTCGCCTGACGGATCCTCGCTGGCCGTGGTGCGGAACGTCGGCGGGAAGCACAGACTCGAGTATCCGATCGGAACGCTTCTGTTCGAAACTGCCGGCTGGATCAGTCATCCCCGCGTCTCGCCGCAGGGCGATCAGGTCGCATTCCTCGATCACCCCGTGCTCGGTGATGATGCCGGAGCGGTCGTCGTGGTCGACCGTTCCGGAACGCTGACGTCCCATTCGACGGACTGGATCACGGCCTATGGACTGGCCTGGTCCTCGGACGGGAAGGAAATCTGGTTTACCGCCACCCGCGTGGGTGTGGCCCGCGGGATCTGGGCGGTTTCCCTGAATGGAGCGGAACGCCTTCTGGCCCGGACTCCAGGCGAATTGACCATCCAGGATGTGACTCGTGATGGCCGAGTGCTCGCCACAAGTGACAACGGTAAGGTGGGCATCATCGGACTTCCGCCGGGACAGAGCCGTGAGCGGGACTTGTCCTTTCTGGACTGGTCGCTGGCCCGCGAGATTTCCGCGGACGGGAAACTGATCCTCTTCGACGAGTCTGGCGAGGGTGGCGGTGCGGCCCAGGGCGTTTACATTCGCAAGACGGATGGTTCGCCCGCCGTCAGGCTCGGTGACGGACGGGCCAATGGAATTTCACCGGACGGGCGCTGGGTGGTGACGATGACCGTGCTCCCTCCGAAGGAGACAATCCTCATCCCCGTGAAAGCCGGCGAGCGGCGAGTGGTCGATCGATACGGCTTGAGCACGCACGCCACACGCTGGCTTCCGGACGGGAAGCGTATTCTGCTGGCTGCCAATCATCCCTCGGAAGGCATTCGGATGTTTGTGCAGTCCATCGATGGCGACGAGCCGCGGCCGATCACGCCCGAAGGAATCGCCATCGGGTTCTTTCCAATCTCCGCGGACGGCAAGTACGTCGTGGCGCAGGCCTCCGATGAGTTGTTCTATCTCTATGCCATCGATGGGGACGAGCCTCCGCAGCCCATCCCCTCGCTCGCTGCCGATGACCGGCCGATCCGGTTTACGCCGGTCGGTCAGTCGTTATATGTTTTTCGCCGGGGTGAGCTGCCGGGGCAGGTATTTCTGCTCGATCTCGGCAACGGACGGAAGGAACCGGTGCGGGAACTGATGCCGCCTGATCCCGCCGGTGTCATTGAGATCGTTTCGGTCCAACTGACGCCCGATGCAGCGGCGTATGCATACAGCTACCATCGCGTCCTTTCGGACCTTCTGCTGGTCGAGGGATTGAAATAGGATTGTACGGCGGCGCCAGTCCAGGGGACCCGGCGCCGGAAAATTTTCTGGAGGCGTTGTGAACCACCCGGGGCTTCGTATCTCGAGGCAATGAAACGATGAAGCAGATTCGATCAGTGATTGTCGGAAGCGGCAGCCATATCCCGCCTGTGGTCGTGCCCAACGACGCATTTCTGAATCACCGTTTCCTCGGGCCGGACCGGAAGCCGATTGCCAAAACCAACACGGAAATCCTGCGGCAGTTCGAGGAGATCACGGGGATTCGCGAGCGCCGCTATGCCGCCGAGGGAACGGTCACATCGGATCTGGCGCTGGATGCGGCCCGGAAGGCTCTGCAATCTTCAGGGATCGACGGCGAGACGCTGGACTACATCATCGTTGCCCACAATTTCGGTGACGTTCGGGTGCATGGAGCCCGATCCGACCTCGTGCCCTCGCTGGCGGCGCGGGTGAAGTCGCGGCTGCAAATCGAAAATCCGGCGACCGTAGCGATGGATCTGGTTTTCGGATGTCCGGGATGGTTGCAGGGGGTGATCCAGGCCGACTACATGATCCGTTCCGGAGACGTACGGCGGGCCATGATCATCGGTGCGGAGACGCTGTCGCGCGTCTCCGATCCTCACGATCGTGACAGCCTGATTTACTCGGACGGCGCTGGCGCTGTGATTCTGGAGGGACGAGAGACCAGTGAGGCTGTGGGAATTCTCTCCCACACCGTGCGATCGGATACGCTCGATCACGCCAGCATGCTCTTCATGGGCGGTTCTTTCAATGAGTCCGCTTTCCTGGAGTCACTCTTCCTGAAGATGGAAGGGCGCAAGCTCTATCGCTACGCCTTGAGCACGGTCGCCGGCGGGATGAAGCAGAGCCTCGACAAGGCCGGAGTGGACCTTCGCCAGGTGTCGAGGATTCTCATCCACCAGGCGAACGGCAAGATGGATCAGGCCATTCTCGAGGCGCTCTATGAGCTTTATGGAATGGACGTTCCTTCGGAGACAGTCATGCCCATGACGATCTCCTGGCTCGGAAATAGTTCCGTGGCCACGATCCCCACGCTGTACGACCTCATCATCAAGGGCGAGATGAACGGTCAGACTTTTGCCCCGGGCGACACGATGGTTTTTGCATCCGTAGGAGCGGGGATGAACATCAACGCCGCTGTGTACCGAGTGCCGGGCGAGTGAGCGCAGGAAGGCAGGCCCGGACGCCGTCAGCTGGAAGATTCCACCTCAGTCGACACCTACCTCCGAGGGGAGGATCCAGAGTGACGGCGGAAGAGAGACCAAGGGAGCTAGACGACGCCGGTGAGTTCCCTCTGATGGATCGATCTCCCGAGCCTCGAAGAATCGACGTCGGAAGCCGGGGAGAGAGGCCGGCCGGGTCCAGGGAGCTGTCACTCCTGCTGCCGTTCGCCTTCTTTCCGATGCTGGGATGTACGTGTGCGGATGTGCTACTCGGCAAACATTCGGCGCATGTACTGGACCCTCGAAGCAAATCGTTGAATCTAAGAATGCCTCGAGTGAAAAAATGTGATTTCATGTGGTACGAAAACCGTTGGCAGATCAGAAGGATTAGTCATGCGCGGCGATGCGGCAGGGGAGAGGCTCCAAACTCGAATGTCCTGTAGTTACCGTCTCATCGCCTTATACTTCGCTGGCGGTTGAAACACCTTGTAATTCTGGTAGCGATACCCCCAAATCGGCCAAGGACCAGAGCACTATCCAACCCCAAAACCCAAAAATGGCGACCGCCCCCCAGTTTGGATCGCGTCCCTTGTCCACAACGTACCAACGTGCGCTGTAGAGTCGGATAGCGAGTGATCCTGCCACAACCGCGATAAAGCCGACTGTTAACGCGATTCCGATGGGAATATCGAGCCAGGATGGTGTCTTGCCCCCGGACGCGAATTCAATAAATTCGCCGACGGCAAACCCCACGACCAACGACACCAAGACAAAACCGGCGGGTCCAAACAACGATAGTAGGCACGCTTTTGTCCGGGTCAGCTCGATTGTTGCAATTCGATCACGCCAACTCTTTGAAGTTGTATCCGTTTGGGTAGAGGCATTGGTGAAACCCTTAAGCGCCCACGTGCCTACGCCGAAAGCGAGGAGAAGCGCCCCCGGCACGGCCAAAGCGAAGAGGATTCCTGAAAATGTCCAGGCGGATCCCGCCGCAAAGAGCACGCACAATCCAAGCCACAGCGCCGCGAATACTACGTATAGGCGAAAAAACCCCCGGCGCCAATTAATTGTTTGCAACGTTTCGACCTTGAATGCGTGATACGTAATCATACCTACTGGAACGGTTTGTTCGCACCGGACAGGTGATACGCCATCTATGCACGTTTATACCCGATCCCTCGGAACGCTTCATACCTAAAACTCCCTGTTAACCCACTCCGCAACTGAAGCGCCACCAGAATCGAGGCGGCCAGCCCCTGACAAAATGCTTCAGCGAATCGCTCAGCAGCGGTTCCGCGACAAATGCTCAAAACGGAGGTCTTCACCTCACTGCTCGAAGCGCGCCTACTCATCGAGGAGCATCGCCTCTACTGCAATACGGAGCGCCGTTGCACCTCGCTCGGATATCTAACTTCACGCGAGTTCCCCTGCCATCCCCGAGAGACGATCGACAACAGCCTCAGCGACGGAAGAACGGAAGCCAACCGTGCCGCTTGACCGTCAAACCGACTGTCATCGCAATGGTGCGAAAATGGGATCACTTCACCCTTACCTGAAGTCGTCGTTTAGCGATAGAAGAAGGTCCGACGTTATTTACTATTTCTGAAAGAGTCTTTGTCTCAGGATGTTTGAAAGTAGTGCATGCCTCCGAACACGACGAACAACGTCAGAAGGCTGAAGTCGACGACCCGATGTTGGCAAACAACCGCGCTGCTACTGCGTGGGAGGAGTAACACCACAATGCGGCGGAGGAAGATAACGACGGCGACATAGCCGATGGGGTTTAAGCTCCATGCTTCGGCGAACCTGCCATGCATCAGATGCCATACCGATCTAGTGACTCCGCAAGTGGGACAGTCATGGCCGATCATGTAATGGAACGGACACAAACGAACTATTGGAAGCGAAGGAGCCATTACGAAGTAGGCAATGACGGCACCTATCAATCCCGCTTCGACGAATCCGCGTCGGTTCAAAAGAACTCCCACTGACCGACCGGCCTACCTTCTGCCAGTTTTTTCGCGACGATGTAGGCATCCAACGCACCGAGGGGCCAGGTGATTAAGATCGACAGGCCCACTGTAAAGAGCGCAAGGATGACTGAGCCGATCATTATCAACACGCCCTTTCCCACCTGTCCGATCACAATCTGACCTAAACCTGCGATGCAACAGCCGCTCAGGATAGCCATCAGAACCGGATCTTTAGGCGGGGCCGACGGATAGATCTTGCCGCCACCCGCCATCAGAGAAGAGCCACAAGAAACGCATATCACCGCGTTGGGATTTTCGACTTTATTTCCACAGGCACCACAAAACATGCTCTAGACCTTTCTTTCGTCACTGGTGACACAACCGCAACGCACGTACCTGTTGCGCACACCGCCTCGCCAGTTATGTAATTTCTATCGAGTCTAGCCTATGTGCGATATGTAGTCGATACGCTCCCATCGCTCGTCTGGTCACAGAATGATCCTTGACGGTCACCGTGATGCACGTGGCCTCACTTGGATGATGGGGGACCGCCGCCGTTCAGCTCTACGTCAGGTTGCAGAAGCCGCCTGAACTCTTGTCGACAATCATTGGTGTCTAGGACGTTAGCCGGAGCTTCGCGTGGTACTAATCGCTCCTGTGGATACCGCTACGCAGCTTGAACATGATTATTTCGGGCAGATCGTCCGGCGCGGACGGAACCGTCCTACTCTGATTAGAATGCTGGGGCGACCACTAGCATCCGCCTTTCGCCGACTCAGACCGTAGAAGCCTCTTAACCGCCTGCTTTTTTTCGGGTCGATGATTTCAACCACGCAATGAATCGGCCGGCCCCTTGTCGCTGCGATTCACGAGGAACCCCATGTTTGGACAGAAGGCAACGGGAGACTGGAACTGGAATCGGAAGTCGCCTGAAGGGGGATTGTCCAGACAAAAAAGTGGCTCCGGGATCCTTTGCATCCCAGGAGCCGTTCTCAACGCGTTAGC
>JBDTRY010000203.1:0-7118 GCA_039931435.1 Acidobacteriota bacterium | reverse complement strand
GGCTGTCATCCTGAGCGTCGAGCGAAGGATCTCTTCCACCTTCCCGGTTGCCAGCTAATTCCTCGTTGAAGAGATCCTTCGGTCGCTGCGCTCCCTCAGGATGACAAGCGCTCCATGGTGAGTTTCTTACAAGCAAAAAGGAGTGGCCGAACATTGGATTGTTCGGCCACTCCTCCCGCCGGGTTTCGTGAGAAACGTCGAGCAGACCCCTTTTTTATTTTCCTGGTTGCGCCTGGGAACTATCCGCGGTCGCCGCCACCCGCGTATCGGTAAACTTCACTTCAGTACCGTTCTTCAACATGTGCGCGAGATCGTTCGCGTCCCAGTTCGACAGTCGAATACATCCGTGCGACGAGGCGTAGCCGATCGATTCCGGGTCCGATGTGCCATGGATTCCGAAGTGGGGTTTGGCCAACGCCATCCAGACCACGCCGACCGGCGAATTCGCACCGGACTTGAGCATGGCCTCCGGATCGGTGTCCGATACCTCGTGAAAGAGCGTCGGCTGATAGTGGAAATCCGGATTGAAACTGATGCCGGTTACCTTCGTCGTCTCGTTCGGTGAAGGATCGTATTTCGAACCCACAGTCGTGGGTGCGTGAAAAATGATTCCACCGTCGTCGCCCACCGCGTGCAGATAGTTTCCATCCACGGAGACGACAATGTCTTTGATATTTGCAGGCTGGTCAGTCGTCAGTTCCTCCCGGGCGTTGGGGGCTTCGATGGAAGCGCCTGCCTGGAGCGAATTCAAATCCGCGCCGGGGTTGAGCCGCTTCAACAGGTCCACGCTGGTGTGGAACTGCTCCGCAAGCTTTTCCCCGAGGGACTCGTAGCACATGCAATCCAGTTTGGCCTTTTCATAAACGTCTGCCGGAATCGTGACGAAGGGACCCTTGACGTCATCGGCGGTCAAGGTGTGGCTCGTCAGCGCGGCCGCGCTGCCTCCCGCGGCGCCGGCCAGAGCACGAAACGTCTGCTCGTCGACCGTTCCCGTGGGCGTGATCCCGTTCTGCTGCTGAAACCAGTAGACGGCGATCTCGCTGTTCTTGCCCCAGCGTCCGTCGAGGATGCCGGGCGAGAAACGGATGCGGTCCAGAAGGACCTGTGTTTTCAGCACCGACGGACCCTGTACGTCGCCCTTGATGGGAACCTGGACGGGCATCGAGTCGATCGTGGCCGGATTCAGTGTGTCCATGGTCTCGCTGAACTTTCCGGTTTTGGCGAAGGTGATGTTAGCCGCGGGTTGCGTCTGAGCGGGCTGCGCAGGCTGCGCGGCACGCGCTGCCTCCTGACTGCGGAATGACTGCAGCTTGCGCCAGTTCTCGTCGAAGCGCTGGCGCTCCATCTCCGCGATCGTCATCGGCTGCCCACCCACGGGCACACTGACCGCAGGCGCTGGCGCGGAAGACTGTGTTGCAGGTGGCGGTGTTGTGGTCTCTACACTGGTTGTACTTACCTGTTCGTCGCGGCAACCTGCCGCCAGCAACAGCATGGAGGCGATAGCAAACTTTCGAATTGTCATAGACTTGTCCCTCTCCACCGGTGTCTATAGCAAATCGGCTGCCGAGGTTGGGGAGTCAGTTCCTTGACCGGTTCCGCGAGGCGTTGCTACGATCAGGTCCGGCGCTCGACCCGCGGTCGCTCATCCCTTCATGATCACCTATCTAAAAGTCAGGAATCTGGCCATCGTGGAGGAGTTCACGATCGAGCCCGGACCCGGGCTGAATGTCCTCACCGGCGAAACCGGCGCTGGAAAATCGCTCCTCATCGACTCCCTGGACTTCCTCAGTGGCGCCCGCGGATCTTCGGAATCCATTCGCTCCGGGACGGAAAAAATGTCCGCCGAGGCAATTCTTACAGTTCCCCTCTCCTCGACGGAGGCGTTGGTAGCGCTCGGCATCGAAATGGAGACGGTGAACGGTTCGGCAGAACTGCTGATCAAACGGGAACTGAGCGCAAACGGGCGAGGCCGCGCGCAGCTCAATGGCAGCCTGATCACAGTGCGCGAACTGAACACGATCATGGACCGGCTCGTGGACATCCACGGCCAGAACGAGGCCCGGGACCGCATCGCAGGGAAATCGGGTCGGGAGTTGCTCGATGAGTATGCAGAGGCCGCTCCCCGACTGGAGGCGACCCGCGCGGCGCACGCGGAGTGGCGCGGCGCAGCGGGGGAACTGGAAACGATCACTTCCTCCGAGCGTGATCGCGCCCTGAGGCTGGACCTGCTCAAATACCAGATCGACGAGATCAGTGTCGCCCGTCTGGCAGCAGGCGAAGAGGAAACGCTGCGGGAGGAAAGGATCGTCCTCGCCAACGCCGGAGAAATGATTGCTTCTACAGGCGGGGCATTCAGTCTGCTCGAAGCCGACGAGGATTCGGCGATTGCTCTGCTGGCCCGGGCCGAACACCTTCTGGAGGGACTTGCGGCGAAGATCGCCTCGATCGGCGCCGCACACAGCGAGCTTCGCGAGGCGCGGTTTCACCTCCAGGAGATCGCCCGTTCGGTATCGGCGATCACCGATTCTGTGCGCCACGATCCCGACAGACTCGAAGAGATCGAAGACCGGCTGGTAGCAATCGAGCGCCTGAAGAAGAAATACGGTGGCACCGTGGAGGCCGTGATCGATCACCTCGAGGCGAGCAGAGAAGAATTCGATCGCCTCTCGGACTACGAGGCCAGCGTCGCCCAACTTGATAAGCAGGAAAAGGCGGCCTTCCAACGCTTTGCCGCCGCGGCTACGCACCTCTCGGAATTGCGGCAGTCGGCCGCGACAATCCTCGAGCATGCCGTAGAGGACGAACTCCGCGATCTGGCCATGGAGGGAACGAGCGTTCGAGTCAGCGTTTCCACAACCCCGGCGGAAACTTCGCCAATGGTGAAGAACGGGCAGGGCGTGGCCTTCGGCGCTGATGGCTTTGACAAGGTGGAACTGCTCATCGCTCCAAATCGCGGCGAAGAGCCAAAGCCCATGCAGAGAATCGCTTCCGGCGGCGAGCTTTCACGCATCCAGCTGGCCATTGCCGCGGCCCTTTTCGAACGGTCGCAGAAGTCCGCTGAGGCAACGCTGGTCTTCGACGAGATCGATGCCGGCATCGGCGGCCGGGTCGCAGAAGCTGTGGGACGAAAATTACTCGACCTGGCCCGATCGAACCAGGTCATCTGCGTCACGCATCTTCCGCAGATCGCAGGGATGGCCGGGACGCACTTCCGAGTCTGGAAGGAAGTAATGGGCGACCATACCGTGGCCAGGATCGCCCGACTTGATTCCGACCAGGAACGTGTCGAGGAGATCGCGCGCATGCTGGCAGGGCAATCGGTGACCGATTCTGCCCGCGCCCATGCGGCGGAACTTCTCCGCTCTTCTGATCTTCCCGCGGCCGGAAGGAAGCCTCGACGCTCTGCACCTGTTCTCAAGCAGTGATGGACATCAGCGAGCGGCACTCCCGTCATCATGCTTTCCCCCAGGTAGGCATCGAGGGCCAGCGCCGTCTCAGCGCGGCGCGAATCGCCGTTGTCGGCTGCGGGGCTCTGGGAAGCCGCATCGTGGAGTTGCTCGCTCGCGCCGGAGTCGGGCGCTCCGACGATGGACTCCTGCGCATCATTGATCGTGACTACGTAGACCTGTCGAACCTTCAGCGCCAGACATTGTTCGTCGAGGATGATGCCCGTTCGGCGCGGCCCAAGGCCTCCGCGGCCGTGAAGCACATCGGCGCCATCGATTCAGCCGTTCGAAGCGAAGCGCTCGTGCGCGAGCTCAATGCATCGACGGCGATGCGTCTGCTCGAAGGTATGGACCTGGTCCTGGACGGCACGGACAATTTCAGGGCCAGGTTTGTCATCAACGACGCTGCTCTCGCTTCAGGGATTCCCTGGATCTACGGCGCGGCCATCGGCAGCCGGGGGATGATGGCCACGATCATCCCCACAGTCACACCCTGCCTTCGTTGTCTTATGGAGAGCGCGCCACCGATCGGCGCCGTTGAGAGCTGCGACACTGCCGGGATCATCACTCCCCTTCCCTCGGTCGTGGCCGCACTCCAGGTTGCCGCAGCAATGAAGTGGATCGTGTCGAAGAAGTTCGACCGCGGACTTCTGTCCTTCGACCTCTGGCAGGGCCCGCATGGTTTTCGAGTCCTCTTCGAAGAGGTCCAGCCCGATCCGATGTGTGACTCCTGCGGGACCGGACAGCTTCCCGCCCTTGATGAGGACGCGGAAGAGGTCATCGCACTCTGCGGCCGCAATTCCGTGCAACTGATGTTCGGCTCCGAGGGAGATCTGGACTCGGCTGCCCGGCGCATGGAGGGAATCGCACCGGTGGCAAGGCACGCGCAGTCGCTGACGGCGACGATCCCGGAAGGTCGTATCACTCTTTTCGCGGATGGACGAATCATCGTCGAGGGGACCACCGATACCCTCCAGGCGAAAAACACGGTTGCCAGATACTTCGGAGGCTGATTGGTCACACGAACGTGGGTGATTGCTGAACGCTCACCGAATGGCAAGGAGAGGGCGGGCATCGCCGAAATCATCCGGCACGGTGAAGTGGTCATTCTCCCCACAGATACGATCTACGGTTTTCACGCGGAGGCGACGAATGCTGACGCCGTGGCGAAAATTTTCAGGATCAAGGGTCGCGATGAGCACAAACCGCTGGTGGTACTGGCTTCCGATCCGGACGAGGTCGTGGCCCTTGGCGCCATAATCACCGAGCCCGCGGCGAATACGCTGCGATCCATCTGGCCCGCGCCGCTGACGGCAATTCTTGCACTGAACAGACCTCTTGCGGCCAGCGCGGACGCGGTCACCATCGCCGTTCGCATTCCTGACTGCGGATGGCTCCTCGATCTCTTGCGAGTGAGCGGACCGCTCGCGTCCACGAGTATGAATCGGAGTGGGGAACCGCCGATTTATACCATAGCCGCGCTGCCCGCGAAGACGAAAAATCAGGTCGGAGCCGTTCTCGATATCGGACCTTTGGAAGCTAAAGCGTCGACGATCGTGGACTTTACGGTCGAGCCACCGGAGATCGTCAGGCAGGGTGATTTCCGGTTTTCACAGAATCTGTGGAAAACGCCGCGGAAATCACTGTGAAAAACGCCCACAGCGCGCACTGGCTGCACTCTGGAGCAAACTGCACACGTGCTTGGGCGAAGATCACTAACTAATTGCGCAACCTGAAGTTAGTGCAGTTTACCCGGATCTGCACCCTGTCTTGCCTCGCTGCCGAGTCGGTTTTTTCGTAGCTGCGGATAAAAAACACGCCTGCCGCAGGGACGAGCCGTCCGCACTCGTCCTCGCATCCATTTCAATCAGTGGCATTTGCCTCCGAAATTGCACGAGAGCTGGCCAGGATTTGAGACGTCTCGAAGCCAGCTCACTCAGCCGCGATGCACGTAACGAAGAGCCAGCGCCGCCAGCCCCAGAAACGAAAAGAATCCCCCCACATCGGTGAAGGTCGTCACGAAAATCGAAGAGGAGATGGCCGGATCAAACCCCAACTGTTTCAACGCCACGGGTACCAGGCCGCCGGCGACACCGGCGATGATCATGTTGAAAATCATCGCCAGGAAGAGAATCGTGCCGAGAACAATGTCGCCGGTCCACAGCCCGACGATGATCCCTGTGAGCAGCCCGGTCCCTGCACCCGTTCCGAATCCGACGAGTAGTTCCTTCATCACCGGACGAAAGGCCGTGCGCCACTCCACTTCGTTGAAGGCCAGGCCACGAACGAAGACCGTCAGCGTCTGCGTCCCTCCGTTGCCACCCATCCCGGCCACGATGGGCATGAAGGCCGCCAGGACAGCCCAACGCTGAATCGTTCCCTCGAACATGCGCACGACCATCGCCGCCAGAAATGCAGTAGCGAGGTTGACGACGAGCCAGGGGAAGCGGCGTCTGAAGCTCACGCCCGCCGGCGTGCTGACACGCTCTGAGACATCGACACCGGCCAGGTGAAAGAGATCTTCTGCCGCCTCTTCCTGAATGACGTCGATGACGTCATCGACATCGACGACACCGACAAGGCGATTCTGCAGATCGACCACAGGAATGGAGAGGAGGTCGTATTTCGCTACGAGCTGCGCCACGTCCTCCTGCGAGGAATCGTTATTCGTTCGCACCACATGCTGGACCATGATCGATTTCAGGATGGCCTCGGGGGACGCCAGAAGCAGGTTCCTCAGAGAAAGCACACCGGCCAGGTGGCCCATCGAATCGACGGTGTAGACATAAAAAAACGAATCTTTCCGAGGGTAGAGCCGGATGGCTTCGATAGCGCTGGACACCGTGAGGCTCTCGTCCAGGGCCAGAAACTCCGTGTTCATCAGGGAGCCGGCGGTCTCCTCTTCGCGCGCCAGCAGCGACTGAAGTTTTGCTCCCCTGGCCGGGCCGAGGGAGGAGAGGATGACTTCACGGCGCTCCTCACTGAGTACGTCGAGAAGGTCGGCCGCATCGTCGGGCGCCGAGGAAGTACAGATGGCCGCAACGGTCTGGTCTTCGAGGTCGCCGACAATGGACGCCAGAGAGTCCGTGTCAAGCTCGAGCAGGACGCGGGCTGCTTTACCTGCGTCGATGAGCAGCGAAAGAATTTTTCGACGGTCATCGAGAAGCAGCAGCGGAATGACGGGGGAGATGTCCGCGGGCAGCGTCTTATCAATGATCTTCCGGAGTTGCGGGACAGCGCTATGCCTGAGGAGCTTTGTGAGCACCTGCTGATAGGACCGCGCCGAGGGCGACGGCGCCATGCCGGAAGACGGACGATTCATGATGAACTTTCACGCGATCAGAACGGAACGGGTCAAGCCGCAGCTCAGTAAACAAAATGATCGGGGCAATGGCAAGGAGAAAGTTCGCGGCTGCGTTCCCCCACCCGAAGGGAGGGATCTTCGGTTTGACCAACAACGGCCGCCCTCAGGCGAGCCGGAGATCCCTGCTCGCTTCGCTCGTTCGGGATGACATGTTGGTGGATTCGCATGGACGTTCCCTTAGAATCGTCGAAACAGGATCGCTTCTCCCGTCCCGGGGCAACATCGACAAAGGTGCGATTCATTCAACATTCAACATTCACCATTCACCATTCAACATTCACCATTCACCATTCACCATTCACCATTCA
>JBDTRY010000202.1:0-7124 GCA_039931435.1 Acidobacteriota bacterium | reverse complement strand
GTGACAAGGGCAGATGGAACGCGGCGAAGAGGTCAAGCTCACCCTTCTCCCCGCGGGAGAAGGTGTCCGCGAAGCGGACGGATGAGGGTCCCTGTAAAACCTCGCGACTGCAGAGCGAACAACAGAGACCCTCACCCCTGGCCTCTCTCCCGCCGGGGTAGGTGAATCCACATTTCCGCTTCCTCCTCCCTTCTCCCCGCGGGAGAAGGTGGCCGCGAAGCGGACGGATGAGGGTCCCTGTAAAACCTCACGACTGCAGAGCGAACAAGAGAGACCCTCACCCCTGGCCTCTCTCCCGCCGGGGGAGGGGAAAGTCGTGGCCTACGCCCTCCTCTTCCACCATAGCGAGGCTCCCAGCACCATTACGGTTGCCAGCCACAGGCCCGTAGCCAGCACCACCAGCCGGCCCGCCAGCCCTGCCATCTCGCCCGTGTGAAACGGAAAGACAAGATCGATGAATCGGTGCAGGGCCGACGTTGACGTAGCGTCGTAGGCCGCAACGATTCTGCCGTCGCTGGCGATGAAAACCCTGGTCTTTCCGAACGCCCGTTGACGTTCGCTCGTCTGTTTCAGCGCGATAGTCCACGTACCATCCCCGCCCGAAGGGAATCGGATCCCCGACACGGACGCGGCAGGGAATCGCCTCAGTGCAATCCGGATGGCCTGGACCATCCCGATAGAAGGCTCGCCTGCTCCTTGCACCTGCTTTGGAACTACAGGTCGGGAGACGTGGAGGACGCGCGCGACGCCATCGTCGAACGCCAGAAGAATTCCGGCACTGACCAGGAGGATGGCCGGAACGATGACCATCAGTCCGAAGGCGCGGTGCCAGGAGTACAGCCGCGCAACCAGTGACCCCCGCCATGACGGACGAAGGACCGTTTTCCAGCGCCCACCCCGTGGCCAGGCCACGGTCAGCCCCATGAGCAGGTTGCTAAGGAGAAGGAGGCCGCTGACGCCGACGATGAACCGGCCGGTATCTCCGGCCAGCAGCGACTGATGCAGCAGGACCAGATTGTCGATGAAGGCACCGTTCCGGAATTTCTCGCGGTCCAGTCGCCGGCGAAGAACGTTTCCGGCACCGTCGACGCGCAGGACTTCGCCGCCCTCCGGCTCCGGGGCGGTGATGTTGATGTCGAAGCGATCGGCAAAGCCGGCGCTTGACCAGATGGAGTCGACTTGCCGGCCGCTGCCTGGTGCTGACTCGTCCGCGGCCCGTCGGGCGATGGCGGCGAAGTCGGTTGGGTGATGAGTGCCGGAGACCGTGACATCGTCAATCTCCCAGTGAAAGACGGAGACGATCCCGCTCACCGCTTGCAGAAGCCAGAAAACCAGGCCGGCGACACCCAGCCAGCGATGAACGACGATGACGGTCGGTCGAAACTTCACCAGTCGACCCCGGGACCGTGACTCATCAGTGGCCGAAGACCGCCACGGAATGGTTTGAGTAAACGCGGTTGCATCGCTTGTTCAGGAGTGCTCGGACACAAGGATGCGGCGCAGCCAGTCGGCTGTCTCAGCGAAGGCCCGGCCGGCGATCGGGGCGATGGAGACGGCTTCCAGAAATGAATGCGTCGCTCCGCGATAGAAGGCCACATCCACCGGCACGCCTGCCTCACGCAGCAATTCGCCCAGACGCATGCTCTGCTCTGCGAGCAGGTCGCACTCGGGAACGACCAGGAACGCCGGCGGCAGTCCACGCAGGTCTGCCTCGATGGGGCAGACCAGCGGATCCTCTGCGTCCGCTTCGCAACGCAGATAGTTCCTCCAGAATCCCTCCATCTCCTCGGCTGTGAGCATAGTTTCGGATCCGCCGTAGCGAGCGATGGCCTGCTCGGACGAGTGCCGGGCGAAGACCCCGTAATTGAGAATCATGGCCCGGATCAACGCGGGCTGACTCTCGTGGCGGAGTCTGAGGCAGGCCGCGATTGCCAGGTTCGCACCGGCGGAATCACCACCGATGGCGATGGCTTCCGGGTCTGCGCCGAAGCGACGACCATGCATCCACACATGGCGAGCCACTGCCACCACCTGCTCCAGAGCAGCGGGATACTTGTGCTCCGGGGCAAGCGCGTAATCAACCCCGAGGACGTTGATTGCTGCGCGGGAGGCATACTCGCGCATGACCCGGTCGTGCGTGTCCAGACTGAACAGCGTCCATCCGCCGCCGTGAAGGTAGATCAGAGTTGGTTTGACGCTGCCCTGCTCAGGGTCATAAAGGCGCACGCGCACGCTGCCGGAAGACGTGTACACGATCTGCTCGGTGACTGCTGCGATGCGCGGACCGCCCCGAGCCCACGGAGCTCTCACCCGTTCGGCGATCGCGCGCGCCTCGGGCGGGGCCAGCGATCCGGAGAATCCCGCCGCCGCCCATCCAGCCTGCAGCTCCCGGGCGAACTGCGCTATTTCAGGGTCGATCGGGTTCATGTGGGATCTCTGTTGATTCCGCTTGGCTCACGCGGCGCTCGACGGGGTGCGCACCCGGCCCGGCACGGCACCCCCGAACATTGCGCGAGACGATCCCTCGATGTCAGCCGTTCCGCTCAGGGATTCGCTCCCCCGATCAGAAATTGTAGCGGACCGTGGCCAGCAGTTTTCTCGCGCTTCCATAGTTGCAATAGGAAGGTGATGTGCATACGGCGACGTAAGTCTTGTCCGCCAGATTGGTGGCACTGAGGAGAAACTCGGTGTCCCGCCAGAGATAACGGACAGAAGCGTCGAGCAGGGTATAGGACGGTACCTCGATGGTGTTGGCCGCATCTCCGGCACGGGAGCCTACGAATCGAATTCCGGCACCGAAGCCCACGCCTGTCAGCGGTCCGCTGGCCACGGTGTATTCGCCTGCAAGCGAAAACAACTGGTCGGGAGCAAGCGGAGGCCGCTGGCCCAGCGCCGTGGGATCGGTGGTCCGCGTCACTTCCTGATCGAGATGCGAGTAGGCAGCGTTGAAGTTGATTGTCTGAGCGAGGTGGCCGACTGCTTCGAGCTCGAATCCTCGCGAGCGGATTTCACCCTGCTGCAGCGTGTTCACCGGGTTGGCCGGGTCGGTGACGCTGACGTTGGTCTGCGTGATCTGAAAAACCGACGCAGTGAAGAACGTGTTCGAGCTCTTGGGCTGATACTTCAATCCGCCCTCGATCTGTTTTCCCTCTGTTGGCTTGAATGGTTCACCGAAGAAGTTCACTCCGGCCACGGGAAGGAACGACGTGGAGTAGCTGGCGTAGGGAGCAATGCCGATGTCGCTGAGATAGGTCAATCCTACGCGTCCTGTGACCTTGTTCGGATCCTGCTTCGTCTCCGTTCCAGAGATGCGGTCCTTCGTCGTGATCTCCGTAGAGTCATGACGGCCGGCCACAGTGGCCACCCATTTCGTGCCGATCTTCATGTGATCCTGAACGTAGATCCCCAGGAGGTTTACGGGCTGGCGGGCGTTGAAATAGGTGAAGAGGTCGGGGATCGGCGAGCCATAGACCGGGTTATAGACATCGAGAGTGGGCGCAAAAGCGAATCCGCTGACGATCGTCGATTCCGATCTGGAGTAGTCCACGCCGACCAGAACCGAGTGGTCGATCATTCCCGTGCTCGCCTGTACGTAAGCGCTGGTGTCGGTGGTGAACAGTCCCAGATCGAGCGAGTTTCCGAAGCCGAAGCGGTTCAGTGTGCGCAGATCTTCCTGCAGGCCGCCGCCAAAGACGTCGTTGCCGTCGAACTTGATCGTTGAATAGCGAAGGGTGTTCCGGAATGTCCACGTGGGATTCAGTTGATGCTCGAAGAGACTGCCGATGGACCACTGATCGCGGTCGAAGAAGTCGTATCCAGGCTCGCCGGTAAACGTATCGCGCGGAATCTTTCCGTTGGGATTGGGCCGGAAGGTGCCTTGCGAGGGGAGAAACTGGCTCCATCCGGTCTCGTCACGCTGGTAGTCTGCCAGGAGCGTCCAGGTTGTCTTGTTCGTGGGTACCCAGGTCAGTGCCGGCGCGATGAACCATCGGTCGTCCGGGACATGACTGACTTGGCTGTCGCTCCGGCGCAGGAGACCGGTTAGACGGAATCGGAGCGTTCCCTCATCGTTCATCGGTCCGCCGAAGTCCGCCTGGACCTGGCGGCGATTGAACGACCCGTAGTTCACCACGACTTCACGGAGCGTTCGCGAAGGCGGACGTTTGGTGACGAGGTTCACCAGCCCGCCCGGCTGATTCTGTCCGTAGAGCACGGAGCTGGGACCCTTGACGACGTCGACCTCCTGGATGAGATACGGATCGATCTGCCCGGAAACCTGTCCGCTCTGCCAGCGCGAGTTGTCGCGGTAGAGACCATAGGTGGACTGATCGAAGCCGCGGATGTTGATCCAGTCGAATCGCGTTTCGTTTCCGTAGGTGTCCACATCCACGCTGCCTGTGTAGCGGATGGCTTCGTTGACCGTCTGGACATTCCGCGAGGTGAGCTGGTCCTCGGTGATCACCGAAACGGACTGTGGGATTTCGATCAGGGGGGCATCGGTCTTGGTGGCGGAAGTCGACGATGAGGCTACGAATCCACCGGTTTCGTGCACGGTGATGATGCTGCTGAACGTTCCGGTGTCGAGACTGAAATCGCGCTGTGCGGCCGCGCCTGCAGTCAGATCCAGCGTCTCCACCGCAAGCTGGAAGCCCGGAGCCTTGACGTCGATCTGATACGTGCCTGCCGGAGCAGAGAGGCGATAGGTGCCGTCGCCGATGGTGCGCGCATCCTCGCGGAGGTTTCCGCAGCGCAGGCTGACGCTTGCTCCCACTAGCGGCGCGCCGCTGGAATCGCCGACCTTTCCCGTGAGGATGACGTGCGCCGCCCCGGGATTGGGCCGGCAGGACTCCACGAAGGAGAGCGACTCCGGCTGAGGGGCGCCGGCTGGACTCTGCGCCGACAGCGCAGCGGGTATCAGAGCCACGAAGGTAAGAGCGACGAGGTTTTTCATGGTGAAACTCCTTCTTCTCGGGTGCGAGATCCTGCCAGGTCGATTCAGTCTGCTTCCGGATGGCTTGCGATTGTGGCAATCCTCGCACCGCCGTTGGTATCCAGCAAGAGCCAGATCATGAATTGTGCATGGTGCCAGTACCGACAAGAGAACTGGACCCATGAACAGAATCGATTCTGGGCCTTTACGATGACCAGGCCCTGGTCCCAGAATGACCGCATCATGTTCGTCCGGCCCAGCTGGCGTCCGCAATCGATCGAAGAGACCTACGAGCTCATCGAAGATAATCCATGGGCGCTCCTCATCAACAATGGCGAAGACGGACCGCTGGTCACAAATCTTCCGCTGCTTCTCGATCGCCACCGCCGCGTTCTGCTCGGGCACCTGGCCCGCGCCAACGAACACTCAAAGGCGCTCTTCACGTCGACCACTCCCACCCTGGCCGTCTTTCACGGCCCCTACTCCTACGTAACGCCCACGTGGTATCCCGGTCGGGACATGCCAGGCACCTTCTACTACACCGCCGTGCATTGCTACGGGCAGGTGAAGGCGCAGAGCGAGGTGGATCTCGAAGTCACTCTGGCCCGGCTCAATACGCGCATGGAGAAATCGAATCCCGATCCCTGGCAGATGAATGAGATCCCGCACTCAGAAATCACCCGGCGCCTCCCGGCCATCGCCGGATTCGAAATCGCCATCGAGCGCCTCGAGGCCAAGTTCAAACTGGGGCAGGATGAGCCGCTGAAGGACGCCATGGCTGTGGCCGACCGGCTCGAGTCTTCGGCGGATCCCTGGCAGCGTCAACTGGGCCAGGCCGTGCGGAAATCGAATCAGGAACGGACGGAGAGTCCGTGACCTCTCGTCCGCTCGCAGCAATCTTGTCCGTAGCCATTCGACGCTGCCGGCAACGGACACAGGAACGGAGCGGTTTCCCCCAGGCCGGAGATCATCGATAGAATTTCAGGCGAAACTGTATGCGTACACTCTCCGGACTATGGATCGATCGCTCCCAGCGGCCCACGTTGCAGGATCAACTGGCCCGCCAGATCCGCGAGCGCATCCGCAGCGGAGGACTGGCTCCGGGAGACGCGCTTCCTTCAACGCGCGATCTGGCCTCGGAGCTGAAGGTATCGCGCAACACGGCGGTCTATGCCTACGAACGGTTGATCAGCGAAGGCTATCTCGATTCCTCGCCCCGCTCCGGTGTCTTCGTCAGCACATCCATCACCCTTCCCCGTTATCTCAAGCGCCCGGCAGTGGACAAGCGCCGGGTCAGCGCCTCGCCGGTAGCCCACCCATCATTCAGTGCGCCGCGGCCGTTCCGTCCCTGCCAGCCGGATGTGGGCCTTTTTCCTCTTCTCACCTGGAACCGCATGCGCGGGCGTACGCTGCGACGCGAAGGCCGGAACATCCTGAACTACCAGGCCTCCTGCATCGCCGGCGTTCCGGAGCTTCGCGAGAACGTGGCCACCTACCTCCGCGATCATCGCGGCGTGCGTTGTCACTGGAATCAGGTGGTCATCACTTCCGGATCGCAACAGGCGCTGTTTCTGCTGGCCTCGCTCCTTCTCACAGCGCGCGATCAGGTCTACGTCGAAGACCCGGGCTACGTGGAAGCGCGCCAGGCCTGCAGCAATGCCGGCGCGCGCATCGTTCCCGGCCCCATCGATGACCAGGGTCTGCAACTGCCTCGCAGGGGCAGCGGAAAGATCTCGCTGATCTACACCACGCCCTCACGGCAGTTTCCCACCGGGGTCTCCCTTTCCCTGGCCCGCCGTCTGGCCCTGATCGATTTCGCCGCGACCAACCGGTCCTGGATCATCGAAGACGATTACGATTCGGAGTTGCGTTACGGCGCGCACCCGCTTCCCAGCCTGCAGAGTCTCGATCACAGCGGCCGTCTGATCTACACCGGCACCTTCAGCAAGCTTCTCTTCCCCTCGCTGCGGCTGGGCTACGTCGTCGTTCCCGAGCCTCTTCTGGACCGGTTCATCGAGCTCAAGCATCTCAGCGACGACCATCTCCCTCTGCTCGATCAGTCCACGCTCGCTCTCTTTCTCGAGAGCGGCGCGTTCTATTCGCACATCAGACGTTGCCGCCGCGAGTATGCGACGCGCCACGCACTGTTCCTCGAACTCTTCGAGCGTAGCGGACTGCCCCTGACTTTTCTGCA